>JAKAIE010000135.1 GCA_021814475.1 Nitrospirota bacterium
TTATCGACAACAGGACCACCCCGGCGATGGTCGTGTCGATGGAGGACTCGATTATCGCGATCATCGCGCGGGAGACCTTCCGCCAGCTTCTGCACACGCAGGGCAAGATGCTGGATGTCATGCTCAGAATCCTCTGCGACCGCCTCAGGGCGTCCTGGGACCGGATACAGATCCTCAGCTTCAGCAGCGCCTCTCAGCGGATAAGGATGCTTCTGCACGTGCTCTCCGATGAGCACGGGCAGAAGGTAAAAAACGGGACCATGCTGAACGTCAAACTTACGCACCAGGATATAGCAAACATGACGGGGATTGCACGCGAGACGGTGACGCGGATCCTCGACAAACTGTCGAGGGACGGTGAGGTGACTGTACTGAAGAACAAGGTGTTTGTGCTGAACGACCGCTTTACGGAGAGATCACTTGAATGCTGAAGGAGGAGAAGACGTCGGACGACGTCGGCATGGCCCAACAGATGCGGAGACGACGGAAGAGTTATGTCCCGCGGAAGGAAGATCCGCGGGGGAAATAGCGCAGAGGACTGATGCGCGGTATAATATGAACGAGGGTGGGACGTATCCGGCAGTTCTGGTCCGCCCCCGCATCTGTCCGCAATGCCGACAAAGATATCTTCCAACCCGTCCGGTCCGGATGGGCCGGCTGAAAGGAGCAGGGTGTGCCCGGCGAAAAGATACTCATAGCTGACGACCAGGAGTCCGTCCTTGCCGTTCTCAGTAAATGGCTGCAGATGGCTGGCTATTGCACCGAGGGCGCCTCGAACGGGGAGGAGGCGGTCAGAAAGAGCAGGGAGTTCAGGCCGGACCTGGTGATCCTCGATATCATGATGCCGCAGATGGACGGGTATGAGGCGTGCAGGCTGATCAAGGAGGACCCGGAGACTGCGAATACGCCGGTGATCATGGTCACCGGTCTGTACGACCGTGAATCGAAGCTGAAGGGGCTTTCGGTCGGAGCGAGCGATTTCCTGGGTAAGCCGGTGGACATGACCGAACTGACGATACGCGCGCGGAACCTCCTGAAGATAAAGGCCTTCGAAGATTTCATCGTGAGACACAACCAGATCCTCGAAGAGGAGGTGAGGCGAAGGACCCTCGAGATAAGAAATATGAGCAACGAGATGGTCCGGAAACTGAGTGCAGCCGCTGAGTTCCGCGATGCGAACACCAAGGCGCATATCGAGAGGATAGGGAAATTCATGAACCTTATCTCCGAGTCGATGGAAATGCCCGAGGAGTTTGTCGAGACGATCACCTTCAGCAGCCTTCTCCACGACATCGGCAAGATCGGCATCCCCGACAGCATCCTGCTGAAGGGCGGGCCCCTGACGGATACTGAATTCGAGATCATGAAGACGCATGCCGCTATAGGGGAGAAGATACTCTCGGGATCTGACAACGCCAAGATCCGGATGGCCGCGTCGATCGCGCTGAATCATCACGAGAGGTGGGACGGCAGCGGATACCCGAGGGGGCTGAAGGGAGAAGAGATCCCGCTTGAGGGAAGGCTCGTCATGCTCGCCGATATCTACGACGCCCTGAGGAGTGAGAGGCCCTATAAGCCCCGGCTGAGCCATGAGAGGGCGGTCGAGATCATCACTGTGGGCGACGGCAGGACGATGCCCCAGCACTGCGACCCCATGGTGCTCCAGGCGTTCAGGGAGTGCCACAGTCAGATCGAGCTGCTCTACGAAGGGTGCATGCAGTAGAGCCGAAAGGGTTGGGGAGAAACGACTGCGGCTTGTTTCTTGCGAAAATCTGCAGGAATGTCGCAGCCTGTGTGCTACGGTTTCAAGTGAAACGTCAACAGTGGAGGCTCTGATCCTCCCGTGATCCCGCGGATAAGCACGAAAGTCTTGTGGCTAACGCCGGGGCGCGGAGCTGCATTCGCGAGCTGACGAGACCTGGAGGTTCAAGGCCAGACCGGACCCGCATACGTATGGAAATTTCCAGTTGCAGCACCTGACAGGACTGTCACCGTGCCGGTTCCGTTATTGGCCACCCAGACATTGCCGGAGGAGTCAATTGCCAGACCCGTCGGCTGATCTCCCGAGATCAGCGTTCCGACGACCGTTCCTGTGGGGTTCAGCTCAGTTATGGTGTTTGTGCCGAAGTTCGACACCCATACGTTACCGCCGCCGTCTATCGCAATGCTCTGGGGGTTGCTCCCTACAGCAAAGGTGCCGAGCGCCACTCCCTCGGGGCTCAACTGCGTTGCCGTGCCGTCATCGTAATTCGTTACCCACGCATTGCCCCCCCCGTCTATCGCAATCCCCTGAGGACGATTGCCGACAATGTAGTTGGCGAGCAGTACTCCCGTGGAGCCCAGCCTGGTAACGGTGTTGCCGCCGCTGTTCGTCACCCATACATCGCCCTTTCCGTCTATAGCAAGGCTTTGGGGGCTGAGGCCGACAGCAAAGGTGCCGAGCAGCTGCCCGGTGGAACTCAGCGTGGTGACGTTATTACTCCCGCTGTTCACAGTCCAGATGTTCCCTGAGGCGTCAATGGCGATATCGGTCGGGTTTGAGCCCACGGTAAAGGTGCCGAGCAGAGTTCCCGTGGGGCTGAGCCTGGTGACATTATTGCTGCCCTTGTTTGCCACCCACACATCTCCCGAGGCGTCAATGGCGATATCGGCCGGGTTTGAGCCCACGGCAAAGGTGCCGAGAAGGGCTCCCGCGGGGCTGAGTCTTGTGACATTATTGACGCCGTTGTTGGCTATCCATGCGTTTCCTGAGGCGTCAATGGCGATATCGGCCGGGTTCACCCCTACGGGGAAAAACGACGACACGGCCACTATGAGCGTCGCGACAGTGGAGACACCGTCCGTTGCGGTGATGACGGTATGTCCTGCGGAAACGCCTGTGGCAAGCCCGCCGCTGGTGATAGTTGCCACCGAGGGATTGGACGAGGTCCAGGTGACCTTTCCTGTCACATCGGAGGATGTGTTGTTGGAGTAGGTGCCGGTTGCGATGAACTGCCGTGTAGAGCCCGCCAGGACAGTAGCGTTGACAGGCGTTACCGAGATGGATATGAGTGCGCCACGACCGCATCCGCTGCAGACGATACTCAACAGTGCACAGAAGGTCAAAACCTGGACCAGGGCAATTCTCTGCTTCATTCGTCCTCCTCACGCTCACCGCATGAACTGATTATTGCATGAATTCTGGCATATCCCCGGCCCTTATCCGGAAGCTGAACGCCGGACGGGCAGAGGCGTATGACGGTTATTCAGTATAGGTCCATTAGCCGTTCCAGTCAATATTTGGCGAGGGAAGGCCGGTGAGGCCTGATTCCGCGTCAAGGAACATTCTGTTCCCGGGTCCTTATTTCAGGTTGCTGATACCTTTTGTGTATCACTGGCTGAACACCGTGGAACGGTTTGACAAAAAATGATGCTGCGAGCTAAGCTTAACAGCGTTAAGATTGACTATCAACGCTAAGGAAAGTTAATGGGAGTCAAGGAAAAAAGGGCAAAATACAAGGAAGAGTTCCGCAGGGAGATTCTCGATGCCGCCCGGGAGCTT
>JAKAIE010000071.1 GCA_021814475.1 Nitrospirota bacterium
GCCCACATGTCAATTGTGGATCGTTCTTCCGGTGATAACATAATTTGGGCTGCCGTTCTGCTCATATATTCACTATACATGAGATTCACCCTATTGTAAAGCTATTTATGAGACACTACACTAGTATGAGGCGCATGAGCTGTAGGTTTCTTCATTTTATTCGGACAGTGCCAAGGTGGTCGGAAACCACAATGAGCTATGCAAACATGATTTTGTATCGATTTCTGTGTGGCACGGGTAATCCTGACAACCTGGGCCCGTCCGTTATACTCATTCAGAGCCTCCAACCGGGCAGTGACAAACAACGGGTTATGTGCAGTTGGCAAGTCATCGCTCTTGCAGCCCTGTTTTTTGCCGTTTCTCAATATACATCATATTGTCAGCTTCCTTAATCTTTAGAAAAAGATCGGAACCCTGTTGCCACGTGGCGCAGCCAATGCTCAAGGATAACGTGAAATGATCATATAGGGCATTGTTATTATTCCACTCTTCTGCCGCATCCTGAAGTCTGATTTTTACTGCCTCCACCTTTTCGCAGTCCGAATGTGGAAGAACAATAAGAAACTCGTCACCCCCATACCGAAAAAGCATATCAGAATTGCGTATATTGGCCTGGATTATCCTTGCCGTCTCGACCAAAACGGCATCACCTGCCTGGTGACCATGCTTATCGTTTAGCGGCTTGAATCCGTCAAGGTCTATCATAATGAATGAAATGTACTCGCCATAGCGGTTTGAATAGGCGATCATCTTTTCGATATATTCGTTGAAATAGGTCCTATTGTATACACCTGTAAGCTGATCTCTTATAGCCATGCTCATGATCTTCTCGTCCCTCTTGCCGAGGTGATGAATCAGGATATTGATATTCTCGTAAAGGGAGCGGACCGGATCCGCGTCAAGCATCTTAAGAACGTCGCATTCAAAACAACTCCTGTATTTCTTGGCAAAGTCACCCTGAATATCTCCTCCGCAGAGAGTGCCAGCCCTTAGCCAGCATCTGCAGTCCGCATCCTGAAATGAGGGACAATCATTTCTTTCGCAGTTTTTGATTTTCCAGCAGGTTATTTTTCTGAATCCAAAGTCGACAGCAGTCCACTTCTCCCAAAATGATTCGGTAGTAAGTGAATGCTCAAGAAACGCCCTGAGCTCTTTGTTGATTTTCGTAAGAATATCAACCGATATGCCGGTTTCATTCGCACCGCCGGCGGTTTCCGTATGCAATCGGATCCCGGTTTTCTGTTTCATTATGGTCAAGTCTCCTGTAGGCATCTACTGTACTTGGTACACTCAAGATATCCTTTAATTTGAGGATATCTTGACAGAACCTTTTTTGCTACAAAACGATAACATCCTAAATCTATAATTATCAAGTAACCTCATAAAAGATTATAATGTTTTCTTGCCAATATGTTTGGTTTCATGCTATCCTTCTACGTTTTTCTTAATAACCTTTTCTATAAAGGCAATTCATGCAGTGGACGCAGAATAACTTAAAAGAAGTATTCGATTCCCTGAACGACGCCGTTCTGGTGATCGACAAAGAATACAATATCGTCTTCGTGAATAAGGTCATGCTTGATCTTTGCCAGTTACACGAAGAAGATGTTCTCAATAGGAAATGCTATGACTTGGCCCACGGCTGTTCTTCCCACTGCCCTGAAAAGTGCATTTCCGATATCATATGCCCCCACTCAGAGATATTTGAAACCGGCAATGCGATATCTATTAAACATACCCATAGAATGCCTGACGGTTCGGACAAGATATTTCATATTACTGCATCACCGCTCAGAGACGAAAATGGCAACATTTTCGGCGTGACCGAGATCCTACGGGATATAACGGCAGGTAGGCAGACAGAAGCCTTCCTTGGAGAAATCCTTGAGAGCATGGGAGAGGGACTCGTCGTCATAGACCGCAACTACAGGATTATTAGCGCCAACAAAGCATACTGCGATCAGGCTGGACAACCGATCGAGGATGTTGTGGGCAATTACTGTTACGAAGTGTCTCACGGAAGAGATAGGCCATGCCATATGAACGGGGAGGATTGCGCGGCTGAGTATACATTCAGGACAGGCTCACCTCACTCTGTCATGCATACTCACTATGAGAAAAAGGGATTTCCGCATTATGTCGAATTAAGGTCGTACCCGATGCTGGACTCCCGTAAGAACGTATCCTCAGTTATTGAGATCATCTGTGATGTCACTGAAAAGAAAATACTCGGCGATCAGTTGAGACAGGCTCAAAAGATGGAGGCACTGGGAACGCTCACCGGCGGGATTGCACACGATTTCAATAATATACTTACCGCGATCATGGGCTATGGAAACCTGCTTCAGATGAAAATAGGCAGTGAGGAATCATTGAGACCCAGTATCGACCAAATTCTGGCCGCCTCTGAAAAAGCTGCAAATATGGTCCAGAGCCTCCTTGCGTTCAGCAGAAAACAAGCGATCAAGTTAACTCTTTACACTGTAAATGATATTATCCGTGGCGCTCAGGAACTGCTTAATAAACGTACCAAGGAAGATGTCGAGTTCAGAATAGAACTTACAGACAAAGATACCACGGTATTGGGAGACAGCGGGCAGATAATTCAAGTTCTTATGAATCTTGTATCTAATGCCAGCGATGCTATGCCTGATGGCGGTAAATTGACGATCACAACAGACGCTGTATACCTGGATGAGCAGTTTATGAAGCTTCATGGCTATAACAGGCCCGGTAAATATGTTCGGCTATCCATAGCTGATACAGGCACTGGCATCGATGAAATGATAAAGGAAAAGATATTCGATCCTTTTTTTACCACCAAGGAACTGGGGAAAGGAACCGGCCTTGGTCTTGCCATGAGCTACGGAATTATAAAGCAGCACAAAGGATATATTAACGTCCTCAGTGAACCGGGTCGCGGAACGACTTTTGTTATTTACCTGCCGATCCCAATAGCGCTTTCGGAAAAGTCGGCTGCCAAGACTGAAGCACACGAACTTGTCTACAGGGGGACTGAAACAATATTAGTTGCTGATGATAACGACGCAGTCAGAAATATTGTGGTGACGATATTGCAGGAGGCCGGGTTTAAGGCCATAGCCTCCGTGGATGGCGAAGACGCAATGGACAAATACCTAAGAAACAAGGACGCCATAAAACTCCTGATCCTTGACATCGCAATGCCGCGGAAGAATGGGCGAGTTGTGTTCGAAGAGATTAAAAAAGTTACCCCCGGAATGAAGGCGATTCTCATGAGTGGTTACGACTCAGTTTTGTCGGGAGAAGGACTCTCGACTCCTGAGGGCGCGACGTTTATCAGTAAGCCCTTTCCAATTATCGAGATGTTGAAAATAGTGAGAACCGTGCTGGACGCATAATTTATAAGGGAGACAGCTGAAAATATGAAAATCTCTTCTACCCTCAAAACCATTGTCGCAATGCTATTTCTATTTTCCTGCATCAGCAGTGCATCAGTATTTTACCAGTTAAGCGGTATGTCCAACGATGGACGCATTGTCAATTATAGTGGCATAGTCCGCGGCGCAACTCAACGACTGGTTAAACTTGAGCTTGCCGGCAAGCCCTCTGATCAACTGAGCAATGCAATAGATAAGATTATCAGTGGTCTATTGAACGGAGATCAGGAGCTTAAACTGCCAAAGGCCACGGACGCTGAATTCATTCAGAAGTTAACAGACGTGCAAAAAAGCTGGGCCTCCTTGAAAGAAAAGATCAACACAGCCAGAAGTGATCCATCCTCAAAAGAATCTCTAATTGAAGATAGCGAGGTATATTTTGCCTTGACCAATGCATTGGTAGAGGTTGCTGAAAAACATTCCAAGGCTGCGGTTATAATGCTCAAGGACATTCAGATAGCCCTGTTGATCATTAATAGTATCCTGCTCGCCTTTGTCTGGGTCTTTACAAGAAGAAAGATATATATTCCTCTTGACCGGCTAACGAATCATATGAATGATATCTCTAAAGGGAACTTGTCTGTAAACATGGAATGCGGCAGCACCGGTGACGAGATCAATGCACTTTCACTCAGCACGAACGCGATGATAGATTCTCTCAATGCCATGATAAACGCGATACTTGCTTCGTCAAACAACGTTGTTAATGCCGTAGACATTCTTCGCGCACGGGCTTCAAAAACCATGACCGGGGCTCGGAACCAGTCAGGACAGGCACAGCAGATCGCGACAGCGGCTGAAGAGATGAGTCAGACTATAAACGACATCGCGCGCAATGCCTCGGTTGGATCCGAAATGTCTGCCAATGCAATGGAGGTTGCCGAAGGAGGCAAGGGAATAGCAAACAATGCCATTGAAACAGTGAATAGAGTTCATACATCAACTGTCGAACTTGCCACTATGATCGAAAGACTGAACAAAAGCTCAGCAGAGATCGGAGATATTGTTACTGTAATCAAAGATATCGCGGACCAGACGAACCTTCTGGCGCTGAACGCAGCGATCGAGGCGGCCCGCGCCGGGGAGCAGGGAAGAGGGTTTGCTGTTGTGGCCGACGAGGTTAGAAAACTGGCTGAGAGGACTGTAAAAGCTACAAGCGAGATTACGGGGAAAATTACATCGGTCCAGGCCGAAGCATCTCAGACCTCCGCATCTATGTCGGATGCATCCATTGAGGTAACAAAGGCAACACAGTATATAAGCAATGTGGGAGATTCTCTTAATTCCATAGTAAATGAAGTGCAAAGAGTCAGGGATCAGATAACGCAGATAGCTACCGCTGTTGATGAGCAGTCTGCAGCTTCAGAAGAAGTAGCAAGAAATATCGAAAAGACTTCTGATATCGCCAAAGAGATGGAGACTATGTCGACTGACGTCATGCACCAGGTTAATGACCTGATCGGGGTTGCCCAGGAACTCCGTACATCCACATCAGGGTTTAGGACAAAAGGGGCTGAACTTATGATTCTTGATGTAGCAAAGGCTGACCACCGTATTTTTGTTGGCAATATAGCTTCATGTCTCAGCGGGGACAAAACCATCGATCCATCGACGTTACCAAATCATCAGAGTTGCCGATTCGGTAAATGGTACTTCGGAGAAGGCATGACCAAATGTTCCCACTCTCAGTCATTTCAGTCTGTGAACGATCCCCATGAAAAAATTCACCGCTTTGCGAAAGACGCAGTAGTCGCTTACAACGCTGGGGACAAATCAACGGCAGAAAGACTGTATTCAGAAATGGAGGATCTATCAAATTCAATCTCAAGCATCCTTGATGGTATCAAACGCGAGTGCTCATAGGTAGTAACTGAGTTGTTGGTTCCTGTCTGGATGAGGGTGAACGACCTGGCAGTTATTGGTTCGACTGGTCGCTAAGGGGACCCTGGGGTATATCTTTTATCCCCTGCCCTCGTGATGGGGGTCCCTCCTGCCGATGCCTTCGGGGTCTCCAGCCTCATCATGATGATCTTGCGCGCCTCTTTCTTCGGCATGATACGGCTGAGGTCTTCGTAAGACCTGAGGATCTCTTTCTTTTCAGCCTCCGGCAGCCCTGCGCTGCTGGCCAGGGCATCGATCTGTTTCAGCTCATCGTCCTGCGCATTATCAGGCCTCCGGACCGAAACAGGCGTGCGGGTGACGGTCGCATCCGCCTTCCGGACCTCAACTGCCTCAGGAGCCAACTTTGGCAGAGGGGCCGGCTCGGTAATCCTCTCTGAATACCCGTCGTTCGTTCCGGTGGCATCGCTCCCTGTCCGAATGGCCTTCGGGATATTAAAGCCCTCGAAGGCCTCATCAACCACGGATATCGGCGACAGCAGGGACTCCCCTGAATTCGCCATGACCTTTACCTCCCTGTCTCCAAAACAGTGCGGTCCCGTTACTGCCGCCCTGCCGGACTGAACCTCTTTGAACACGTGATGAATGAACAGGGGCTTGAAGGCGACCAATATCACGAGCAGGAAGAGGGGAGAGACCGAGATGAAAAAGTTCTTTACCAGATACAGCTTATGAGAGAGTTTGGTCATAATCGGCGCCTGTTACTTCTGTTATCGGCACCTGAGACCCATTTCTTAAGCCCCGGTCCTCTCCCGCTCCGACGGCTTTTCACGGACCCATACCTTTACGGCGTACAGTGCCGGACTATTGCAGGACAAGACCGCTGACCGTTACCGTGTCGTATATGATCTCCAGACGGCCATGGATGACAGTGGGACCGCTATTCGTGAAGAACCCGCAGCCATACCCCCCCGTCAGCGCAAAGGCAATCCCCCTTGCGAAGATAAGGTCCTCGGTAAACTCTCCCTCACGAAGCCTTATCTCCTGTCCCCCACCAGCAGCAGCATATGCGCCAGGGGCACCCATTATTAATGGATAATCTACGATGCCTATCCTTGCGGGGCCGTCACAAGTGCCGGAAAGTGTCACGACCTGCCCCCCGGGCAGTTCTCCTTCACCCGCGATGAACTTCGCATTGCCGCTGTAGACCGCAGAGAGTGCATGAATCCCGATATCGAGATTCGGAATGCCGAGAGACGCAATTCCCAGGTCCAGGGCAACAGGGGAGCCGAACGGAAGACCGTCCAGGCTGAACTGGACAGTACCGCCGGGCACCCCGCCGCCTCCCGTAACGGTAGCAGTAAATGTGACCAGTTGCCCAGCTGCAGCTGGGTTGTGGTCGGAGGAGATGAGCGTCGACGGGGCGCACCGTATAGATACATCATCCACCACGAAACTCGTCGATTGCGGACTGCCCGTAATCGACGATTCGAACAGGACGATATGGCTGTTTCCGTCCGTATACGGTGAAAGATCAACGGTGACCGGAACATACCCCGCTTCATACGCAGAAGCACCTTCGAGGACTGAAAAAACCTCATTGCCGTCAATTTTGACCTTCAGAAAATCAGTCCGGTTACCGCTCGACCAGGGGATCCAGAGATAGAACTGCAAGGCTTGCGCGACCCCGGCGGACAAAGTCACGGACTGACTGAGAGTGCCTGCTTCCAAAACAGGCGTTCCGCCGAACCACGCATACCAGTTTCCGCTTCTTGCCAACGCATACCCGCAACTCGCGTCACACAGAGGAGTACCGAAATTCGTCGATGTTTCGGCCCACCACGCGCTGGGAGTACCGCTTTCGAAACTGCCATCAGATACCTTCTCCGCGCATACGCCGGACTGGTCGCCACTGATATGCTGCACGCCGTCAAGCATGTCGCTGCTTGAGGAGAAACTCGAACTGCCGCCGTAAACCGCCATGACTGCGTGGTCGCCCGCCGCAAGGGCAGAACTGCTGAGAGCCGCTGTGCCGCTGACCAGCATCACCGCCGATCCGAGAGGGACACCGTCCGAGTAGAAGAGTACGGTCCCGGTCGGAACCCCCTCTGCGCTTGACACGGTGGCAGTGAAAGTCACCAACTGACCTTCAGACGATGGATTGATATCAGAAACCAGTGCCGTTGTGGTGGAGCATTTGGTGAGCAGACAGGCAGCGGGCGGCGGTTCGGCCGCGGCATAGGTGAACGAGATCGTACTGCCGATGGCAGTGACATTCGAAATGTTCAGTCCCCCGACAGTGCCGTCAGAGAGAAAGCCAGACGGGTCGGTGATGTCATCCATAACCGTTCTGCCGGAATTTACGCTGAACGGCGCGAGGAGCGGGTTTCCGTTGTCAGCCAGTGTGCCGCCAGGCCGGTAAATATAGACCTCATCCGGAGGACCGTTCCGGTTGCCCTCGGTCACCAGGGGGTTGATGCGGTAGACTAGGAGACCTTCGCCAGGCAGGGATCCCTCGAAGGTGCCGGTCCTTCTCCTGTACTCAAGCACGAAATATTCGTTCAGGGAATTCGGAGAATTGATCCTCCAGGCATTGTTCGTCGATGAAGTCAGAGGATTCAGCGTATAGGTACCCGAGGCCGAGATCTGGGGAATAGCGCTTATCCATTTCCCGTACTGGAATTTCATATATGCACCCATATGCTGGGGAGGATCGAGGTCCCACTCCATGATATCCCATTTCCAGACAGGGGAGAGAAAGTCCTGGCTGTAGTGGTAGAGGTCGGGGGCTCCCAGAGAGTGAAACATCTCATGACAGAGCACGCCGACGCCGACGCTTGCCTGGAGCTGGAAATTGTACGTGCCGACCGTTTTTCCGTTGATCAACGCGGTCTGGGTGTACAGCGACCACATATGAGGCCAGAGGAGATCGCTCCAGCCATCCGGCCCGCCCTCCACGATAAAACAGACATTGTCGACATCTCCGTCCCCGTCTGCATCGACAACGAGCGACGGGTCTATCTGAGCGCTGACCGCATCGATCGCATTTTTCAGGAGCGTATGTTCCCTCGTGGTGCTTTCGTAGTCGGTCTGGTAGCCGTCGGGATTGGTGACCGCGTTATATGGCTGGTAATACGCCCTCGGCTGGACATCCTGATACGATACGACAGTCCCTGAAGGAGCAGGATAGAATGTCGTGGAGATAGAAAGCTGATTATAGGACGCCTCCCTGAAATAATTGTATACAGAACTTTCTCCGGCCGAAGAGCCGTTGAATTTCGCATCGTAGAGTGTGACAGGGTCGGTAAATTCGGCTTCATCGCTGAAGCGGATGAATATGACTATATTGTTGATCACACCTGTCTGCGGGGCATTGACCCTCCCGGTCATGGTAAGGGGATTGCGCTGCGGCAGGGAGGCGATCTTCGCCTTCACCTCTTCCGGAGAGAGGTTCACATTTGTGGGGAGACCGGCCTTTACCGGATCCGACCTTCCGGCCACCAGGGCCGTCGCAGCCAGGCCGCTGCCCGTCTTCGCCGCATACACGTAGAATCCGGTCGTCGGGTCCTGCATGATCGTAAATCCGTCTTTATCGTGCAGCCAGTTATGGAACTCGTCACCGCTTGCAAGGCAGTGCAGGACCTGACCGTCAGGCTGCCTGACCGTCACGGGAACATTTCTCAGATATGCCGATTCGGAAGGAACGGGGAACGAGATGACTGCAATCCAGAACAGCAGACCCCTTATCACAGCGCCATACCTGCTTATTGTCATCTGATCTCCTCCGGCGTTTTGCGAGCCACGCTAAAAGGGTTCTTGCCAGTATAACCGGACTATTGCACTGGAATTTTTATTGAATCCGATACGATGGACGACACTCCCAAAACACCGTACCGGGAGACCGGAGGGCCGTTTCGAAATAACTTAAGCAGAAACCTGCCCCGCTATATGAACATGACGCCGGCCCGATAATGTTCATCTATCTTCCGGGACCACCTCACCAGCGCGATATGCAATCGTCCCTGGGCATGCCTGTCGTCCCATTCGACAACCTGTCCGGGCTCCAGGGGAAATTTCGTGATCAGCCCCAACCCAGCCTTGCTCGCATCAACAGTCATACCGGTGCAATCGACCCTCATGAACTCATAGGAGTCCATGAACAACACGGTGAAATCGATCTGACCGTTATAGGGTTCACGGTCGCTATTGCGTTTCACCAGGTACTCGGTCGTCACGATTCCTCCTTTCCGACCCCACTGCGGGCAGCCCGCACACTTCTCCAGATTTGCGAGCTGATCAGCTGAGATATTATAAGAATCGAACTTTTATGTCAACCTATTTTGAACCTCTCGTTACGCCTCTGACCGAAACAGCCATGACTTTGAAAAGAGGAGGCGCCACGAGGCCATGGCCCGAAACGCAAAGGCAATACCCGGGCGCAGAAGGCAAAAAAAGGCCGGGGCAACATTGCCCCGGCCTGAGACTCCTCCTTCACCACTCGGCGCGTAGAGGAGAGCGAACAGTCCTTACAGGTGCCCTACTGGATCACAACGTTCCCAAGCGTCACCGGACCGCCCTCGAACGAGACCGGCGAAGCGATCGTCGTCATCCCGGTCGTTGCGCTGAAATCGGTGTTATAGCCTCCTGAAACACTGACCGCGTAAGGTCCGTTAAAGGTCACCGGGGGGAGAGGCTGCACCGCCTTGGTTTCGATTATCTCCCCATCGGCCGTCACTGCGGCATACGCCGACGCTATGTCCAGATACGGGAAATGCGGAGTAGAAGCGGAGACCCGCCGCACATAGTATTCCGAGAAAGTGATCGTGATGTCATGGCCGGCCGTCACATTCGTCAGCAGATACGGCGACGCCGGCGACGGTACATTCACAGCGTTGTCCAGGATGTTCGAGGCATAATAGCCGGTACCCGTGCTGAAGGTGCAGTGTGAAGAACCTCCGAGCGCCACGGCACTCGGAGAACAGACGAACGTACCCGGCCCGGTGATGTGGGTTGTGATGGCAAAGCTGTTAATGGCAAAAGTGGCGTTAACGGTACAGTTGCCGGTGACCGGTCCCGTGGTGTAGGTATAATCCATCACCGCATTCGAAATATTGTTGTATGCAGTTCCACCGCACCCCGATACAGTCGCCACATGATAATTCGGATTTGCCTCGAAGATTAAGGATGTGGCAGAACCGTGGTTCACGATCCTGGGCGACGGGGTTGACGGGCTGAGAATACCGTTTGCACCTGCAACCGCGGTGACGGTATATGTCCGGATGTTCGCCGAACATTGAGCAGAGGTCGTGCCGCCGTTCTTCCCGACGCAACTCCATGTCCAGTGAGAGGTCCCATTTACAGTGGTCGGAATTCCGGTTGTGCAGAGATTCGAGGCCGGGGCAGAGATGAATATCTGACCGCTTGCCGGCCCGCAGGACCCGTCTTCTGAAACAACGTACGGCCGCATCATTTCATTGTCTTCATGTTCTACAATATGACAATGCCAGACGTACAGTCCGGAGATGTCGAACTTGGCCCTGACCGTCGTAATCTCGCCCGGATAGGCGATCACCGTGTCCTTGAAACCCGTCTCCCACGGCTGCTGAGGGAAGGGAGTTGTAGGCGGTACCACACCGGGTATCGGCTGACGGTTGATCACATTGAAGCGCACCAGGTGCATATGGACCGGGTGGCCGTCCACGGTGAAGTTATAGATGTTCCATTCCTCGATCGGAGCACCGGCGCCGGTGATACGCGGATTCTCGGTGATCAGTACGGACGATACGATACCGTTCTCGCGATAAACGGGTACGGAACTGCTCACACCCGTCTCGTCGGTCCAGGCAAGAGGAACGCCCATCGGAGCGGCCGGATTGGTGAAGTCTACCGTCCCGACATTTGCCTCCCTCGGCCCCATCGGAATGGCCGGCCCTCCGGAGGCCGGGGGTATGGCGGCGCAGTATGCGGCAAAGGCGACTGGATCCGTCATCGGCGACGGCAGGACATCGACGACGGTGATCGTCCCGTCAGGGGCTACAGTCACGCAGACCTGACCGGATTCTGCTTCGTTCAGGGAGACGTTGCGTTTTACTGTCGCTGCGGCAAGCGGAGTCTCCGCAGGCAGGGTGAGGCTCCACGGATCGACGGCCGGGGTTGCCCCTGCCGGGTCGGTGGGGCTCGCTCCATTCAGCGCGGAGTTCACGACAAACTGCATTATCTGCCCGGTCGTGGAGGGATCGGCAGGGGTATCAGGGAATCCGCCAAAAGGCCAGTCAGGCGCGGTGTTGATCATACGGATGATCGTGCCGTTCGCCAGGCCGCGGAAATCCACCAGCACATCGGCCCTCTCGGCGTTTCCCATGAGGAGCGCCTGCTGCGGATTGAGGGCCGGAACCAGCGCAGGGATCGTCCCATTGCCGGGGAGGGGCGTTGCATAGCCGGTTTGTACCATGACCACGTGGGGCAGAAAGCCCTGCTCCGCACCGATCTGGTAGAAGGGATACTCGACGGCAGGAATACGCAGATCACCGGGATATGAGGGCGTGACGGTTGCCGGATCCACCTCAAACAGTCCGAGATTCAGCATGCGGGAGTTACAGCCATCGAGAAGCCTCAGCCGGTAAAGGGCCGGGGCCACTTCAAAGACAGGCCAGGTGACTCCGTTGACAACAATGGTATTAAAAAACGCCTCGGGGTTCCAGATCGGTGCGATGTCCGTGGAAATCGGAGAAGAACCGGTATAAGGCCCGGGGTATGTGTCGAAGAAGAGGCGGTTGTTCGGATAAAACAGAGTACCGTCACTGTTGAACGACCGGTCCTGGATCGCAACCGGTATCTCACGGATAGACTGCCTGACAGGATCCGTCGGGACGTTGAGTGAGAGGACACCCTGCCCGGCAACCGGTGCAGGGCCCGGAAGTCCGGAAGAAAGATCATATGCCCCTCCCCTCACAAGCCAGAAGCCCGCAGGGCCCGCATAGACGTTCAGACGCGTCATTCCCAGGGTATGGTCATGATACCAGATGGTGGTCGCCGGCTGGTCGTTCCTGTAAAGATAATCGGCATATCCCAGATTCAGGCCAGGAACCTGACCTTTGGCATCATCGAAGAGACTGCCTTCAGTGACGTAGCCTGCGGGGATGTTGTTCGCGCGCGGCAGCCACCACGCCTCAGGATATCCGTCACTGTGCGGGTCGACATGAGCGCCGTGCACATGGGTGACTATCGGCACCGGCCCTGTATAGGGCGCCGGATTGTTCGTACTGCAGTCCGTCCTGTTTGACGGCACTCCCATTGTGCAGCCTGTTGCCGGAGGATTGGCCCAATGCAGGGTCTGGTCTACGGCGCCCGGAAGCAGGTGAGGAAGATAATTGCAGGCAGGATCGGTAGACGGCGAGGGAGAAGCATTACAGGCAACAGGATCGGCAACCAGTTCGTTTCTCCACCTGACGGCTGCCGGGGTGTTCGATGTCGTTTCTATAGTATATGAAGGATAGTTGAACTGGGAATTGGCAGCCGGAGCTACCCCCCCGGTCGGCATAGGGTCCGACTCGGGGCCATACCCCCAGACCGGAGTAGCATTAAACGTATCCGAACGACCGTTGAGAGTGTTCCATATTCCTCCGGGAAGTATCTGCTGACTGAACTGCCTGACCGCGATGTCATAGTTGTTTGCGGCACCGGTGTTCTTCATCACCGGCGGAATGACGAGAGGCGTGACAAACTTGGGGATCGTGGTCGGATCCAGTGTCCCCCCGGGCACAGGAGCTGCCACGGCAATCTGTCCCGCAGCGCCCCAGGCGAGTGCGCACACAGCCAGCATGATAGAGCCGAATGCACTGACAACAGGTCTTCTCTGATACATTTCATTCCTCCTTGGCAATATTATTCCTATCGATATCTCAATCTTTGACGGATGCATTTCCGTTTACCGACAGCAGTTCCAGTTCAAAGATCAATGTACTGTTTGGACCGATGCGGCCGTTCCGGCGCTGCGCATAGGCAAGGGCCGGGGGAAGAAACAGCTGCCATTTCGCGCCTTCGTTCATCAGCGCCAGGGCCTCTTTCCAGCCGGGGATGACTCGGTCGGCACGAAAGGTGACCGGGTTGCCTCCTGCGTAGGAACTATCAACCTCAGTCCCGTCAATCAGGGTGCCGCGATAGAGAACCGTAACTGTGTCGCCAGGTCTCGGTCTCCTTCCCGTGCCCTCCCTGATTATCCTGTACTGAAGTCCGCTCGGCAGAGTGACAACCCCCGGCCGCCCGGCGTTTTCTTCAAGAAATTTCCTGCCCGCAGCGAGGTTGGCGGCAGCCTCTTCAGCCACTTTCTTCTTCTCATCCTTAACGACCTGCGACTGCAGATCCACAAGCGCTTTTCTCATTTCCTGTCTGTTCAAAAGCGGCTCGCGGCCGGCAATGGCGTCCTCCACCCCTTTAAGGAGAACCCTGGCATTGATTTCAATACCCTGACTCTTCATATCCCCGCCGACCCGGTAGCCGACGCTATAACTGGTCTTTCCCCTCTGCTCTTCCTTCTGGGCATTATTCTGATCGTTCCTCTGATTATCGGCTGCCGCGCCGCAGAGTACGCACCACAGCATCACTCCAAGAACCGTCAATACTATTTTTCTGCCGGGGGAGTTCGCCCTCATCGGCTGCCTGCTATAGAAATCAGTTTGATGTCGAAGATCACGGCACGTTCGGCGAGAGGTCCTTTCTCACCGTAAGCAAGGTCGGCTGGAATAAACACACTCCAATGAGCGCCCTCTTTCATCATTTGAAGAGCCTCCCGAAGGCCGGCAATAACGCGGTCCACCTGCAGAGGCTTTGGCTTTCCCGTCCGGTAGGTGCTGTCGAATTCAGTCCCGTCGACAAGGGTTCCCCTGTATTCAACGAGCACGGTATCATGCGGTCCAGGGACCTTCCCGGCGCCCACGGTAACAACTTTATACTGAAGCCCGCTCGGCAGAGTAACCACGCCCTCTTTTTTGGCATTGGTCGCGAGAAAATCCCTGCCTTCTCCCAGATATTTCTCTTTACTTGCCAATTGTTCCTTACGCTTTTCGGAACGAGCGGCCTGCTGCCGGGTCATGATCTGCTGCTTCAACTCCGATAACGTCGAGCGCATCTCTCCCTCACTGAAGCGCGGCTTCGCAGAGGACAGCGCATCCTCAACCCCTTTGAGAAAACTGACTGGATCAAAATCAACTTTCTGCTTATTGAGGTCTTCCCCGATCTGATATCCGACACTGTAGCTTGTGCGGTTTTTCGCTGCTTTAAGGTCGATATCGTCTGAAGCACTGCAGTCGACTGCAGCGAAGAGGACAATCCCAATTACTATTAGTCCGGCATGCTTCTTGACAGCACAGGGATCTATCCCTCTGACTCTTTCTCTCATTGACTCCTCCCCCACAACAGAACAATCTTGCCACTATTTATATTTGTTCAATTAAATATAGTTAATATAATCTTTACATGGGGATAAGTCAACGACTTTTTCAAGAAAGTACTAAGTAAACCTTAACAATTAACATATTTTCATAATATGGAATCAGCAGGGTGAACTGAATCAGGAAATGACCTTTCAGCAGGTAGGGTTATCCCGACAGAGTCAGTATAATACTTCTCTGTCAGTCTGTTTCAGCAGTGCAACGTCGATAGATTTCGGGGGAGTGCTGATGAAGGCCCGTCTTGCTCTGGCCGGGCGGAGAAAATGTCAGTCCGCGGAGACCGCTCCGGAGAGTTCGTCCATCAGGGACTTGACCGAGACGATTGAGTCGATGCGGGAGGCGTTGGTGCCGACGGTGTAAAGGGGTTCTTCCTCGACCGGATTATATCCGGCTGAACTCAGCAGTCCGTTGCAGATGCAGAAGAACTCTTCGTTGCTCACCTTGGCAGGGCAGCGGGTGTATTTTCCTTCGTCGTCCTTGAGTAAAACATATCCCTTGTCGCACTTCGGCTTCCTGATGCGCTGCAGCGCGGAGACGTACATGGGCGACTGCCTGATCACCCTGAAAGGAAGGCCGCAGGGAGATCCGGGTCTGTGTGCAACAACAATGTCCTCTTCCTTTGCGCCCAGCACCGCCTGTTTGTAATCCTGTGTCGCGCTGCTCTCCTCGGTCGCAAGGAACCGGGTTCCCATCTGGACACCGTCAGCGCCCATAGCAATAAACTTTCTTATATCCTCATGGGTGTAAATGCCGCCTGCAACAATAACCGGCATACCCCCATATTTCTTTGCCATATCCTTGACAGGGGGTAGAAGATTTTCGAGCCTGTTATCTTCCGTATCGATCTGGTCTATCTTGAAACCGAGATGCCCCCCCGCCAGCGGACCTTCAAGAACAACCGCATCGGGCCGGTAGCCGAACCTCTCCCATTTCTTGCAGATGAGTTCAAGGGCCCGGGCGGACGAGACTATCGGGACAAGCGCTGTATCCTTCGGTTTCTGGATGCCGGGCAGCCCCATCGGCAGCCCTGCGCCCGAGATGATCATATCCGCGCCGGCATCAAGAGCGCCGCGGACGGAACTCTCATAGTCACGAAGAAGCGCCACCATTATGTTGATTCCCGCAATGCCGCCTCCGGCCCTGGAGAGGGATACCTCCTCAAACGCCGCCTCGTAACTGTCGACCTTTTTGCCGGTCCTCTTGTGCACGAGCCTGTCGAGGCAGGCGGACGAGACGATGCCTGCCCCGCCCTCACGGGCTACCGCCTGGGCCAGAGGATGGAGCGAAACTCCGACGCCCATGCCGCCCTGGATGATCGGGACCCTGAGCGTCTTGCCCTTTATTACAAGCGGGGGCAGTGATGTTTTTTTATTTTCAGGCAAAATTACCTCGTATGCGTGATGAGGGCAGTGGTATCAGAAGCGGATCCGGTATAGGGGAATACACTTTCTGTCCGAATGCAAACTAATTAACATAGTATATAATCACCTATTAAGAGGCAAATTATCAAGAGAAATATGCGCAGGAGTTCCCCCAAAATTTTCACGCGCTTGAAGTAAACAGAGTCCCTTGAGCTGAACAGGGTTGAGTCACCGTGACTATTCGGCCTGGATAGCGCATAAAGATGCTTGTCAGCCCGTCGGCGATG
>JAKAIE010000005.1 GCA_021814475.1 Nitrospirota bacterium
CCTGCTGCATTGCTGCATCCACAGATCATTATTAGCATTAACATCACCAAAAGCGCAGTCTTCTTCATCATCGCAGTCTCCTTTTATCCCAGCATAGTCATAGCGTTATAATTAATAGGAATCATCTTATCTATCATGTTTTCTCGCAAATATATGTCATATTGTGTTTAGTTTTGAATTTCCGTACCGACTTAATATGTTCTGCCAAGGATTTCATTATTCTCTTTGGAAGTTCCTCATCAAATTTGCATCCTGCTGAATTTTGGCCCTTTTCGTGAGGGTCAGAAATCAACACAATACCTCCCTTCTTGCATACCCTGAACATTTCATCTATTACCTTTTCTACGTCATCCATATGGTGTATGGAATCATATGCAACAATTGCATCGAACTCGCTATCTTTAAAGGGAAGACCTTCCGCATTAGCCAACTTTGCCTTGAAGGTTCCCTTGAATTGTTGCTTCTCCGCATTTTTTCTCGAATCATGGACAGCTTTAGGTGAACGGTCAATGCCGATCACATCAAATCCTTTCTTTGCCAAAAAAAACGACATGCATCCGCAGTCTCCCATCCCTATATCCAGGACCAGTCCTTTCTTTAACCCGGCGGCCTTGTAAATTGCAGATCTGCCAGCAAAATCATCCATGTCGAGTAGCTTCCATTAAAGGATATTCACCGCCGCTTTCAGTCGATTTAACCCTTTGATCTCTTCCTGCATCAGAGGAATCTGAAGTACGGGAAGACCAAACTTTATTTTGATCTCTTCCAGATATTTCACCTGCATCTTTCTCCTGTTCCTGAAGAAGTTATTAGTGCATACCTCTTCCGGAAGGACCATATTTGCAAGAACAAGCTGCGTTTCAATCCCCGCCTCTTTCAGATCGAGCATTGCCCTGTATGATTCCATGATAGGGGTGGATTCCGGATACAGAACAAGACTGAATACAGTCCTTGTTCTATCCCTCAGTGTACTGATAATATCTCTGAACCTGTTCTGAGCAGTCTCCTTGATAACCGAGCTGTCCGCGGTTGATACCATCATTTCGACCTGTTTTGCATAATCGAAGGGAAGATCAAGGAGTCTTAAAGTATGGCCTGTAGGGGCTGTATCGAAGACCACTACTTCATAATCTTTGCCTTCAATGTACTGAATGAATTTATCGAACGCGGCCATTTCCTCCGTGCATGGGGAGTTGAGCTCCTCTTCCATTGTCGCAAGCATCTCTTCTGAATATCTTCCCCTCGCCTCGCCCAGAACCTTTTCTTTGTATTCCTGAAAAGCCTCCTGCTGATTGACCATCACGGCAAATAGATTGTCGGCAATCTTCTCGGGCCTGCTGCCCACCTTAACGTCCAGGACTTCGCCTATATGGGCGGCAGGGTCCGTCGTCACAAGGAGGGTTTTAACCCCTTTTTGCGAGATATACAATGCTGTTATACAGGATAGTGAGGTCTTTCCGACCCCTCCCTTCCCGGTAAAGAAAATGGCTTTCGTCTGATTACCCGGCAGGAATAACGCGTCGATATCAGGCCGTTCAATTGTCGGGACAAATTGTCCCGTTAACAGAAGTTCTGATACATAGGAAGGTTTTTTTCCCATAAATAGCTCACGAACTATATCCTTTAAGGCGTCAATACCCTTGACCTCATTGTCACGTAAGAACATATAGCGTTTAGGCTGCGGAATAGTCTTTTCAGATTGCCTGATTACGTTTTGCTGCGCGTAGAATTTCTTCTTGAAAAAAGAGACGTCACAGACTTCTTCAGGCAATATTCCGTTTATAATAATTTCTCCGGATTTGATCCCAATGGTTTCAAGTTCCTTTGACGCGCGGAGCGTCTCATAAAGGGAAAGTTCCTCGGGACGCATGACGAAGATAAAGGCTGTTCTGGTCTGATCTTTCAGTAGCGCAGTAGCCCGGTCGTATTTTTCTTTTGAGTCCTGAATGGACTGCACAGGCCCAAGACAGGTCTGGCCGCTTCCCTTTGCAGACTCCTCTATATGTTTCGACCAGTCAACGGGGAGTTCCAGAAGTCTTATGGTGTGGCCGGTCGGAGCAGTATCAAAGACTATAACGTCGTACTCGCTGCCCTCCATGAAATCTATGAACCGGTCGAATGATGCCATTTCGGTGGTACAGGGACCACTGAGGTTCTCTTCAAGTGAGGCAATGACATCCTGCGGCATGATTTCCCTGAAGGGACCTATAATGCGCTCTTTATATTCCCTTGTAGCCTCATCGGGATCTATCTCCATGGCCCAAAGGTTCTCGATTCCTTTGATCCGGGTTATCACGTGACCTATCTCTTGTTCAAATACATCAGCAAGGTTCGAGGCCGGATCTGTCGTTACTATCAACGTTTTTTTGCCTTCCATCGCATTGTGAATCGCCGTTGCGCATGCCATTGTTGTTTTGCCTACCCCGCCCTTGCCTGAGAAAAACTGGTATCGTGTCATCGTGTCCCCAAAAGGTTAATCGGCTTTCTGAATTCCCGAGGTTCAATGCCAAGGGCCTTGCACAAATCCTCATATGATGGGTATTCCCCTGTTCTGAAAACATCGCTATTTACAATCGTAATGGGCAGGATTTTTTTCCCGTTCTTATGCAGCAGTTCAGCAATTGATTTGTTGTCCATAAAAGACTTTGGCTGCTGGGCGAGGTTATAGCGCTCCACCTCGACTCCCTGTTTTTTCAACGCCATCACTGCATCATTCATCTTGACCAACACGGGGTCCAATGCCGGTCCGCAGAGTCCTGATGAACAACAGAGCGGCGGATCGTAGATTGCTATCTTCATATCAATATCTCCTTTTTCATTTTCATAGCGGTTCTGTGGTCTTTACCCTGCAATATTCGATACTGAAATATTTCTTCTGAAAATAGAGCGCAACATTCACCAGTCCAATCAGGACCGGAACTTCTACAAGCGGTCCGATAACAGCTGCAAAGGCGGCCCCGGAATTGATGCCGAAGACAGCAACGGCAACCGCTATGGCGAGCTCAAAATTGTTACTCGCCGCGGTAAAGGAAAGCGTCGCCGTCTTGGGATAATCGGCTCCGACTTTTTTCCCGAGATAGAAAGAAACTAAGAACATCACGACAAAGTAGATAAGCAGCGGAACCGCTATGCGCACCACATCCAGCGGAAGCTTAACTATATAATTGCCCTTCAGCGAAAACATGACCAGAATTGTAAAAAGCAGAAAGATAAGAGTTATGGGGCTTATCCTGGGTATAAATATCTTCTCATACCACTCCCGGCTTTTTATTTTAAGCAGGACAAAGCGGGTAAGCATGCCTGCCAGAAATGGTATGCCGAGGTAGATAAATACGCTCTCGGCGATCTGTCCCATCGTTATATTTACAACCACCCCCTTCATCCCAAGCCAAGACGGCAGCACGGTAATGAAGATATAGGCGTAGACAGAGAAAAAAAGTACTTGAAAGATGGAATTGAAGGCGACAAGACCTGCTGCATACTCGGTATCCCCGCAGGCCAGATCGTTCCACACAATGACCATAGCAATGCACCGCGCAAGGCCGATCATGATCAGGCCGACCATGTAATCCGGATAGCCGCGCAGAAAGGTGATGGCAAGCAGAAACATCAGGATCGGACCGATTACCCAATTCTGAATGAGGGAGAGCACCAAAACCTTCCTGTTTCTGAATACTTCACCCAGTTCCTCGTATTTTACCTTTGCCAATGGAGGGTACATCATAAGGATCAGACCAACGGCGATGGGAATATTCGTCGTGCCGACCTGGAAGCTGTTGATCAGTGACTCGGTTTCCGGAATGAAATAGCCAAGGAAGACGCCAACGGCCATGGAAATGAAAATCCACAGTGTAAGATACCTGTCGAGGAAGGAAAGCCTTTTCCCAATTTTCTCAGTCATTTGCACCTCCCTGCGCATCGCTTCTTCGCAGGAAGAGACACTACATTATCCCTGCCCGGCTTGTCCTGCATGAACACCTCAAGCCTTTTCGTGTCCTCCGCCAGGGCCTCTTTCGGTATCCTTTCGAGAACAGAAACAAGCAGGAACCTCCGGAAGAAGTCTGAGTCATCAATGCGGTAGTGCGTCCAGCGTCCCTGCTTTCTATCTTTCAGAAAACCTGCCTCCTTCAGCACATTCAGGTGAAAGGAGACCTTCGGCTGGATTATGTCAAGGGCTGCAACGATTTCGCATACGCAGAGTTCCCCCTGCTCAAGAAGCTTTAATATCCTGAGCCTTGTTTCCTCGGAAAGGGCTTTGAAGGTGTTAATCATCTCCTGCATGTTACGCTTCCTCTCTTCTGATGAGGGCTTTGACTTTATCAATATTCGGCAATGGCTTACCAGAATGCTTGAGCCTGCCGTTAACCACGAGCCCCGGTGTGGACATCGTATATTTCATGATCCCCTGAATATCGGAAATCTTTTCTACCTTAGACTCAATACCGGACAGGTCTTCTTGTTTTTATCAAGCAAGCGTTGCCATTGAATGATCAGTGTACTCATTGTATGCTCCTCCTGGACAAATCACATTAAACAGATAATCCGCTGTCCTTTATAGTGACAATCATTAGTAGTTACATATAAACACTTTTTTATGCGTCTGTCAACGGTAAATATATATGGCTTTGTAATTATTGTATTATTATATGGTTAACATAACTTATATTTTATTCCTGACATAATCTAGGCGAGAGTTGCTGAAGTCATTTATCTGCAGGGCGGGTTCCGGAAAAAGGGGATTTGGCTATATGCAGAGATCACTAAGACGGCGTAGTACGCGGCCGCATTACATCTATTGTTCCTTTCTACACACTTGAAATTTGGCGTCTCCGCGCGCATATTGTGTAAGCTTCCCTCCCAATCTCCCTGTTACTGCTCCATTTTGTCCTGATTATTTTTGCCAACCGCATAATGGATTGCCTCAGGCAACCCATCCAAGGATGAAGACATCAATGTAAGGTCCCAACATCCCACTATTCACAAGAGCGGACATCCGATACCTTTGTGTCCACACGCCTATGCTTGCTCAAGGACAAAACCGAAAACTTTTTGACACCAAGGAACCTTCTTCTCAGACACCTCAACCCACTGTAATAACAGCATTATCCCTGGTTCATCAGCCAACTGTCGCCCGGAAAAATATATAAAAATACGATCAGGCTATTTATATCTCTAGATTGCATTAATTTTTCATCGTCCTGACGGGACGAAACGGAGAGAGAATGGCTGCAGAGAAAAGAAACAGGGTCATCAGGGTGCGTGTCACGGAGAGCGAACTCTCGCTTATCAGAACGAGATGCGGACACTCCCTCAGCGGATATATGCGAAATCTATTGTTGGGGGGTCCTCGGATCAAGTCCCCCCGTACGGCAGACCCGAACCTTCTGACTCAAATGGTAAATATCAACAAAACAATGGATGCCCTCGCCAGGCAGTGTACCCGCCCATCAGGTATCAGCAGGGCAATTCTCGAAACCCTCCTCTCGATGGAAAGAATCCTTATGGAGGTCCTGAAGGAGTGCTCATAACGTTCTTCCCGAGAGGAAGAAAAGGAGGCGCAGTGGAATATCTGCTCACAAACCCGACAGCCGAAGTCCTGAGGGGTAACCCATGGCTGGTAAAAATAGCCTATGAATCGCTTTCGTTCAGCCACAAGTATACGAGCGGAGTGAATGCCTTTCTTGAAGCGGACATTGCAAATAAGGTTATAGAAAATATCATCGATGTCTTCATATGGGTTCTCTTTGCCGGCGTAGAAGAACACGGCTGTTCTGCCTTAGTCAGGCACACAGACAAAGGCAGGCAGGAGATCCATTTCATCGTTGTCAACGCCCTCTTCTTCGAAGAAAGAATACTGCAGTGGACACCATATCTGCACTGGCGGGATGTAGAGCTGTTCAGTCTGCTGGGTCAATACGTCAACACAAGATACGGGCTCGCCGACCCCAACGACCCCGAAAGAATGAACTCCAGACAGCCGAACTACAATCTTGTGCGCTCCGGGGACGCCGGAGAGAAGGTTCTGGCCTGTATTGACGATGAGGTATCTGCAGAGATTGCACGGGGGAATATCCGATGCAGGGAGGGCATACTCCACTGGCTTGCCAGTCATCAATATCGGGTGCTCCACCTGGGGAATCATCATATCACGATAGAAACCGGTCACGGGGCGAGGAAACTCAAAGGAGGATATTATGTCGAAGGTTTTCGAGACATTGGAGAATTTGCAAAAAAACTTGCAGGAAGAGACAGGCAACCAAACGGATATCAAGAGAGAATTAAGTCTCTTGAATCAAAGATTGAAGAGCTTAGAAGAGAACGGGCTGCCAGGCATCAGAAAAGATATAGAGCGTATCTCTCAGAGGCAGAAATCTATGGTATCGGAGATCGTGGTTTGGGTGATGTTCTGGATAATCCTGGCGTACGGAACGATAGCGACAGTATCCCTGTTAACAATGAAGTTCAGGTTAGGGGAATAGACCATGGCAACCGCAACAGAAAAAAGACTCCTGGATATAGTGGTGAGACAGGATCAGACGCTTCAGGCTGTCGAGACCTTACTCGAAGAATTACTGAAACTGCAAGGGCAAACCAATTCCTCGCTGAATCAGCTTTTGCAAGTCTTGCGGACATTACAAAAACAGTGGCCCGAACCCTGACGAAACAACGACGATCACATACCGGCGCACCTGACCATGGCTCCGGGCCGCACATCCGGCAGAGGTCCAAGTAAAGCCGATGGAACGGCTGATGACCATGGATGAAATAGCTCGAATTCTGGGAGTGTCTCAGGCAACGATCTATTCCTGGACATCGAAGAATCTTATACCACACATCAAACTCGGAAGAAGATGCCTCAGGTTCAGGGAAAAGGAGATCGCCGAATGGCTCGACCAGAAAACAGCCAAAATGGATCAGCCCGTCATCGCAAAGGAAGTTCCGGGCCGCCGCAAAAAGTCGTTAAAACATGCAGGACGGGATCTTGATATGGACCGCATTGTGAACCGTGCTATCCGGGAGGTGCTCGATAAATCATGATCAATTTTATCCCCGCCGGAGGTAAAATAGAGATAGTATTTTCAGGCCTTGCAGGTCCCATGAGAAAGGAGGATATGAAGTATGGGACTGTACAGGCGTAGAGATTCAAATGAATGGTGGATGGATTTTTCGGTAAACAATAGAAGGTTCCGAAGGTCCACTGAAACCTCTGATAAAAAGATGGCTCAGAAGATCTGGGCAAAGGTCCAGACTCAGATTGCCGAGGGGAAATGGCTGGATGTCGACAATTCCCGGAATTTCACGTTTGAGGAGATGATGGAGAGGTTTATGGCAGAACATGCCCAGACCCGGGCTGAGGGAACTCAACGACGATATGTGAGTCTCCTCGCTCATCTTTCGCCTTTTTTCGAAGGCATGAAGCTCTCTGACATTGATACCAACAAGGTCCTCAACTATGCCATGGAGCGGAGGTCCGAAGGGTCATCGACCTCCACGCGTAATCGTGAGCTTGCTATGCTCTCGAAGGCATTCAACCTCGCCCGCCTCTGGAAATGGACAAGGGAAAACCCGTGTCACTTTGTTACGAGGGAGAAAGAGGATAATGAGATAGGCAGGGCACTGACGGTAGCCGAAGAAAAGTTGCTCCTCGATGCCTGTCGGGGCAGATGCAACGGCCATCTCGTCGATATGGTGACGCTCGCTCTTAATACCGGTGTCAGAGAGGGTCAGGTCCTGAAACTCCGGTGG
This sequence comes from Nitrospirota bacterium, assembly GCA_021814475.1. Taxonomy (GTDB): domain Bacteria; phylum Nitrospirota; class Thermodesulfovibrionia; order Thermodesulfovibrionales; family UBA6898; genus PALSA-1316. The sequence continues at coordinate 7,747 of JAKAIE010000005.1, forward strand.
GAACATATCGACCTTGGCGGTAAGGAGTTCCGGACTCAGAACGAAAAGACGGACAAGTGGTATTCAGTCAGTATGAACAGGACCGTCCATGAGATGCTAGTACGGAAATCTAAGGTCAGGTCAATTTCCGGCTATGTATTCACGACCGGTAACGATACCCCATTTCTTGCAAGAAACATGTATCGGGAATTTCGTAAGGCCGTGAAGGAATCCGGGATATCAGGCAACCTGAGGTTCCATGACCTGAGAGTAACCTGTGGCACGAGAATCGGTGAAAGATTCGACATACTTGCTGTCGCCACCGTTCTGAACCATAGCCAGTTGTCTACGTCACAAAGATATGTCAAAAGAGGGGCGCAGAGCAGACGGGCTATTCTCGAAAGTCTCGACCCGGTTCCGGATTCAGAGGACGAAAGAAACGGCACAGATGACTGATTGTCACGTTTTTGTCACGTTCCGGGCTTTTTACAAAAAGAAAGGGGCTGCGTTTTACCGCAACCCCTCAAGTAACTATCCGATATTTAATAACAAAAACTGGCGCGCCCTGAGGGAGTCGAACCCCCGACCTGCGGATTCGTAGTCCGACGCTCTATCCAGCTGAGCTAAGGGCGCATATCGTCACAAAATCTAACCCTTCTTGACGCCGCTCTTCAGAACAAGACCGTACTTCGCGTGCTCGAAAGGATGAATCGTCGGGAACTTCGAATACAGCCAGCCCTTGAATATCTCCTTGTCGCCATCGGTCACCACAACCTTCACTGCAGGGTTGTTCGGTTCGTTCGACATCGACGTGATATTCAGACCGTCCATCTTGAAGTCGGGAAGGAAGTCGCTGACCTTCACCGTGATTTTCGAATTCGGAAGCTTCAGTTCGCTGTTGAGATTGACGGTATGCTCTGATGTCTTTTTCGTCTCCTTGTCTTCGACGGCCAGGACAACGGCCTTCCACTTTCCCTTGACCGAATCCGGAACCGAAACAGTCGTCTCGCCCTTCGGCATGACAACCCCGCCCGGACCGCCTGCACCCGGAACCGGATGTCCCGGAGGGAGTTGCTGCTGCTGTCCAGGGGCCCCGGTCATGGGAGCTCCCGGCTCCTGCTTCTTCTTGCATGCGCCGACTGCGACCAACAGGGTCAAGCTGCACGCGACTGCCAAGATCTTCCTCTTCATCAATAAGCCTCCTTAAATTAAGTTAACATCATCGATGTTAACCGTGTTGATACGCACCAAAAGGCTGCCCGAAAATGGCGGAGAGGCAGGGATTCGAACCCTGGGTAAGGTGTTACCCCCACAACCGCTTAGCAGGCGGCTCCCTTCGGCCGGCTCGGGCACCTCTCCCAAAACGTTATATAATAGCAGCATGTTTCCGGCTTTGTAAAGGAACTGACCGGCCGTATAGGCGGCGGGATGCCCGTCAGTACAGGACCAGGCTCTGCGAGGGCTCTCCCTGCTGTTTCTCTCCTGCGGGGCTTATGCAAATTGGATGCGGTTCATATATAATAGTGCAGGGTGAAAGTATCTTATCGAATCAACAGCGGGCGTATGCGGACATGATAGAAATCTTGCGACAACATCGATGGGTCCTCGATATCCTCGACATACTGCTTGTCTCGGTCGTCATCTATCGCCTTCTCCTCATCATAAAGGGCACGAAGGCAGCCCAGATGCTGATCGGGCTCGGCATGCTCCTGCTGGCTTCCCTTGCGTCGAGGTATCTCGAACTCTTCACGATCGACTGGCTTGTCCAGAGCTTCTGGGCGCAGATCGTAATCGCGATGCTCGTCCTCTTCCAGCCGGAGATACGGAGGGCGCTTGCCCATATGGGAGAGGCGCAATTCCTTTCGACCTTCACCAAGGCCGAAGAACTGAAGTCTCTCGAAGAAATCGTCCGCGCCGCCGTCTCGCTCGCCAACAGGAAGATCGGCGGACTCATCGTTATCGAACGTGACACGAGCCTGAAGGATTTTATCGAAGTGGGTACCCTCCTCGATGCAAAGGTATCGAAGGAACTCCTGCTGAGCATATTCCACCCCACATCGCCGATCCATGACGGAGCGGTCATCATCAACGGCAACCGCATCGCGGCTGCCGGCTGCTTCCTGCCGATCACCCTCAGCTCGGAGGTGAACAAGGCCCTCGGCACGCGCCATCGCGCCGGGATCGGCCTCACCGAAGAGACCGACGCAGTGGCCATCATCGTATCCGAAGAACTCGGATCGATCTCGGTCGCGATCGCGGGCAAGCTCGAAAACAAGATCGACATGGGCACCCTGAGGGACATGCTGACCGACCTGTTCACCATCAAGAAGGCCAAGAAATGAGACGGCTGCTGACCGAAAACATCGGGCTGAAGATCTCGGCCCTGCTGATCGCAATCGTTTTGTGGTTCTTCGTCACGTCCAGGGGGCAGTCGGAGATGTCGACCGAGGTCCCGATCGAGTTCAAGAATATCCCCGTCGGGCTGGCCATCATGAACACGAACCACAAGACGGCCACTGTCACGATCAGGGGGCAGGACAGGCTCATGAAGAACATCAAGACATCCAACATCCGGGTCATGGTAGACCTCGGCAGGGCGAAAAAGGGTGAGGGAACCTATCCTATCAACAAGGACGACATAAAACTGCCCTACGCCATGACGGTGACCACGGTCTCCCCGGCGTCCGTCAGAGTGCGCACGGACGAGACCGGGGAAAAGACAGTCCCGGTAAAAGCGGTCATTACGGGCCAGCCGGAGGCAGGGTATTCCGTAAAGTCCGTCGAGGTGAGCCCCGGCAGCGTGACTGTCCGGGGGCTGAGGTCGGACGTGAGAAAGATCAACGAGGTCAGCACAGAACCAATTGATATTACAGGCCTTAACAAGTCCTCCACGCAGGATATCGATATCGGCATAGATACAGGAGGCCACAACGTCACGCTCGACATGTCGACCGTCAAGGTCACCGTGACGATCACGGGGAGGAAACGATGAAGCTTTTCGGCACAGACGGCATAAGGGGAAGGATCAACCGGCATCCGATGACTCCGGAGAACGTCCTGAGGGTGGGGATGGCGGCGGCAACGGTCCTGCGCAAGGAGCACCACGGAAGGAACATGGTGCTGATCGGCAAAGACACGCGCCTCTCGGGATATATGATCGAGAGCGCCCTCACCTCCGGCATATGCTCGATGGGGATGAACGTCACGGTCGTCGGACCTCTTCCGACACCCGGCATCGCCTATCTCACGAGGACACTCAGGATAGACGCCGGCATCGTCATCTCGGCATCCCATAACCCTTACCAGGACAATGGGATAAAGTTCTTCTCGCATGACGGGTTCAAACTCCCCGATGCCCTTGAGCAGAGGATCGAGGAACTGGTGGAGGACGACAACCTGCCGCGTTACCGCTCCAAAGGAGAAGAGGTGGGAAAGGCGTTCCGGCTCGACGACGCCACGGGACGGTATATCGAATATATAAAATCCACTCTCCCGCGGGGCCTTTCCCTCGAGGGTCTGAAGATTGTCATCGACTGCGCAAACGGGGCTGCGTACAAGACCACGCCATGGCTCCTCCGGGAACTCGGCGCTGAAGTGATCGCGCTGCATGACAAGCCCGATGGCGTGAATATCAACCTCAACTGCGGGTCACTCCATATGGAGGATCTCAGCAGGGAGGTGCTGCGCCATAAGGCTGATATCGGCATCGCCCATGACGGCGACGCGGACAGGGTGCTGCTCTGCGACGAAAAGGGGCGCCTCATCGACGGAGACCGCATCATGGGGATATGCGCGGCCGAGATGCAGAACCGGGGGGCACTGAAAGGCGATACAGTCGTCGCCACCGTGATGAGCAACATCGGGCTGGAGAAGTATCTTCAGCAGCGCGGCGTCCGCCTGATCCGGACAAAGGTCGGCGACAGGTACGTGGTCGAGAAGATGCTCTCCGGCGGCTATAACCTCGGAGGAGAGCAGTCGGGACATGTCGTGTTCCTCGACCTTAACACCACGGGAGACGGGCCGGTCACCGCAATGCAGGTCCTGAGCGTCATGAAGTCGAAAGGTATGAAGCTTTCGAAGCTTGCCTCGGAGATCAGGTTGTTCCCCCAGGTCCTGATGAATGTGGAACTCGAAAAGAGGCAGGATATCCGCGCGTTCCCGGAGATCGAAAAGGTCATCAGGTCCGTCGAAAAAAGCCTCGGCGACAGCGGCAGAGTACTCGTCAGGGCCTCGGGCACAGAGCCTAAGATACGGGTGATGCTCGAAGGCAGGGACATCAGGACGATCACGAAGTTCGGACGTGAGATCTCCCGCGTCATCAGAGAGGCGATGAAGTAGGGCCGGACGCTGATGAGCGTCTTCCTCTCTTTTCTCTCCGGGATCGCCCTCTTTTTTCTCTTCCCCTTTTTCCCCTTCTCCACCGGAGCGCTCTGCATTACTGCGGCGGCGGCCCTGGTCTTCAGAAGACGGTTCCTGCCACTTTTCCTGATCGTTCTCGGCCTCGCCTATGCCGCTTTCAAGGCCACTCCCGTACCTGACCCGGCAGATGTCGCCGGCAGGGAGCTGCGCATGACCGGCCGGTTCGTCCCCGGCAGGGAAACCAGCGCATCCGGCAGTGCTATGCGGACATTCAAAGCTGATAGTGTCACGGATGAAGACTCCGGAGACGAGATGGAGGAACTGGGGGATAAAGAGGTCACTGTCTTTTCTGACGCACCGGTAGACTACGAACATGACTATGAGCTGAGGCTAACGTCAGGCAAGGACCGCTCACGCATGGACCCCGGCTGGCGCAGGGAGGAGAGGCTGTCTGGAATGCCGACCGCGCTGAGACAGGCAGGTGCTGTGTCCTTCTCTTTCACCGCGCTTCTCGACAGGTACAGGGACCGTCTGGACCGTTATGCCCTCGAACACTTCAGCGCCGACGCCGCAGGACTGATCATCTCGGTCACGACAGGAAAAATGGACTACCTCGGCGACCGCCAGAAAGACGCCTTCAGCCGGACCGGGCTCGCCCATATCCTGAGCATATCGGGCACGCACTTCGGACTCTTTTCGGTCATGCTCTTCGGCCTGTTCACCTTCCTCATCAACCATCTTCCCCACCGGATGCTCCTGAGACTGACCCTTTATACCACACCCCGGGAACTCGCGGCGATCCTGACGCTGCCGTTCATGGTCTTCTACCTCGGCCTCTCCGGCTCCAGTCCTCCTGCGGTAAGGTCCTTCGTCATGATCAGCCTCTTCCTGGCCGGCCTGCTGCTCGGCAGAAAAGGCGCATGGCTCAACTCACTCTGCTTCGCCGCCTTCGTCCTTGCCCTGTGGGATCCGAAGATCATCCTCAGTCTCTCCTTCCAATTGTCGTTTCTCGCCGTTCTCGTCATCGGTGCATTTGCCGGAACAGACAGGGAGAGGCCTGACGAAACAGTCAGTCCAGTCCGCAGGGTCCTCCGTTTTCTCGGATATTCCATCCTGCTGACTCTCGTGGTGACCGCCGGCACCTCGCCGCTTGTGGCCTATCACTTCCACTACCTTTCCCTCATCTCTCCTGCTGCGAACCTGGTCGCCTCTCCGCTGATCGGGTCGGTCCTGGTGGCGCTCGCCCTCATCTCTTCTTTCTCCTATCTCCTGACCGGGGTCTATCTGCTGAAGCCTCTCGTCGGACTCGTCGCAGGATGGTCGGTCGGACTCGTGCAGGAGCTTGCCGCGATACCGCATGCGGACATAGCCATTCCGGCGTTCCCACCTGTGCTATGCGCATTGTTTTATGCCGGATGCCTGCCTTACTTTTTATTCGGAAGAAAAAGGGGTTTGCTGATACTGCCCTTTGTCCCGGTCGTTGTATTCGCGGTGTTTTCCTTTTTTGAGCATGACCCGCTCCGCATCACCTTCGTGGATGTGGGGCAAGGCGATTCGGCGATTGTACATCTGCCCGATAAAAAGACTCTCGTCGTGGACACCGGAAGGACCGGGAAAGAGACCGCCGCAGTCCTGAAATACAATGGCATCAGGAATATCGATGGACTCGTCCTGACCCATTCTCATCCGGATCATGCCGGAGGGGAGGAGTATCTGAGGACGAACTTCGGGGTGCGGGAGATCTGGAGGGGGAATTCAGGCTTCACCGCGCCTGAAGATATAGGGCCGGATACGTCAGGTATAAGGCAGAGGTCACTGGAGCGCGGGGACATCCTCAGGGGAGACGGCTACGAGATCAGCGTCCTGCATCCGTATCCCGGGTTCTACACCCTCGGGGGAGACGAGTTCACCTCCGAAAATAACGCATCTGTCGTCCTCAGGCTGGCCGGAAAGAAACACGCGTTTCTCCTGGCAGGTGACGTGGAAGAAGAGGCCGAGGAGAATCTTACGCACCTGGGGAAGTGGCTGAAGAGCGATATAATCAAGGTGCCGCACCACGGCGGCAGGACGTCGGCCGAGCCGGCGTTCTTCTCTGCGGTCTCTCCGTCGATCGCGGTCATCTCTGTAGGAAGGGAAAACAGCTTCGGCCACCCGCGGCCGGAAATGCTCGAACTGCTGCGGGGGAAGAGGGTGCTGAGAACTGACCGCGACGGCGCGATAGAGATCACCGAAAGAGGCGAGAATCTCGAGGTGAAGACCTACAGGGATTCCGCCTTTGAACCGGCCGATACCTTCAAGGCAGAACTGAGGAATATGCGAAGGCTGTTCGAGACGTGGTGAGCGTATGAAAGAGCTGCGATCTGACACCATCCCCCGCATATTTCCCGGCCAGAGAACCATCCGTAAAAAACTCGATCCAGCCCGAGGAATCCACGAGCAACATTAAGAGTACAATAAAAGAGAAATTATCTGTTGAGGACTTTGGCGGCGTCTTTTGCGAAATAGGTAAGTATGAGGTCTGCGCCGGCCCTCTTGATCGAGGTGAGGACCTCCATCATGACGCGCTCCTCGTCGATCCAGCCGAGTTTCGCCGCGGCCTTCACCATCGAGTACTCTCCGCTGACGTTGTAGGCGGCGACAGGGAGGTCGCAGCGCTCCTTCACATCCGAGATGATGTCGAGGTACGTCATCGCAGGCTTGACCATCACGATGTCCGCGCCTTCGTCCAGATCGAGCATCACCTCTTTCCGCGCCTCGCGCCTGTTGGCCGGGTCCATCTGGTAGGACCTGCGGTCGCCGAACTGGGGCGTCGACTCCGCGGCATCGCGGAAGGGCCCGTAAAAGGCCGAGGCGTATTTCGCCGCATAACTCATGATCGGGACCTCATGGAACCCGGAATCGTCGAGCGCCGTGCGGATCGCCTCGACCCTGCCGTCCATCATGTCGGAAGGGGCGACCATGTCGGCCCCGGCCTCCGCGTGGGAGACAGCCTCCCTGGCGAGGAGTTCGAGGGTGGGGTCGTTCTTCACATCCCCGTTCACGATCACCCCGCAATGGCCGTGGCTCGTGTATTCGCACATGCAGACGTCTGTGATGACATAGAGGCCCGGCACCTTCTCCTTGAGCGCCCTGATCGCCTTCTGGACAACACCGTGGGGATCATACGCGCCGGAGCCGGTCTCATCCTTTTCTTCGGGAATGCCGAAGAGGATGACAGAAGGGATGCCGAGGCTGTAGACCTCTTTGGCATGTTTGACAATGCGGTCGACAGACTCCTGAAAGCAGCCGGGCATCGAGGCGATCTCTTTTCGGACGTTCCTGCCGTAGGTGACGAAGAGCGGATAGATAAAATCGTCAGGGGATAGTGAGGTCTCCCTCACCATCCGCCTGATCGTCTCGCCGTTTCTCAGTCTCCGGGGCCGCAGGAGAGGAAACATAGGGGAAATTTACTCGCAGGAACTGCAGCCGGAACCGCAGGAAGATGCGCCGCCGGAGCCGCAGGAGGGGGCTGCACCGCCGTTGATTACGAAGCCTTCGCCCCTGTCCGTGGAGACATAGTCGATCTCCTTGTCCGCGAGGCTTGCAGAGGCCTCCTTGTTCATGAAGACCTTCAGGCCGTTGTTCTCGACCGTATCGTCGTCAGTAGCAGCCTTTTCGTCGATGTCCATGCCGTAGCTCGGACCGCAGCAGCCGCCGCCCTGGACAAAGATCCGCAGACCCCAGCCTTCCTTGCCTTCAGCCTTCAGTATCTCTTTGGCCTTTTCGGCCGCACTATCGGATATTTTCAACATGATAACCTCCAGAGGGAAAAATATTGTGTATCTTTAGAATAAGGCAATAAAACGCGAAAAATCAAGCAATCAGGCCGTCCATGACGTTCTTCTGAACCGGGCCGTAGACTGTCAGGGCAAAACTGTCTTTCGTGATCAGCCTCTCCGCGAGGGCCTTTATCTGGGCCATGCCGACATGGTCGACCTTCTTTATAATCTCATCCGAGGGTATATATCTGCCGAAGTACATCTCCTGCCTGGCGATGTTGTTCATCCTGCTGTTCGTGGACTCGAGTCCGAGGATCAGGTTGCCCTTCAGATGGTTCTTGGCGCGCTGGAGCTCTGTCTCGGTCATGCTCTCCTTCAGCCCCAGCATCTCCTCGATGACGAGTTCAGCCACCTCGCGCACCTTTTTCTTTGACACACCCGCATAGACGCCCCAAATACCGGTATCGAAATAAGACGAGGTGTATGAATAGACGGAATAGGCAAGCCCCCGCCGCTCCCTCACTTCCTGGAAGAGCCGCGAGCTGACACCTGCACCGAGGATAGTGTTAAGGACGAAGAGCGCGTAGCGGTCTTCGCTGACCTGTGAGATCGAGGGAACGCCGATGCAGAGGTGCGCCTCGGACATCTCCTTCGGAAAGACATGCACCGCCTTCGTGAAGACCGGCTGCTGCCCCCTCCTCGGTTCGGAGCCATGGCGCAGTCCGCCGAACTTCCGGTTGAGCAGTTCGAGCATCTCCGCGGGGACGAAATTCCCGGCGCAGGCGATGACGATGTCCTTCGTCCCGTAGTACCGCCTGATATGGCCGAGGATGCTCTCCCGGGTGAAAGAGGCGATCGTCTCCCTGGTGCCCAGGATCGGCTGTCCGAGTCCCCCCTCGCCCCAGACCGTCTTGTTGAAGAGATCGTGGACATAGTCGTCGGGTGTGTCCTCGACCATCTTGATCTCTTCCCTGATGATCTTTTTCTCCTTTTCGATCTCATCTTCGGGAAATACCGAGTGGACGAAGATATCGGAGAGGAGGTCAATGCCTGTTTCGAGATGTTCGTCCAGGACCTTTATATAGAATGCGGTGTTTTCACGGGAGGTAAAGGCGTTCAGGTCGCCGCCGATCGAGTCGATCTCGATGGCGATCTCCTTGGTATCACGCCTTTTGGTACCCTTGAAGAACATATGCTCCAGGAAATGGGATATCCCGTTCTCCTCAGGTCCTTCGTAGCGGGAACCGACTTTCACCCAGATGCCGACGGCAACCGACCGGACGGTCTTGAAAGACTCCATCACTACCGGGATGCCATTTTCGAGATGTTCTTTTGTAAACATGAGATCTCCCCTGGTTTCAGTCGGAAAAAAATAAAGGGGATCCTGGAATCCCCTTCTTTATATTCAGGACGGCGGGAAAGGACAGGCCTGTTACGAGCCCGTCTCCTTCATCGCCTCTTTCCTGCTGAGCCGTATCTTGCCCATCTTGTCTATCTCGATGACCTTCACATCGATCTCATCTCCTTCGGAGACGACATCCGTCACCTTCGCGACCCTCTGGTCCGCAAGCTGGGATATATGGACGAGTCCTTCAGTCCCCGGCAGGATCTCGACAAACGCGCCGAAGTCCATGATCCGTTTGACCTTGCCGTGGTAGATCCTGCCGATCTCCGCCTCGGCGATGATGCCGTTGATGATGTCGATCGCCTTCTGGGCAGCTTCGCCGTCAGAGGCCGCGATGTTGATCATGCCGCTGTCTTCGATATTGATCTTCACCCCGGTCTGCTCGATGATTCCCCGGATGACCTTTCCGCCTGTCCCGATGACCTCGCGGATCTTGTCCTGCTTGATCTGCATCGTATAGATGCGCGGGGCATGACTCGCAAGTTCCTTCCGCGGCGCCGTCAGCGTCTCGTTGATCTTGCCGAGGATGAAGACCCTGCCCTGGCGCGCCTGCTCCAGTGCCTGTTCCATGATCGGCCGGGAGATCCCGCCTATTTTGGTATCCATCTGGAATGCGCAGATGCCGCCTTCGGTCCCGGTCACCTTGAAGTCCATGTCCCCGAGATGATCTTCGAGTCCGAGGATATCCGTCAGGACGACCACACGGTCTCCCTCCTTGATCAGGCCCATCGCAATACCCGCCACAGGGGCCTTGATCGGCACGCCAGCATCCATCAGAGCCAGCGTCCCTCCGCAGACCGTCGCCATGGAGGACGACCCGTTCGACTCCAGGATGTCGGAGACTATCCTGACGGTGTACGGGAAGTCCGTCTTCGACGGCATGACCGCCTTCAGCGACCTCTCTGCGAGTATCCCGTGCCCGATCTCACGTCTGCCCGGCGAACGGAGAGGCTTAACCTCGCCGACACTGAACGGAGGAAAATTATAATGGAGCATGAAAGACTTCGAGGTCTCGCCCTCAAGGGAGTCTATCCTCTGCTCGTCATCCGTGGTTCCGAGTGTCACAACGGCGAGACACTGCGTCTCCCCCCTGATAAACAGGGCGGACCCGTGGGTCCTCGGGAGGATGCTCACCTCGGAGTTGATCTGCCTTATCTGGTCGGGCTTTCTTCCGTCTGCCCTGATATTGTCGTTCAGGATCATGTTCCTGACAAGATTCTTCTCTATATCGCCAAAGATCGAGGCAATCTCCTTCGACCTGTCTTTTTCTTCAGTATTGATCTGACCGATGATCTCTTTCAGGATCTCATCGAGTGCCGCCTGCCGGCGCATCTTGTCAGGGACGGTGATGGCCGCTTTGATCTTCCCGAGGGCCAGTTCGTTCACCCTGACCTTGAGCTCTTCATCGGTGGCGGGAACGGCAAAGGTCCTCTTTTCCCTGCCCGCCTTCTCCCTGAACTCGTTCTGGAGCCTGCAGAGTTTCTTTATTTCGGCATGGGCAATGTCTATCGCCTCGAGCAGGTCCGCCTCGCTCATCTCCTGGGCGCTGCCCTCGACCATCGCCACCGCGTCTTCCGTCCCGGCGACGACGAGGTTCATATCGCACTCCTCAATCTCGCGCTGGTCAGGGTTGATCACGAACGAACCCATCACACGACCTATTCTCACGGCCCCGACAGGACCGTTGAAGGGAATGTCGGAGATGTGGAGGGCCGCGGACATCGTAATGATGCCGAGGATATCCGCAATGTTCTCCTCACCGTACGAGAGCACATTGACAATACCCTGTGTCTCGCAGCTGTATCCCTTGGGGAAGAGCGGCCTGCACGGCCGGTCGATCAGACGGGAAGTCAGGACCTCTTTTTCGGTCGGCCTGCCCTCTCGCTTGAAAAATCCTCCGGGGATCTTGCCCGCGGCATACGTCTTTTCGAGGTAATCGATCGTCAGGGGGAAAAAATCTATCCCTTCTCTCGGTGTCTTGCTGCTCACCGCCGTGGCCAATACAACGGTATCGCCGTATTGCGCAACTACTGATCCGTCGGCCTGCCGGGCCATTTTTCCTGTTTTAAAGCTCAGTTCTTTGCCGCGGATCTCAATTGTAACAGTCTGTTCCATCATGTAGTCTATTTCCTTATGCCGAGCCGGCTGATTATTGTGTCGTACCGCTCTTTTCCTGTTCTTTTTAAATAATCGAGCAACTTTCTTCTCTGAGCAACCAGCATAAGAAGCCCGCGCCTGGAGTGGTGATCTTTGGGATGCACCCTGAAGTGCTCTGTCAGATACCCTATCCGTTCACTGAGGATGGCTATCTGCACCTCCGGCGAGCCTGTGTCCTTTTCGTGAATCTTGTAATTCTGAATAATCTCCGTCTTATTTTTTTCGATTCCCATGAAATCACCACCCTTCACTGTCGTTTTTATAGAGCTATAAGGTTAACACAGAAGCCCTGATCCTGTAAAGCTGACGCACCAGCCGGCAGTGTCTGATTCGCCGGTACGAAGACCATCGGCCGGCCCGGGACCGGCGGGCTCAGACCTTCTCGATCACAAAGAGGAGCTGCCCTTCCCTGACCGTTTCGTTCAGCCTGACGCAGACCTCGGTGATCTGGGCGTCGAAGGGCGCGAGCACCGCGTTTTCCATCTTCATCGCCTCGAGGTTTATCACCTCTTCGCCCTTATGGACGATATCCCCGGCCTTAAGCGGGCCCCTCTCTGGATTGCCGATCCTCCAGATATTGCCGTTGATCGGCGCACCGATATGGTTGACGCCCTTCGCCATCCTGGTCTCGGCCTTCTTCGCCCTCGGCGTCTCGACCGCGTAGACCCGTGTCTTATTGTTCACCTTCATCACGACATGAATGATCCCGTCGTGTTCCGCGCCGACAGAGACGAACTCGATCGAATACGGCTTGCCCCACAATTCGAAATCCACCCGGTCTCCCGGTCTCTTGAGTCCGGAACGCCAGACAGTGGTCGGCAGCACGAGCGGAGATTCCCCGTACTTCTCCCTGAACTCTATGAAGGCGACCGCGTCCTTGGGGTGCATCAGGAAGAGAATAAACTCTTCTTCCGTCGGGACCCTGCCGATCGTCTCGGTCAGTTCCCGCCTGAGCCTCTCCATATCGTCGTCTTTCAGGAGATCGAGGGGGGAGAGGTCCTTCCTCTCCGTCATCCGTGCCTCCCATTCGTCGCCGAAAGTCGACTGGTAGACCCAGTCGGCCGGCCATCCGACAGGCAGCTTCCCGTAGCTGCCGAGCAGAAGGTTCCTGAAGTCTCCCGGCGCGGTCCTGAAGAGCTGCAGGAGTTCTTCCTGTTCGTGCTGCTCCATAGCGCCGAGGTCCTGGTCTTTTTCCTCCACGAACTTCATCAGGAGACCTGTCACGTGGCGCACTCCTGCGTCGCCCCGCTCCTTCGAGTACCGGTTCACGATACCGCTGCAGGTGACCCAGGTGATCTGGGACCCGGGGGTGACATCGAAGTACTTCACGATCCGGTTATACAGGGACATCACCTTCAGGATCGCCGGCATCAGGTGGAGGAATTCGCCCTTGTCCGCCTGCTCGAAGGAACTGGGGAACGCGCCGCCAGGCATCCTGTGTTGCGTCACCGTATGATCGAATCCCTTGAACGGGGATTCGGCCCATTCGTAGGCCCCTATCCATTCCCTGACCTTCTGCACCGCCCTGCCCGCCTGCTCCCGGTCGATATGCACCCGTATCCCCGACTCTTCGAATATCGCCTGGACCGCCAGTATCGGCGAATGGCCGTAGAACCTGACGAGCGAGTCCTCCTCGACATCGAAGATCGCCGCGCCCGCCCTCGCCGCGGAAATAAACGCGGGGATGGCGAGGCCGTCGGTAATATGCCGGTGGTAGTTGAGCACCATCTCAGGGTATGCCTGTTTGATCGCATCGATCAGGTTGCCGATGCGGGTGACGTCGCCGACCCCGGCCATATCCTTCACGCAGAGCACGATCTCGTCCGTGCCCCCGCAGAGCGCCACGATGTCCTTCACCACCGACAGGTAGTATTCGTTCGTCGCCCAGTCGGACGTGGTGAAGGAGATCGTCGGCTCGAAAAGCCTTCCCCTCTTCATCACGACCTCGGCCACGGTCCTCATGTTCCTGACGTCGTTGAGGAACGAAAAGCAGCGCCAGACATCGATATCCACGCGGGAGACTACATGCTCGATCACATTCCTAGGATAAGGCCGGTACCCGAAGAGGTTCGTCTCCCTGATCAGGGTCTGCTGGAGCACGTTCGGCATCAGCCCCCGCAGGAGCTCACCTTCCTCGAAAGGGCTCTCGCGGCGGTTCATGACCCCCACGTGCCAGCGGGCGCCTCCATGGGTCTCTGCCGAAAAAAGTCCCATCCCGTTATAAAACGGTGCGAGCGTTTTGAGGTCGTAGATCCTGTGGCGGTTTTTGAAATCCGACTGCCCCGCATCCCGCATCCCGACCGAAGTAAGGCACACGCCGTCGAGGGAACGGACGGCCAAAACGATTTCCCTCGCGGACATGCCGGGCTTGACGAATATTAAGTCTGACATACGTCTCCTTAAGGCTTGACAGCCTGCAGGCTTACAGGCTTTCCGGCTGACATTCTCACATCCATTTCTGGGGCCCGAGGGCAGAGATCTCGGCAACGTACCGCGCGATCTTCAGCACCTCGTCCTCGCTGCTCTTTTCCCTGAACATCGAGATCAGCTCATCCATATGCTCCTCGATGAACCTCGTCGAAAAATCGCCTTCGATGAAGGCAGGGTGTCTGATGATGCTCAGCAGGAGGGGCTGCAGTGTCCTGACGCCCTCGATCCTGAGGTTCCTGCCGAGCGACCTGTCCATGACCCTGATGGCGTCCTTCCTGTCGGCGCCCGCGCTCATAAGGAGCATGAAGAGGGAGTCGTAGTACGGCGGGATGTCCGCACCTTCGTAGACGCCCGAGGCGACCCTGACGTTCGGCCCCATCGGGACCTGCAGCCGGGTGACCGGCCCGAACGAGGGGCTGAAGGTCTTCGGATCTTCGGCATTCAGCCTGACCTCAAGCGCCCAGCGGTTCGGATGGATATCGGCCTGCGTAAAGGGCAGTTTCCTGCCTTCGGCCACGTCGATCATGATCCCGACGATGTCGAGACCGGTGATCAGCTCCGTAATGCCGTGCTCGACCTGCAGGCGGGTGTTCACCTCCAGAAAATAGAACTTCCTGGTCGCAGAGTCGAAGATGAACTCGACAGTGCCCGCTGTCGCATACCCGATCTCCTGCATCAGCCGTGCCGCGGTGGAACAGAGCTCCTGGCGAAGGCCCTCGTCGAGAGTCGGGGAGGGCGCCTCCTCTATGATCTTCTGGTTCCGTCTCTGGATCGTGCATTCCCTCTCGAAGAGATGGACGACGTTGCCGTGCCGGTCCGCAACGATCTGGACCTCTATATGCCGCCCGCGCTCTATATATTTTTCGACCAGCACAGTCTCGTCGCCAAAGGACTTCTTCGCCTCGGACCGGGCCTGGGCAAAGCCTGAGGCGATCTGGCCGGAGTTCTCGACCTTCACCATACCCTTGCCCCCGCCGCCTGCAGAGGCCTTGATCATGATCGGGAACTGCACCTTCTCCTCGTCCATCCACTTCGAGATCTGCGAGGGATCTGTCACGTTACTGACGCCGGGTATCGTCGGGACGTTCGCCTTCTGCGCAATGATCTTCGCCTGGATCTTGTCGCCCATCATCCTGATCACCTCGGGGGACGGACCGATCCAGGTAAGACCCGCGTCGATCACCTTCTGCGCAAAGGCCTCGTTTTCGGCCAGGAAGCCCCAGCCGGGATGGATCGCATCCGAACCGCTCCGAAGCGCGGCATCGACCATCTTGTCCATGTTGAGGTACGACTCGACAGGCGGCGCCTCGCCGATATGCACCGCGGCATCGGCCATGAAGACGTGATGAGCCAGACGGTCGGGGTCGCTGTAGACCGCGGTCGTCGGGATCTTCCTGTCCCTGCAGGTATGCATGATCCTGACCGCAGGCACCCCGCGGTTAGCGATTAATATTCTGTCTATTTTCTTTTCCATGTCGATGAATCCTAGCCCTTGATTAATCCGGACGAACAGTATACCATCCAGCATGAATTATATTCAAAAACAGAAATAAGGGCAATTTTCTCAAGTACAACAAATTCAGCTTGTCCTCTTTTTTTGTCCCCTGCGTTGTTTTCCTACAGCTTCATTTCCCGGTCGCGCATCGGCCTGAACGGTTTTTCACGATGGTTCATGAACTCGTTGAACTGCGTATGAAACTCGACGAGCCGGTCCAGATCGACCTTCCCCTCGGCAGCCACGGGATTATGCCTGTGCGCGGCAACGTATGCCATATCTTCCTTCAGTGATTGGTCCCCGGCAAGTCTCAGAAGTTCCTCTTTCTCGGCATTACTGAGCGTCGTCAATTTTCCTCCGTAGGGCATATCGGATATTGTTTTCCGAAAAGGCGGTCAGAAGTTTTGAGAGTACGAGCCTGAAATCCATAATGGAAATAGTGTAGCATGCAACCGGGAGCGATGGCTCATGAATTCTCGATGCGAAAAACCCCGGATATCCCACTCTGGTTAGACATCCGGGGCCGGAGGCAATGATCAAGCTGGTCAAGGTATCAGCATTCAGCCATCAGCTTTCAGTCTCTGTGCCGCCCATAACGAAACAGACCACTATTTGACAACTATACTTATGAGTTGTACAATTAAGACATGAAAATTGTCGCGGATGCAAGCGCCTTTCTTGCCGTGGTTCTTGATGAAGCAGACAGGGAGTGGATCATTGACAAGACCCTTGGATCCCAAATTATCTCGCCGGAAATCCTGCCTTACGAAATTGGGAATGCATTGATCGCAGTCAGGAAAAAGGGGCGGCTCAGCGACCGGGAAGTTGTTAAGGCATATGATATTTCACAGAGAATAATAGCCAGGTTGGTGCCTGTAAGAATTCATGATGCCCTGAAAATTGCAGTGAGATTTAACATATATGCCTACGATGCATATTACCTGCAGTGTTGCGTTGAAAACAATTTGCCGCTCATCAGTCTCGATGGACGCATGTGTGAGATAGCAAAAGAAATCGCTATAGAGGTGATCGAATAAATGAAGACATACACTTATTCTCAGGCAAGAGAAAAATTAGCGGATATATTGGAGGAATCCAAAAAAGAGGAAATAATTATTCGTCGGAGAAAAGGCGATATGTTCTCTATCATACCCAAAGCTGCGGTTCGCCGCTCGCCATTTGATGTATCTGGTTTGCGTAAAAATATTTCACGCAAAGAAATATTGGAAGCAATTCATGAATCCCGCAAACAGACATAATCGGGCAGTCGGGGGATATGGCTCATGAATTTATGATAAAAACCCCGGATATCCCACTCTGGGTGAGACATCCGGGGCCGGCGTTGCTGACAGCTGTTCGCTGAAGGCTGCCTGCTCTTTCTACTTCATGATCGCGCCTTCGTCCGCGGAACTTACGAAACGTGCGTAGCGGGCGAGATAGCCCTTTCTGATCTTCGGCTGCGGCTTTTTCCAGGCCTTCTGGCGGGCGGCCATCTCGGCCTCTGCGCAGACGAGGGAAATGCTCCTTTTGGGGATATCTATCTCGATCGCGTCGCCGTCCTTGACGAGCGAGATCGGGCCGCCCTCCATCGCCTCGGGAGAGACATGGCCGATGCACGGCCCTCTCGTGCCCCCCGAGAACCTGCCGTCCGTGATAAGGGCAACCGATTCGCTCAGCCCCATGCCGGCAATCGCCGAGGTCGGCGAGAGCATCTCCCTCATCCCCGGTCCGCCCTTGGGCCCCTCGTACCGGATCACCACCACATGCCCGGCCTTCACCTTGCCGCCGAGGATCGCCTTCATCGCCGCCTCTTCCGAATCAAAGACGACGGCAATACCTCGGAACTTCATCATCCCCTCGCTCACGGCAGACTGCTTGACGACCGCGCCGCCCGGGGCAAGGTTGCCCTTCAGGATCGCGATGCCGCCCTGTTTATGGTGGGCCTTGCTGAGCGGCCTGATGACATCCTCGTCGTAAACCTCGGCAGAGTCAGCGATAGCATGGATCTTCTTCCCGCTGACGGTGATCGTATTATTAAGCTTCTCCCTCAGCCTCTTCAGGACCGCCGGGATGCCGCCAGCATCGTCGAGGTCCTCCATATAGACCGGACCTCCGGGCAGCATACTCGCGATATGGGGGGTAGTCTTCGCAAGCCTGTCAAAGACCTCCAGCGGAAGTTTAAGACCTGCATCATGCGCGATTGCCGGGATATGCAGGACCGTGTTCGTCGAACCTCCGAGGGCCAGGTCGACCATGACCGCGTTTTCGAACGCCTTCATAGTCATCACCTTCCGCGGGGTAATATTCTTCTTCACCAGTTCCACGACCCTCCGGCCGCTTTCGAAGGCGATACGCCTCTTCTTTGCGGAGACCGCAAGGGCGGTGGCGCAGCCCTCAATGCTCATGCCGAGAGACTCGGTCACGCAGGCCATCGTGTTCGCCGTATACATGCCCTGGCACGAGCCGGCGCCCGGACAGGCGCACATCTCAAGGTTATCCAGCTCCTCGCGTTTGATAAGACCGCGTTTGAACTTGCCGACAGCCTCGAAGGTGTCGCTCGTCAGGTTCAGACGCCTGCCCTTATACCGCCCCGAATACATCGGCCCGGCCGTCACCACGATCGACGGGATATTCAGCCTGCCTGCGGCCATCAGCATGCCGGGGGTGATCTTGTCGCAGTTGGTCAGCAGCACGAGGCCGTCCAGCCTGTGGGCCTCCGCCACAGTCTCGACCATGTCAGCGATCAGCTCGCGGGAGGCGAGGGAATAGTGCATGCCGCCGTGGCCCATCGCTATGCCGTCACAGATGCCGGGGATGCCGAAAAAGAAGGGATAGCCTCCCCCTGTATGGACCCCTTTTTCGATGAACCTCTCAAGGTCCCTCATGCCGGTATGGCCCGGGATCAGATCCGTAAAACTGGTCGCAACGCCGATAAACGGCTTCCCCATTTCAGACTTGGGAAGACCGGTCGCATAGAGCAAGGCCCTGTGTGGAAGGCGTTCAAGACCCTCCTTGATCGTACTGCTTCTCATAGTACCCCCTGGTTATTTATTGCTGAGTATATACAAACGAAATTCGGGAGAGGTTATCCGCGATAGTCTGCGGGGCGGCGGAATGCCGCCCCGGCATTTCAGATCACATCAGGCAACAGAATGGCCTTTTTTATAATCCCTGACCATGTCCGCGATTTTGTCTTTCTTTGCGAGCTTCTGTTTCTGGAGTTTTTTCCGTTCAACCTCTTCCTCAGGGGTCAGATAGACCTTTCTGTCTATGTCCGCCAACTGACCGTCAAGAGCATGATGTTCTTCATACAGTTTCCGAAAATCTTCGTTTTCCTGCTTCAGCGCTTCGATGATCTCTTGCTCTTTCAAAGATTCCTCCTTTTTGAGCCATTATTATAAAAAAGCGGGCTTCCTGTGCCCGAACATGCGTCACGAAAGAAGGGCGCACCTCAGGAAAAGACATCTGTCCGAGAAAAAGGGGAAGACCGATATGGGAAAAAGCCGTTCTTTTCTATACATACCGTCGTTTTATGTTTATAGAATAATCCTTTTATCCCAATTTATCAAATCAAAACTTCGGCCGGAGGAGACGGATTTCCGCCTATTTCTCCTCGATCTTCACCTTCATCTCCACCCTCTCGTTGGGGTTGTCACGAGCGTCCCTCGGCTGGCTCACGATCTTGTCGACAACATCCATTCCGGAGACGACCTCGCCGAAGACCGTATACTGCCTGTCGAGAAACGGGGCGTCGGCGACGCAGATGAAGAACTGCGAGCCTGCGCTGTCGGGGTTCGCCGACCTGGCCATCGAGAGGGTCCCTCTCTTATGCGGCCGCTCATTGAATTCTGCCTTCACGGTGTAGCCGGGTCCCCCCATGCCATGGGACGATTTGTCATGGTTCTTCGAGTTGGGGTCTCCTCCCTGGATCATGAACCCCGGGATTACGCGATGAAACGTGGTGCCGTCGTAAAAGCCTTTCTTTGCAAGCTCGATGAAATTATTGACATGGTTCGGGGCCACATCCGGAAAGAATTTCAAGGTAATATTACCGAACTTCGTCTCGATCACTGCCTTTGTCTCTGACATCTTCTTTATCTCCTCCTTGGTGAATTTCCTGTTTTTCATCTCCTGCGGCTTCCTGTCAGCCGAAAAGGCCGTTCCCGCGACACAGACAACAAGCAGCAATACTGCAGCATACCTCAACAGCTTCATTTTCTGATTCCTCCTCTGAAATATGGTTTGTGTAAGCAGTTTACTCATTTCCTTCCACGAGCTTCTCCGCCAGCTTCCATGAGTTCTCGATGCAGTCGTTGACCCCTATGCCGCGATAGGCGTTGCCCGTGACCAGGAGCCCCGGATATTTCGACAACAGGGAGTCGATCTCCTTCATCCTGTCGAGATGTCCGACCGTGTATTGGGGTATCGCCATCTCATGCCGGTAGATCCTGACAAAATCCGGCGCCTCCGTGATGCCCATGATGTCCGCCATCTCAGACCTCACCGAGGCGATAATCTTGGGGTCGCTCTCGCGGGCGAGCAGAGAGGCGCGGGCGCCACCCACCATAGACCGCAGCAGGACATACCCCTCAGGCGCCCGGTTGGGAAAGATACTGGAATCCCATAAGGTCCCCAGTATCTGCCTCTTCTCCCTCGACGGGACCAAAAAACCGAACCCGTCGAGAGAGGCCCGCACCTTCTCCCTGCGATAGCCGAAACAGACGACCGAGAGCGAGGGGTACGAAATGCCGGATATGACGCGGGCGAGCCTCGCATCCGCTGCCTTGAGTATCTCGGCCGCGGCATATGCCGGCGCAGCCAGGATGACGCTGCCGGCCTCGATGCTCGAACCATCCGCAAAATGGAGGTGATACCCCGCGCCGGTCCTGTCGACGGACACCGCCTTGAACCCGGTCCTGACCCTCTCCCCCAGGACCGCCCTCAGGGCATCGACCATCTCGGCCATGCCGTTGTAAAACGACGTGAGGACCCCGCCCGGCCCTGCCCCGACAGTCTCGGAGGAGCCCGCCTTTTTCTTCGCCCTCTGCAGGCCGATCATGCCGCGGATCAGTCCTCCGTAATTTTTCTCAAGCTCATAGACCTTCGAGAAACAGGCCCTGAGACTCAGCGTCTCGGGATTACCCGCGTAAATTCCGGACGCCATCGGATCGATCAGCTTTTCATAGGCCTCCCTGCCGAGTCTCCGCCGCGCAAAAGAGGCGAGGGTCTCTTCTTCCCTGGGATCTCCCTTGATAAACGGCTCGGCCATGACCCTCAGCCTTCCGGGAATGCTCAGAAGCCCCGACAGCAGGAAGGCAGGCGGGGACTCGGGAAGACCCTGCAGTTTCCGGTCGGAAAAGATAAACCTCTTCCGTGAGGCGTCGTTACTGCGCAGGGGGGAGAGCTTCACCATCGAAGAAAGCGCGAGGGTCTTCGGCCTGTTGTCGAGAAAACCGTTCACCCCGCCCTCGCAGAGAAAGCCTTCGGATCTGTCCGTCCATATCTTGCCGCCCAACCGCTGCTCCGACTCGAAGACCACCACGTCCGCCGAAGGGTCCCTGCTGAGGATAAAGTACGCAAGCGAGAGGCCTGATATGCCTCCGCCGACGATCGCTATGCGGTCCATCCCGCCTCCTTCATCGCCTTCAGCGAGATGTCTGCCAGGGCCTCGATGAAAAGAGGCGCTACGTTGAGGGATTCCGCCCTCCTGAGGTTAATTCCCAGTCTTTCGGCCATGCCCTTATATAGTATATCAATCTCATAAAGCGTTTCTATATGGTCGGAGACGAAACTGATCGGAACCACAAGCAGGTTCCTGACACCCCTGCCCGCCAGGTCTTCGAGCATCGACTCGGTCGAAGGTTCGAGCCATTTTACCGGCCCGCTCTTCGACTGGTAGGAGAGATGGTATTTCATCCCGATCCTGGCCGATACTGCGGCGATCGTCGCCTCTATATGCCGGACATACGGGTCCCCCTCGTCAATGAACTTCTTCGGAAGGCTGTGCGCGCTGAAGAGAACATGCACGTCTTCCGCATCCCCGAACCGGGCTAACCCCTCCCGTATCTTTTCCGCGAGTGCCCCGATATAAAGGGGATGGTCGTACCAGGCCTTTACCGGGAATAGAGAAAGCGGCAGCCCTGCGCAGACCTTCTCTAGCCGTGAAAGAGACGAGCCGGTCGTTGCCACCGAATAGTGCGGGTAGAGGCCGAACGCAACCACCCTGGTGATGCCTTCCTGAAGGATCGCGGGGATCGTCTCTTCGATAAGCGGATGCCAGTAACGCATGCCGACAAAGACCCTGAAGCGGGACCCGTTTTCGCCCGCGTTTAGACGTCTCTCCAGTGCCTCCGCCTCTGCGGTAGTGATCTCCCTTATCGGCGACCTCCCCCCGATCAGGCGGTAATAGGACTCGGTCTTCGTATGTCTCAGGGCCGCGATGAGACCCGCCAGAGGCTTCTGCAGAAAGGCCGGCCCGAGACGTATGATCTCCCTGTCTGAAAACAGGTTATAGAGAAACGGCCTGACTGCATCGAGAGAATCCGGCCCGCCGAGATTCAGCAGCAGAATGCCCGTCTTTTTTCCGCCAGCCATCAGTTCACCCCCTCAGCAGTTCCGGGTCCGTATGCGGGATGAACATGGCGCCCTGCAGCACACTCATGAGGTCCGAATCCTCATTCATCTCGCGATATGTCACCATCGAGGCGACTCGTTCGACCCGTGTGAGGAGGTCCCGGTCGAGCAGTACCATCTCCGCACCGGCAAGAGAGGAGTTGCCGACCGGGATGAACCTCTCTCTCGGGATATCCGGAAGCAGCCCGATCCTGACCGCCCTTTCGGGATCTATGCCGCAGCCAAGGGCGCCGGCAACAAAGACCTTTCTGATGTCACTGAACGTCAGCCCGACAGACCGGACAAAGACATACAGGAAAGAAAACATCGCGGCCTTCGAGACCAGGAAGTTCTTTATCTCGTTTTCGGTGAGCAGGAGCTCCGTATCTCCCGACCGGTATACGGTAAAGGCCCTGACCCCGTCCCTCTCGACGATACCGGCAGCCGTATCCGTGAATTTCCCGGTCTGGTCGATGATCCCCGCATGAAACATCTCGGCCACGAGATCTATCAGGCCGGAACCGCATATGCCCTGGGGTGATGTACCACTGTCCGGCCCAGGTATGACTTCGGACTCTACCGTTCCGGTTGTCCTGTCTATGCTCACCTTGCAGATCGTCCCGGGTTCCGCCTTTTTACCGATGCCCGCCACGCCTCCTTCCAGCGCAGGCCCGGCAGCACCGGCGCCGGTCATGATCCAGTCACTGCAGCCGAGGGTCACCTCGACGTTCGTGCCGACATCGATAAACAGCACGGGGGATTCTTCCCTGTCCACGTCTGACGCGATGATCCCGCTGATGATGTCTCCGCCGACATAACTGCCGGCATTGGGGAAGACATAGACCAGGCCGTTGCCGTTCATGACCAGGCCCGCCTCCCTGCCTGTCAGGAAGACCGGGCTGTTGACGACAGGTATATACGGGCTGAGCGGGATATTGTTTACGTCGAGGCCGAGGAAGAAATGGGTCATGATCGTGTTGCCGGCCACGGTCACGGCAACGATCTCTTCCCTAGCTGCCCCGCCGAGTACGCAGACCTCTCCGATCAGCCTGTTGACGCCGTCCCGGAGGGCCCGCACAAGAGGTTCGAACCGGCCGGTCATCGACTCCTGCACGCGGGTCAGGACATCGCTGCCGAAGGAGATCTGCGGGTTCTCCGCCTCGCGGACGAGAAGCCTCTCCCCTGTCCCGAGATCGAAGAGAGAGCATTCCATATTCGTGGAGCCTATATCGAGGGCTATGCCGAAGATCCGCCGGAGCCCGCAATCGACGGCAGCGAGGTCTTTGCCGAAGGCTCCGATCACGAGGTCAATTTCGAAGCCTTGCCGTCTCAGTTCGCCCGGAAGTCTTCTCACCAGATCGATCGGGATAGAAACGCCCGCAAGCCCTTCCGTCTCGAGGGCTGCCAGCAGGCGGTCTACATCGGCGGTCTTATCTCCGGGATGCGGAGGCGAAAGCCGGATCCGCCTCGAAAAGACGACCGGCTTATGACTCATACATCACCTTCCCCATGTCGGAGAGGTCGTATCCGCCGAAAGACTTCACCGTCTCCCTGAATTCGGCGTCGTCCCTGATGATCCCGAGCAGGGCCTGCATCTTAGGCATCCGGAGGTATTCGGCCGGGATAGCCAGGTCGTATCTCTCCCTGGCCACGGGGATAAAATCGAGCCCCAGGGCCTGCGCAGCAGCGAGGATGCCGAGACCGGCATCCGCGATCCCCGTCAACACGGCAGAGGCGACGCCCATATGGGTATATTCCTCCCGCTCATAACCCTGTATCCTGCCGGGTTCTATGCCGAGTTCCCTGAGGTGTTTATCGGTCAGGAGCCTGGTGCCGGCGCCGGGCTGGCGGTTGATAAAAACAACGTCATCACGCACGAGATCCGCAAAGCCCCGGATGTCCTTCGGATTTCCCTTGGCCACCATCAACCCCTGCTGCCGGTAGACGAGGTTTACCAGCACGATCCCCCTGCCTCCGAGTAGACGCTCGATGTACGGAACATTATACTCCCCTGTCTCCTCATCGAGCATATGGGTGCCGGCCATGTGCGCCTCGCCCTTTTTCAGTGCGACAAGTCCTCCCATGGAACCGACATGCGCTGAAGAAAGGGAATATTTCGTATGTTTCTTCTTGAGGATATTGGCAAGGAGGTCGAGGGCGTTGTCATGGCTGCCGATGCAGACGATCGTGTTTTCGATCTCCTCAGCGGACCTGAGCATCTCCACGTCGACCTCAGCACCCGCACCGTACCCTTCGGACATCGCCGGGACCCTGACGAACCCGTCAGCCCGAACAAGGGACATAAGGATACCGGCCCCCCGGCTGACCGGCGTGGCGACCAGATTTTCTCCGACTCTGCCGACCTTCACCCTGAGGAACTCCTCCTGGCCAAGGGTAGAGGCGACCTGCCGGGAGAGTCTTGCGCTGACGATC
This sequence comes from Nitrospirota bacterium, assembly GCA_021814475.1. Lineage (GTDB taxonomy): Bacteria > Nitrospirota > Thermodesulfovibrionia > Thermodesulfovibrionales > UBA6898 > PALSA-1316. The sequence continues at coordinate 32,375 of JAKAIE010000005.1, forward strand.
TCCGGCTTCGGTTCCTCGAGCCCCTGCATCCTGTAGACAAGAGGTTTTGCAAAGAGATTGAAGGTGATGTAGGCCGAGACCGGATACCCGGGTATACCGAGCACCGGCCTGCCGGAAGCCCACCCGAGTATCACCGGTTTCCCCGGCTTGATATTGATCCCGTGCAGCATCACCTCGCCGATCTCCGACAGGACCCCCGCCGTAAAATCCTCTGACCCGGCGGATGAGCCGGCGTTGACAACGACCAGGTCAGCCCCGGCACAGGCACGGAGCACCGCCTCCCGTATCTTGCCCGGGTCGTCCGGGACAGGGCTGTATCTCACGGGGACCCCGCCCCACTGCAAAACGAGAGCCGAAAGGACCCTGGAATTGTATTCGATGATATCACCCGTGCGGAGTTCAGAGCCGGGCTCGACAATCTCGGAACCCGTGGGGATGATCGCCACGACCGGTCTCCGCCTGACGTCTATCGAGACATGGCCGCCCGAGATGAGCGCGCCGATATCGATCGGCCTTATCCGGTGATTCTCAGGAAGGATCAGTTCGGTGCAGACAATATCCTCCCCTATGACCCTGACGTTCTGCCATGGGGTGGCCGGACCGATGATCTCGATAAAGTCCCTGTCTCCCCGCGAACCCAGAACCTTGCCCCCTGTCTCCGGCCCCCTGATCAGGTTTACGTCCTCGATCATGATGACTGCGTTGAACCCGGGGGGAAGGGCATCTCCTGTATCCACGGGGACTGCTTCAGAACCCATCTCGAGCCTCTTCGGGGAGGCATCAGAGGCCCCGAAGGTCCCGCTGAACCTCACCGCGTAGCCGTCCATGGCAGACGAGTGGTAAAACGGGGACGATATCTTCGCAAACACGGGCCCAGCGGTGACCCTGCCGAGTGCGTCCAGCACCATGATCTTTTCGCCGGCGAGCGGTCCGACCCCTGCCCGGTCGAGCCTCTCCGTCCAGATCCGGATCGCGTTGTCAAGGGGGGTATTTTCTAGATAAATGCCTTTTTTCAAGAGGTCCTCCGTATCCTGATCAGGATAGACACAGAGCAGCGAAAATCCGACTGCTTAAGAAGTCCTGTCGAGGTCCGCGCCCGACGCCACTTCCACGCGGTTCCTTCCGGATTGTTTCGCGCGGTACAGGGCTATGTCGGCACACCTGATCATAAGGTCCTCGTTTCTGAGCCTTTCGTCCGGCATGCCCGCAATGCCGATACTGACAGTGATCGGCCTGTTGATATCCTGAAACGGGAAGGACGCGATCATATCACGCATGCGCTCGGCAACGACCTTCGCACTGGAACTGTCGGTGCTTGGCAGTATCACCATGAACTCCTCGCCTCCGAAACGCGAGGCGGTGTCGATCTCCCTCACGCTCTTCAGGAGCAGCGCGGATACCTGTTTGAGGACTACATCGCCGGCATTGTGGCCGTGGTCGTCGTTGATCCTCTTGAAATGATCGATATCGATCATGACGAGGGAAAACGGGGTCTTGTATCTCCTCGCCCTTTCGAACTCGCCGGCGAGGGTATCGTGGAATTTCCTGCGGTTATACAACCCGGTGAGGGCATCGGTGATCGCCATATAGTTCACCTTGTCGAGGAGTTCTTCCAGCTGCCTGTTCTTCATCCTCAACTCGTCCTGGAGGCCCTTGGTGCGGAGGGAGGCGTAGATCCGGGCGTTCAGTTCGAGTTCGTTATACGGTTTCGGCAGATAATCGTCAGCGCCAATCTGGAGCCCGGATATCTTGTCCGAAAGGTCCTTCTTGACCGTCAGCATGATCACGGGGATCCCTTTTGCGGAATCGTCGAGCTTCAGCCAGCGGCAGACCTCATAACCGTCGAGACCCGGAAGGATCAGGTCGAGGAGTATAATATCGGGCTTGGAGGACTTGACCACCTTGATGGCATTTATCCCGTCCTGTGCCCAGAAGACCTCGTATCCGGTCTTCTTCAGTATCTCTTCTGTCTCGCGAGCCTGTATGGGGTCGTCTTCAACTAGTAAAACCTTGGCCTTTGCCAAAAAAGTACCTCCCGGAACGTCTTTAAAAATACCATGAACCGCATGTATATTCAAGCACTTTTCGTCATCCCGACCGGGATGTCTCAGCATCGTCAGAGGCTGCTGGCGACGATGCGCCCTGTGTCTTCGGACACAAGATGACAGTACACAAGCAGCAGCTTCCTGTCGACCGCAGCCTCGGCTCTGGACTTGGCGCGGTTGACGAGCTTCCTGAGCGTCTCGAACCGCTTGCCGTAATAGAGCCAGGGAAACAGGTCGGCAATATCCGCTTTCTGAAAGGGAAGGAGCTCCTGCTCGCTTATGCCGGTCTTTTTCAGCAACCCCAGGACATCATGCAGGAGCGGCCTTTTCGGTGTCCAGAGCGCCACCCTGAGCAGCGACTCCCAGCCCGCGGCGATATGGAGCTTCGTAGTGTCTTCCTCCACTGCGGAGAGGACCGAGGTGAGGATATCTCCGCAGGTCAGGCGATAGCATCCGCTGTTCAGCCTGAAGAGCTCCTGATGGGCCATTACAGCAGCCTCGCCTTCACAGACGACGATTTCGAGCGACGGGTCAGAAGTCCGTATGCAGCCTGTCGTTTCCAATATATTACGATACCACAAAACAGGCAGGTCAGGGTGGACTGTCAGGCCGGTTAGGTATGAAGAATGAAGTTACGCCGCGCAGACCCTGTTTCTTCCCTGGGCCTTGGCGCGGTAAAGGGCCTTGTCCGCCCTTGAAAGCAGCCCCTCAAACCCGATGGAATCTACCATGAGGGAGGAGACGCCAAAACTGAGCGTCACCCTGATTTCAGTAGCACCGTCCCGGAACATCCGCTCCCCGAAAATCGACCGCAATTTTTCGGCGATCTGCATTGCCTGGTCCTTGCCGGTATTGACAAGCACCGCCGCAAATTCCTCGCCGCCGTACCGGGAGACCACATCGGTCTTTCTCAGGGCATTGCCGAGGATTTCGGCAACCCAGCAGAGGACAGCATCCCCGACGGGATGCCCATAGGTGTCGTTTACCTTCTTGAAATGGTCTATGTCGCAGATGATAAGGCTCAGTTTTTCATCGTACCGGCGGGCACGGTCCACTTCATCAAGGAGTCGTTCGTCGAAATAGCGGCGGTTATGGAGGCCGGTCATGGAATCCCGTATCGCCACCTCGAGAGTCCTGCGGTAGAGCTTCGAATTGTTGATCGCCAGCCCGACCGAATGGGCAATGATCGCCAGGAGGGTAACCAGGTCGTCGGTGACAGGCTTATTGGACTGGGAGTTGTCGATAAGCATGACCCCCTCGGCCGACTGTACATTATGATCCGAGAAGATCGGGCAGGCCGCGCAGAGTTCCGCCTTATCCTCCACCCCGTATTCCGGACCCCGTCCGCACTTCGTTCCTGAGACGAGCCAGCAGCGTATCCACTTTTTGCCATAGGCCGGGCAGTCGGTGGTCCCGCAATTTTTGAGTTCCCAGCAGGAAACCCGCTTCTTGCTCACAATAGGGATGAGGGCAAAGTTGGTCAGCTGCAGGGCTTCGACATAAGGGTCCCCGTCCGGGAGGGGGTTCCGGAGAGGAATCCCCGAGACAAGTGGGGCCATCAGGACCGAATTCTTCCCGATCGGGATCTCCATCTTCCTTATCACCTCGGGGTCGAACCCTCTTGAGAGTTTTCCCTGGAGGACCTCTTTTTTGTGCTTGACGAAGAACAGGGCGATGCGGTCAAAGGAAAACACCTGGCCTACCAGGTCTACGAATTTCTCTTCTATCTTGTCGATATCCAGATCCTCATAGATGCAGCCGAGCATCTCCAGGATCGTAAAGTCACTGCTTTCCAAATCAGTCCTCCATTCTTCTGCTCTCCCTCCCCTCCGGGATAACAGGAAGACCCGCGGCAGACACCTCCGGGCCGGTCTCTTTTTAAAGAACTGACTATATAAACAACAGCGCTGCCCCTTTGTCAAGATGACCTCGTCACCCTTGTCCTTCACCCTCTTTCTGTAGTAGAGTAAAAAACGGTTTTTCACAGGGAAGCGGGACGATCGATCCGGTTCCCCTGCCGTCCCCGGATGGCGGGATCCCAATTCAGTGACAAAAGGAGACATGAGACGCCATGGCCAACGCAGCAAAGAAGACGCCCGCAAAGGCGACAGCCGGGAAAGCCGGCGCAAGGGTGAAGGCAGGAGCAACCCACTCCGCAAGAAAACGCGCAAAGAAGACGTTTACAGCCAGGGCCGCGAAGGAGATCACAGCGACCTTTGTTGACGCGGCCGGCCTGACCGCAAGGGTGGCAGCAGCGCTCGCAGCCGCAAATGTAAACATCCTGGCAGGGACAGGCTACTCGGCCAGCGGCGCACGCCGCAAGGCCATATTCACCCTCATCGTGGACAATCTCGCAAGGGCCGAAAAGGCGCTCGAAAAGATCGGCGCGGAGGATATCGAGGACTCGTCCGTCATCACGGTGGAGACACCGAACAAGGTAGGGGCACTCGAGAAGATATCGAAGATCATCGCGGAGGCCGGCATAAACATCTATTATTTTTACTCGACCACCAGTTCCGGGAAGACGGCCACCTGCGTCTTCAGGACCGCCGACGATAAAAAGGCGATCAGGGTCCTGAGCGAGGCATAATCCGCGCACAGGGTTTGCGGGTCTCCCAGCGGCCCGCAGCCCGGCGCATCACCCGTCCGGGCTGTCCAGCAACTCCCGTACGGCTCTTGAAAGGGCCTCCGGCCTCAGCGGTTTCGAAATGAAATGAAGCTTCTCATCGCGCAGCCCTTTCTGTTCGAGCACGTCCGCGGCATACCCCGACATAAAGAGTATCCTGACAGAAGGGTCGATCTCCTTCAATGCCCGATGCACGTCCCTGCCTGTCATTTCCGGCATGATCAGGTCGGTTAGCACGAGATGCGGGCGCTCCCGGTTTTCCCGGAAGAGCCTGACAGCCTCCATGCCGCCAACCGCCTCGATGACTCTGTATCCCCGTTCCTCAAGCAGCCTCTTCGTGACCAGCCTCACCGCCTCGTCGTCCTCGACGAGCAGGATCGTTTCTGTCCCATGCGGGACAACGGTCTCGGCGCGGGGTTCTTTATCGCCCGCCCACGACTCCGCCAGAGGCAGATAGATCCTGAAGGTCGAGCCGGAACCAGGTTCGCTCCAGACATTGATAAAACCTTCATGTTGTTTGATCGTCCCGTAGACCATCGCCAGGCCGAGTCCAGTCCCCTTGCCGACCTCCTTTGTCGTGAAGAAGGGTTCGAAGATATGCTCCATCGTCGCCCTGTCCATCCCCGTGCCCGTATCCGTGACAGAGACGAGCGCATACCTTCCGGGACTGCCATATTGGTGCATCCGGATAAATCCGTCGTCGATCCGGACCTCCTCTGTCGTGATCGTCAGGGTACCTCCCGCGGGCATGGCGTCCCGCGCGTTCGTGGCGAGGTTGATAAGGGCCTGCTCTATCTGGCCCTTATCCGACCTGACGACCAGGTCCTGGTCCGAGGTCCTGACCTCGATCCCTATGTCTTCCCCGATAATCCTCTCCAGCATCTTTTTCAGCCCGGAGACGATTTCATTGAGATCAACCGGCATGAGCTCGATAACCTGCTTCCGGCTGAAGGCCAGAAGGCTGCGCGTGAGATTCGCCGCCCTGTCGGACGCAGCCAGTATCTGATCGGCATATCCGCGGAGGGTGCCGTCCTCAGGCAGCTTCATCGCCAGAAGGTTGCCATACCCGATGATCGCAGTCAGGATATTGTTGAAGTCATGCGCCACGCCACCGGCAAGATGCCCGACCGCCTCCATCTTCTGCGCCTGCCGGAACTGCGTTTCGAGTCTGCGGTTTTCCTCCTCGGCATGGATACGGCCGGTGATGTCCCTGAATGTCACGACGCCCCCCGACAGAACAGCGTTGTCATACATCGGCGTGATCGTATATTCGGTCATGAAGCTGCTGCCGTCCTTTCGCCAGAAGGTGTCGCGGTTGACGGTCCTGGCTATGCCGCTCTTCAGAAGGTCATGGGTACCGCACTCTTCCTCAGGGTACGCAGAGGCGTCCGCCCTGGAGTGGTGCCAGGTCAGGTGGCTGGACCTGCCGATCAACTCCTCTTTCTCCCAGCCGAGCATCCGGGCGCCTGCGGAGTTCATGAAGGTAACCCTCCCTTCGTTGTCCAGACCGTATATGCCCTCACCCGCCGAATCCAGGATCAGCTCTATCCGCCGGGACAGCTCCCTGAGGTCCTCCTCCATGCCGCGGGATTTCTGCATATATCTGGAGATGAGCAGGTACAGAAGCAGGCCGGTCACAATAATGAAGAGAAAGCCCTTGATCACCGCGATACGGACAAAATACTCGGGGTCCCTGACTAAAAAACCGAGGGCGTGGTCCGAAAGGTAGATCCACAGGGCGGCAAAGACAGCATAGATGCCGACGATGCGGGCGGCGGCGAAGCGACCTGCGCGGCTCAGTACAGTCCCCATGAATCCTCATTCCCCGGCATGCAGATGCCTTTCCGTACTACCGAAGCCGCAGGAACGAGATCGATTCTATATGAAAGGTGTTCGGGAAAAAATCGATCTGCCTGACGGACATGATATCGTATTTCTCCTTCAGTTTTTTCAGGTCCCGCGAGAGGGTCGCGGGGTTGCAGGAAATATAGACGATAGTCTCGGGGGGCATCTCAAGGATCTTCTTCACCACCTCGGTCGTGAGACCGGGCCGCGGAGGGTCCACGATGAGGACGTCGTATTTTCTGCCGATCTTGTACTTCTCCGCAGATGACCTTACGATCCTGCAATGCTTAAGGCCGTTTTCCCTGATATTCCTGAGGCCGTCGTCGACCGCATGGGGGTTCTCCTCCACCGCAACCACCTCTGTCGCCTGTCCAGCCAGCGGCAGGGCGAAGTTGCCGGCTCCGGCGTAAAGGTCGAGGACCCGTTTGCCCCCCAGCGGCGAAAGCTCTTCGACGATCAGTTCCGCAACCCGCCTGTTGAGGTCCCAGTGGGCCTGAAAAAAGGTCCACGGCGAGACAGCGTAGGCGAGCCCGTTGAGATCGAAACGCGTGGCGTCCGCTCCGGCGACCACGGCCCCCTCAAAGGCGACCCCGGCGCATCCGGCGGCCAGATAGTCTTCGAACGGACTGCCCCGGTATTCCTTTCCGCGCAGCAGTGCGAGCGGCCTGTCTCCCGAGGAGATATGGATCTCGCTCAGCCCGGTCGTGTTAATGTTCTTCCTGATCCCCGCCAGCACCTCATTGATGCCCGCGTCCATAAGCGGGCAGGACTCGAACGTAACGACGTCCCGCGACGCCTCTCTGAAAAACCCTATCTCCCCGGTCTTGCCGACCTTGAACTGCGCCCGCCGCCGGTAATGCCACTGGTCTCCGCAAAGGGCCGGCCCCGGCGCTGTCTGGATGCCCCCGATCCTTGTCAGTGAATCCAGCAGGATCTCGTCCTTCATCGAGACCTGCCTCGCATAGGAAACGAACTGCAGGTGACACCCGCCGCAGATGCCGAAGACAGGGCATGGGGGCTCGACCCTGTCGTCCGAGGGTTCGAGCACCTTCACGACACGGGCGGTCGCGTAGTCCTTCTTCTTCTCCGTGATCTCGGCCTCGACCACCTCGCCGGGGATCGCCCCCCTGATGAGGATCACCTTCTCGTCGCGGGCGATCGAATAGCCTCCGTAGGCCGGGGACAGCGACATCAGAACCATGCTCATCAGCCCTGCCCGACCAGCCTCTTGATCGTCGCCTTGAATTCGGCCAGATCGGAAGACTTGACGATGTACGCCTCCGACGCCCACACGGAAAAATCGTCCCGGTAATCATAGGCGGTCGACATGATGATCGGCAGCCTCGGCCGCTTCTCCTTCATCTGCCTGAGGAGCTTGATCCCGTCGACGTCAGGCAGCTGGATGTCGAGGGTCACGAGGTCCGGCTTCTCATTTTCGAACCGCTCGATCGCCTCCACGCCGTTGGAGGCGGTCACCACCTCGTACCCGTCCTCTTCGAGCTCCTCCTTGTACAACCTCAATATGCTAAGGTCGTCGTCCACCACTAGAATCTTCATTGTTCATCCTCCTTCATGGGTATAAGCACTTTGAATACACTCCCCTTCCCGACCTCGCTCTCGACCTCGATCGTGCCGTTATGCTCCTGGATGATCCTGTGCGTGATCGCCAGGCCGAGTCCTGTCCCGGAGGCCTTGGTCGTAAAAAACGGGTTAAAGATCGAACCGAGGTCTTCCTCTCCGATTCCCTTGCCCGTGTCCCTCACCTCCAGCACCGCGTAAGCGTCCCGGACATAGGTCCGTATGTGAATCTCGCCGGACCCGGGCAGGGACTGGATAGCGTTCGTCACGATATTCATGATCGCCTCTTTCACCCGGTGCGGATCGACGAAGACCTCGACCCCTTCGGTATACTCCCTGGCAATCCTTATCCCGCGGTCCTCCGTATCGGACCCCATGACCATTATGATATCATCTATGATCGCGTTTAGGGATACCTTCTCTTTGGAGAGCCGCACCTCCTTTACAAAGCCGAGTATCTCCCTGAGTATGTGTTCGAGCCGGGAGACCTCCTTCACGATGATCCCGGCATACTCCTTCAGGTTCCCGTCGAGCTTCTTCTCAAGCCGCTTGGCAAAACCGCCGACCGAGACGAGCGGGTTCCGTATCTCGTGTGCGACCTTGGCCGCCACCTCGCCCAGGGCGGCCATCTTCTGCGACATGATCAGCTTCTGCTGGAGGTTCTTCATCTCCGTGACATCCCTGACCACATGGACCGACCCGATGAACTCGTTGTTCAGGTCGAAGATCGGTGAACTCGACGTCAGGAACGTCCCGCCGAGATGGGGGTCCTCAAGCTCTTCGATATACGCCTTTTTCGTCGTAACCGTCTTGTGATGGGGACATTTTTTGTACGGCTCGTTCGTCCCGTGAAAGATCTCGTAACATTTCCTGCCGATGATCTGGGAGGCGGGGAGCCCGATCTTGTCGGTGACCGCCTTGTTGACGCTCTTGATCACATAGTCGTTGCTGTTGAAGTAGACCATGTCCGACATCGACTCGAAGATGTTCTCCAGCTGCTGTTCAGTCATCTTCACCTGTTCGAAAAGGCGGGCGTTTTCGATGGCCGACGCTATATGGTTCGAGAAGCTAGCCAGAAACTTCATGTCCTCGTCCGTGATCTCCTTGCGGTTGAAATAGTTGTCGACCCAGATGATCCCGATCACCTTGTCCCGCGAGACGAGCGGCACGATCGCGTAGGCCTGCGTCCCGAGCTGCTGGATGAGTATCGTATCCGAAAGCGGCTCTTCCCTGACGTCCTTCACGTTATAGTACTGCTTTTCCCTGACTGACCTCGTCAGGATGGTATCCTCGTCGAGCGGGATCTCGATCCCCATCGTCAGCCTGTCGAGGAACGAATTCTTTTCCAGCGGCTTGGCCATGACATCCTGCATGATCTCTTCCATAGTCTTGCGCTGATACGCCAGCTCGTCCCAGATCCTCCAGGCCTCCTCGGGACTGGCCGGGCCCACACCCATCGCCCCCTTCAGCACGTTCCTCGATTCGTCGACGAGCAGGAGAATCGCCCGGTTGAAGCCCATGCCGTCGCTCATCGTCACCGCCACCAGGACCATCCTGAGGAGCTTGTCGAGTTCGAGCGTGCCGCGCATCGCGGAGCTTATGAAAAAGAGTCTCGCCAGTTCCTGGCTGCGGCGTATCAGCTCTTTTTCGACCAGCTTTTTCTCGGAGATATCCCGGGAGATACCGCTGATCCCGATGACCGTGCCGGCCGCGTCCTTGATCGGCGAAAGCGTAAGGCTAACCTCGATGATCGTCCCGTCCTTCTTTCTCCTGAGCGTCTCAAGGTCCTTTACGACCTCGCCCTTCCTGATCTTCTCGATGTTTTCGAGCTCACGGTTGACCAGGAACTCGGGCACGAAAGGCATAAAGGTCCCCGATGCCTCGGCCTCGGTGAAGCCGAATATCTTCTCCGCGCTCCGGTTCCATGAGGTGATCTTGCCCTCGAGATCCGTCGTCACGATCGCATCGGCCGAGTTTTCGATAATGCCCTCGAGGTACTCCTTCGTCTGGATCACCTCCCGGTAGAGGCTGAGGGTCTCTTCCTGGTAGAGGACCCTCTCCGTGATGTCCTGGATGAAGACTACACATTCGGACACCTCGCCCGCGGCGTCCTTCACCGGGTAGGACGACAGCTCCGCGTAGTTCATTCCCCTGGACTGCATGATGGTGTTAATCTCTCCGGTCTCGAAGGTCGGCTTCGCAGCGCAATGTGGACAGATCCCGATCTTTTCGTGGAAGACATCGACGCTGTTCCGGCCGATCAGTTCCGCCCCGGACATGCCGGTCCAGTCCTCCACATACCTGTTCGCCGATATGATGGTATAGTCCTTTGCCAGGGAGATGATCCCTCCCTGGACACTGTCAAAGAGGATATCCAGCCGCTTCTTCTCTTCGCTCGCCATCCGCTCGCGGTGGACCTCCGTCTCATAGAGCGTCGACTTGTCGATCGCGATCGACGCGATCCCGGCAAAGCCCTCGGCCGTATTCAGATCGTCGGTATCGAACGGCACCGGCTGCCCGGCAGCGTCAATCTTGTCGTACAACCCGAGCGTTCCTATAACCGTATCCCCGAGCTTCAGCGGGACACAGACGACCGTCCGGACGTCGAGTTTCGGCACCCGCATATCATCCGGCATCCTGAGCACATCCTCGACCAGGAGGGATACCCCTTTCTTCGCGACCCAGCCTGCTATCCCGTCGCCGAGCGGCAGTTCCATCTCGTCCTCGACCCCTCGCGGAAGGCCGTAGCTCGACTTTATCCTGAGCCGGTTCCCCTCGACAAGGCGTATGATACAGCCCCGGGCGGACAGCATCCCGGAAATCCCTTCTGCGGTCCGCCTGAGGATCTCGGCAAGATCGAGGACCGAGGTGACCGCCCTAGTGAGTTCATATAGCACAGTCAGTTTCTGAAGCTGCTGCCTCGTGGCATTGTAGAGCTCCGCGTTCCGGGCCACAGATCCGACCGTATGCGACAGGATGACAAGCGTGTTGATCTCATCCTTTCCATAGGTGTGCGGGGTCCTGGACCCGACCATAAGAATGCCGGAGCAGGCATTTTCCCTGATAATCGGCACTGCGGCGACAGAGGTGAATTCCGGCCTGAATTTCATCTCCGCCTCGCCATACCCGGCCGTGTCCGTCATGACCGGCCTGAGCGACTCAAGCAGCTGCCGGACGAGGGCGTCTCCTTCGGGCAGGGCTCCGTAGTATGCCGAATCGTCCTTCCTGCTCGAAGCCTCGAGCAAAAACATCTGCAGCTCCGGCCGGCGTGCGAAGATCATGCAGCAGTCCTGTCCCATCCGTGTGGCGATGGTCTCCGCCATGAGGAAAAACATGTCTTTCAGGTCGATCGTAGTGCCGGCAATCCGCGTCACCTCGAGCAGCAGCTGGGCCTCGGAAAGCTTCTCGCTGAGCAGCTGATGAGAGGCCTCCAGTTCGGTCGCCATGCCGTTGAACCCGGCGGCCACCTTCCCGAACTCGTCTGTCCGGTCCATCTGTATCCTGTAGGAGAAATCCCCGCTGCCGAGCCTGTCGGTAGCCGCCACCAGGGTGTTGAACGGTCCGGTGATCGCCCTCCGTATCCGCAGGATGAGGAACACAGAGACAAGGCCGCTGAGGATGATCAGGGAGACATGGTAACGTATCAGATTCTTTTCCGTCGCCTCTCCCTGCCGGATTGCATCGAGCACCTTGTTCACAGAATGTTCCTGAAGTTCATCGATCCTGGCGATCACCCTGATGCCATCCGTCTCCATCTTGCGGATATAGAGGGCGGTCTCCGGGGCGCCGACCGGCTGCCGGTTCACCATGATCTGCCTCGTGTACCCGAACACCCTCCTGTAGTCCTTCTCAAGGTCCTCGACATCAGGATCCCCCATGAAGATCCTGTAGAGGGCTGCGAAGTCGTCCCTGATCTCCTCCGCCTTTTTGTTGTAATCCCTCCTGAATTTCGCTTCGCCGGTCAATCCCCAGTTTCTCGTTGCCTCCATCAGGTCCCCGATATCCCGATTGAGGTCGTTGAATAACTGGTTCTCCTGGCCGACCGACCTGAGGGACTTCATGTTGTCCGACATCTTCTCGAATATCAGGATCGTCCCGACGGCGAGTACCGCGATCACGAGGATGAAGAATGAAAGCATGAAGGGGAGCTTCACCCTGAGATTCATGCGCCCACCCTTTCCAGTGCTTTTCTATACAGGAGATGGTATCTTCCGGCAGACCTCGACCAGGAGAAATCGGCCTGCATCGCACCGCGCACCAGTTCCAGGAACCTCTCAGGGCTGCGGTAGGCGGCCAATGCCCTGTCGACCGCGCCGAGCAGTGCGCTCACGGTATACTCGTCAAAGAGAAAGCCGTTTCCCTGCCGGGTGCCGGAATCGTAATCACGGATCGTATCTGCCAGTCCCCCAGTCCTCCGCGCGACCGGTACCGCCCCGTAGCGCAGCGCGATAAGCTGGCCAAGGCCGCAGGGCTCGTACCGCGACGGCATCAGGAAAAAATCGGCTCCCGCATAGATACCCCTGGCCAGACGCTCATCAAAGCCTATCGTCACCGAAACGCGACCCGGGTAACGCGCGGCAAAACCCGACAGCAGTTCATGGAAATGCTCCTCACCTTTACCGAGGATGACGATATTCACCCCCTTGCCGAGCAGGACATCGACCGCAGCGGCGACAAGGTCCAGTCCCTTTTGCGAGGCGAGCCGGCTGACGACCGCAAAAATGGGGCGCCTCTCGCCGGACAGCCGCATCTCCCGCAGAAGGGCCTTTTTACAGGCCCGCCTGCCGGCCAGGTGCCCGCCGTCGAAGCGCGCGGCCAGAAAGGGGTCTGTAGCGGGGTCGTACTCCTCGTGGTCCACCCCGTTGAGCACCCCGTACAGGTCGGCCTTCCGGGTCCGGAGCAGGCCATCGAGACCGAAACCCTGCTCTTCGGTGATGATCTCGCGCGCGTAGGTCTCACTGACCGTGTTGATCAGGTCGGCGTAGATGATCCCGGCCTTCATGAAGTTTATCCTGTCGTAGAACTCCAGACCGCTGATAGAAAAATATTCCCAGCCGAGGCCCGTGTAACGCATATCCTCCTTCGGGAAGATGCCCTGGTAACCGAGGTTGTGGATCGTCATCACAATGGCTGTCCTGCCGAAATGCGGTTTCTGGCGGTACAGCTCCCTGGCATAGAGAGGCAGGAGACCCGTCTGCCAGTCGTTGCAGTGGATAATGTCGGGTCTGATGTCCAGAGCAAGACAGGTCTCAAGGACCGCCTTCGAATAGAAGGCGAATCGCAGGGCATTGTCATGATAATCCCCCGCAGAGGTGCCATACAGGTCCGGCCGGTTGAAGAGTTCGTCGCATTGTATGAAATAGGCGGCCGGGTTCGGGGAGTCTTCAGAGGCCCAGACCCTTCCGGTCAGCCTGTATACATCAAGGGGAACCGCAAACGATCTGCCAGTGTCGTGGAGGGCAAAGCGTTCACGGATCCCTGCATAGAGCGGGAGAATGAGAGACGCCTGCTCCCCGCGTCTCCTGAACTCCTTGAGAAGCGCGCCCGCGACATCGGCAAGCCCTCCCGTCTTTACATACGGGACCGCTTCAGGAGAGGCGATTATGATACGCATGTCGTTGCCGGCCCTAGATCTTCGCTTCCCTCATGAACTTCGCCGACTCCTCCGGAGGGGTCGGGTTGATATAAAAGCCCGACCCCCATTCGAAGCCGGCGATCTTCGTCAGTTTCGGAACCAGTTCGATATGCCAGTGGTAATACTCGTTCACCTCGTCGTAAAACGGCGAGGTATGGAGAACGAAATTATAAGGGGGCGTATCGAGTATGCGGTCCATCTGCCTCAGGATCTTCTGGAGGATCTCCGCCAGGTCCGCGAAGCTCTTGTCCGGGGGCGCGAACATCGACTCGTGCCTCTTAGGCAGGATCCACGTCTCGAACGGCGCCCGGGGGGCGAACGGGGCCAGCGCGACATACCGGGCGTTCTCGTAGATTATCCTCTTTCCGTCATCGAGTTCCTGGTTGATAACGTCACAGAAGATGCACCTCTCTTTGAACTCGTAATGCTGGCGGGCGGAATCGATCTCCTCCTTCACCAGCTTCGGGACGATCGGCAGGGCGATCAGCTGTGTGTGGGTATGCTCGAGCGAGGCGCCCGCGACTTCGCCTTCGTTCTTGAACACCAGGACGTACTTGAACCTCTGGTCCTTCTTCAGGTCGGCAAGCCTCAGATGCGCGGCCCAGAGCACGTCCTCGACCGCCTTCTGGCTCATCGTCGCCAGAGAGAGGTTATGGTCGGCGGACTCGACTATGACCTCATGCGCCCCTACACCGTTCATCTTGTCAAAGATACCCTCCCCGGTCTTCCCGAGTTCGCCGTAAATCTGGAGGGCCGGGAACTTGTTCGGCATCACGCGAAGCGTCCAACCCGGGGTATTCGGCTGGGAGCCGACAGGCCTGAAGGCCATGATCTCGGGGGGCGTCGTGTATTCGTTACCGGGGCAGAAAGGGCAGAACCCCCCCTTCTTCCTCTGGGACGTCGATATGAAGTCTGTGGGCCGCTTTCCGCGTTCGATCGATATGATGACCCATCTGCCGACAATGGGGTCTTTTCTCAGTTCGGGCATGTATCCTCCAGTAATTCGGTGATTGGTCGAAAATTTCCGGTCGAGGCTCAGGGCAGCCTGTTTTTTGAACTATTATATCACAATAAGATAGTATTACTAATGAGGCCCGGATTCCATCACAGGCTGATTAACGGACCTTTCGGGGACCCCTGCCTGCTGGTCAGGCCGGCGTATCAGAAACGCCTCATTCTCTTCGATGCCGGGCAGATCGGAAATCTCTCTGCCCGCGAGTTGTCCAGGGTCACCGACGTCTTTGTCACCCACACCCACATAGATCATTTTATAGGCTTCGACCTGCTCCTGCGGGCGGTGCTCAGACGGGACAGCCCGCTCAACATTTACGGTCCCCAGGCGCTGCTTCCGTGCATCCATGGCAAACTGAAGGGCTACGCATGGAACCTGATAGCGGGGTACCCGACGGTGATCCGCGTCCACTGTTTCGACGGCAAGACAGTCTCCCTCACACTCTTCAGTGCCTCGCACCGCTTCAGGAAAGAGCCTATGGGGCATGAAACCTCTGACGGCATCCTCCTGGATACCGGGATGTTCAGGGTCAGGGCTGCAAAGCTCACCCACTCGATCCCTTGTCTGGCTTACTCGCTCGAAGAGGACCTGCATATCAATATCGACAGGGACCGCCTTATCAGGAAGGGACTCCGGGTCGGCCCCTGGCTGAACGAATTCAAACGGCTCTACCGGCGGGGAGACTTCAGCGGAACGGTCGACACCGGAGACGGGAGGCTGACACTCCGGGAAATTGCGGAGATCGCGATCTCCTCCAGGGGGCAGAAGATATCCTATGCGACGGACATCGCAATGACGCGGGGCAACAGAAAGAAACTGATCGAACTGATCAGGGGCTCCGACGTCTTCTACGGAGAGGCCTGCTTTCTCGAAGAAGACAGGCAGAGGGCAAGAGAACGATATCATATGACCGCCGGAGAGTGCGGGGCGATCGCCCGCGAGGCAGGGGTGACGACTCTCGAAGTGATGCATTTTTCACCGAGATACCTCGGCCGGGCCGAACTCGTCGTCAGGGAGGCGCAGAGCGCCTTCAGGGACGGGGTGGTGTCTTAGGATTCAAGGCAGTCGGATCTCCAGAGACAGTCCTCCTGCGAACAGATCCCGGAATCCGCTGAACCGAAACAGTCGAAATTCCCCTCCGCGCGCTGGATCGAGCGGATGATCTCGTCTTTCTTCAACTTGCCGGCCTTGACGCCCTTTTTCTTTGCCAACTCCTTAATATCCTTCAGGGTCATCGTCTCACCTCCCTCTCTGCAGCCAGTCGCCGGACAAACCGGCACGGTGATATATATTTATATTAAGACACTGACAAATGCAACAAGAAAAATCCGTGCTCACGCCTACTGGATAATGATATTGTCCATGACAACGGTCCCGTAGCCTATGGTAATCATCGGGGGTAACGGGGGCGGGAGTACGGGCTCGGTTATCGACGTGTAGCCCGTGCGGATACCGGAGAGACAGTCGTACCCCCCCTGGAGCGTTATCAGGAAATTCTTCGAGGCATCCATAAAGTACAGCGGCCCTGTAAATGAAGCGCTGTAGAGCCTCATCGTGGTCGTCCCGCTGACGAAGCTGTACGCGGTCGGGATATCAGTATAATACGCCGAGCCCATAAGCCATACCGGATTTCCCACGCAGCCCGGGTCCAGGGCCGTGCCGCTCAATGCAACGCTGAGCGGACTGGCCAGGCTGTTCGACGTGACCGTCAGGTTCGCCGTCTTGGCCCCTGAAGTGGTCGGGGCAAAGACCACCGCCACTGTGCAGCTTGCCGAGGGGGCGAGGATCATATTCGAGCAGAGATCAGTCCCCGCCACTATGGCAAACTGGTCCGGGTTCGCGCCGGTGAATGACAGGGCATTTATATACAGGTTGTTCGTCCCTGAGTTCGTGATCGTAAAGGAATTGGGACTGGATTCCGTTCTGGAGGGGACGGCAGTGAGATACGTATAATTCGCAGGAAGACCCGAAACCGCTGGGCTGCCCCATAATCCGCTGCCCCCCCTCACCGGAAAGACATAAGACGCGGAGGCCTTGCCGATGAAGTCTTCATACCCGTTAAAGAGATAGATGACCCAGGCAGAGGAATACGTGGGCGGAGCGGGGGGTGGGAGATCAACCTCGTCATATGTCGTGGAAGACCAGTATGCGCCGGACTGGATATTCGTAAAACCCTGATCCTGAAGCCAGGTGGTCGGTGTGGTTACTAACGGGTATTGGCCGTAATTGATCAGGCTGGACAGTTCATTCCTGTTCGGGATACGCCAGTCGGTATACCCGCATATGCTGTAGGTCGTGAAGGCGCCCGTCCAATTAATGAAGCCGACGCCCTGAAATCCGTTCCTCGGCCATATGAGACCGGTCAGGTTGTCGGTGACTATGTCGTTGTAAGTATCCGCCGCACAGGAAACATTGGGGACACAGGGACCGCTGCTGTTGCAGTAGGTGATGCTGAACCGGGGATTCGGCCATGCGATACCCTTCTGGAGTTCTCCATCCTGGCCTGTCCCCAGACAGGAGGGGAGCGCGACGCCTGCCTGGCTATAGCATGCCGTCTGGCCGGTCTTCCAGACGACCAGGCTGTTGAACTTGCCCCCCGGCTCTCCCCTCACCGGCCAGATATAGAAATAGTTTCCGTTAGAGACGCCGTCCGCCTTGTTTTGAATGGAGATCAGGGACCCGTCCCACAACCAAAGTATCCATGCGTTGGCTGGTGTGCCCTCGAAAGTGGTCGACGACCAGTAATACCCTGAGGTGATATTCGGAAAACCCTGGGTATTAAGCCATAGCCCTATATCAGGCACGCCTGAATGGACGAGGCTCCTGAGCTCATTTATATTCGGGAGCCGCCAGTCGTTATGGCCGAAGGCACTGGCATTGTTCAGGCAGGCCATAAAATCAAGGGCCTCCTGCCATGAGGTCCCCCCTACTGTGCAGAGGCCTGCCGAGCAGCCGGTCCCTCCGCTGCACGGGACATTGATCAGTGATGCATCAGCCTTTGTCCAGACGAGACCGGTGAGGTTGTCCGTCACAGTGTTCCCGCTGTCGGGGACAGAGGCATTCGCCTCGAACCTCGGATTCGGCCATGCGGTCCCTGTCAGCAGATTGCCGTCCTGGCCGGAGGTGCCACTGCAGGCTGCCACAGCCCCGGTCGTATCGTAACACGCTGTCTGGCCGGTCTGAGGAAGGGTGATCGCAGCAGCATACGCAGGACCGCCTGAACCGAAGAGCAAGAAAAGGGCATATACAAAGATTCCAACGAATAAAGAGGCACGCGACTGAAAGGGGATATTTTTCTTCATATCATTTCCCTCTGTGGTTTATTGCGGGAGATAAGCAGTCTTCTCCATGTATTATTCTAATTAAATGCCTGGTGAAATGTATAGCAGCCAAAGGATACGGCTACGCCTTTTCCCTGATCCTGTTGCCCCAGTACCTCGCCTTCTCGACAATGGCCCCTTCATCCAGTGCAACCGGCCTTCCCTCTTCTATCAGCAGTCTCCCTTCCACCATGACATCCGAGACATCTGACGACTTCATCGAATAGACCAGGTGGGAATATATGTCATACAGAGGCATGAGATGAGGCCTGTTCAGACCGGCTATGACGATATCGGCCGACTTCCCGGCCTCGATGCTGCCCGTCTTTTCACCGATGCCGAGAGCCCCGGCGCCGGAGCGCGTAGCCATCCGCATCGCCTGTGCGGCATTCAGGACGGTCGGGTCTCCGGAGACCGCCTTATGGACCTTTGCCGCGGTCGCCATCTCGCTCATGATATCAAGGTCGTTGTTGCTGGCAGCCCCGTCCGTGCCGAAGGCGACATTGACGCCGGAGGCCAGCATCTTCACCACGGGAGCAATGCCGGAGGCCAGCTTCAGATTGCTCTCGATGCAGTGGACTACGTTGGTCCCGCTCCGGGCCAGCATCCCGATCTCGTCATCCGTGGCCCATACGCAGTGCGCGGCGATGACCGTATTGTCGAGGATGCGGTGGTGGTTGAGCAGTTCCACAGGACGCATGCCGTATCTCGACAGGACCTCCTGCACCTCCCACTCCGTCTCGGCAAGGTGCAGGTGCAGCGGCAGACGGTATCGTTCGGAAAGCCCCTTCGCCCTTTTCATCGTTTCAGGCGAACAGGTGTACGGCGCATGCGGGGCAACCGCCGGGATGATCCGCCCGTCGCCTCTCCAGTTGCCGATAAACCGCTCGGCGTTCGCCAGATAGTCATCGACCGTCGCGGCGGCAGGGCTCGGGAAATCAAGGATCCCCGCGCCGATCACCGCCCTCATCCCCGCCTTTTTGACCGAAAGGGCGATGGCCTCTCCGTAGAAATACATGTCGCTGAAGGCGGTGATCCCGGCCTTCAGCATCTCGAGGCAGGCGAGTTCCGTGGCATCGGCAACGAATTCGTGTCCGAGCCACCTGTTTTCCGCGGGCCAGATATGGTCTTCGAGCCAGACCCGCAGCGGCAGATCGTCCTTGAGGCCCCTGAAATAGACCATCGGGGAGTGGGTATGCGCATTGACCAGCCCGGGAAAGGCAACAGTATGTCTGCCGCCGATCGTCTTGTCGGACCGGTACGCGGCCGCTATTTCGTCTTCAGGCCCAACCGCGGCGATCAGTCCGCCTGATACCGCGACCGCACCCTTTTCAATGACATCGAACTGATCGTTCATCGTGACGAGGTAGTCGGATTGTATGATAAGGTCGCAGTTCTTCACAGGCCCGAAATTTTCCGTGCTGCCGTCATTCCCGACTGCCGGGAATCCCCCGGGGGGGAAGGATTCCGGACACGCCGGGATGACAAAACAGGCAGTACTATTTTTCCACCAGGATGCGGAGCATCCTGCGCAGCGGCTCGGCAGCCCCCCAGAGGAGCTGGTCGCCGCAGGTGAATGCGTTAAGGTAGGCAGGCCCCATATTCATCTTGCGGAGGCGTCCTACAGGCACCGTCAGTGTGCCGGTGATCGCTGCCGGCGTCAGTTCGCGGACCGTGATATCACGCTCGTTGGGAACCACCTTCACCCATGAGTTGTGGCCGGAGATCATCTCCGTGATCTCATCCAGAGGGATGTCCTTCGTCAGTTTGATCGTCAGGGCCTGGCTGTGGCAGCGCATCGCGCCGACGCGCACACAGGTGCCGTCGATCGGCACGGGGTTCGCTTCCCGTCCCAGGATCTTGTTCGTCTCGGCCTGACCCTTCCACTCTTCCCTGCTCTGGCCGTTTTCGAGCTGCCTGTCGATCCAGGGGATAACGGAACCGGCCAGAGGCACACCGAAGAACTCCTTCGGATATGCGTCGGAGCGGATATGCGCGGCAACCGTGCGGTCGATCTCAAGGATCGCGCTCGAGAGGTCCGAAAGGAGACCCTTCACCGAGCCATGGATAGAGCCCATCTGTTTGAGGAGTTCACGCATGTTGTTGGCCCCTGCGCCTGAGGCGGCCTGGTAGGTCATGGCGGACATCCACTCGACCAGGCCCCGTTCGTACAGCCCGCCGAGGGCCATGAGCATCAGGGACACCGTGCAGTTGCCGCCGATATAGTTCTTCATCCCCTTAGAGAGCCCGTCTTTGATCACACGCATATTCACCGGGTCGAGGATGATAATCGAGTCCTTCTCCATGCGGAGGGACGACGCCGCATCGATCCAGTATCCCTTCCAGCCCGCGGCGCGGAGTCTGGGGTATATCTCATTCGTGTAATCGCCGCCCTGGCAGGAGACGATCGTCTCCATCGCCTTCAGCTCGTCGATGTCCTTCGCGTCCTTCAGCGGAGGGGCGTCCTTGCCGACATTCGGGGACTTCCCGCCCACGTTCGATGTAGTGAAGAAGACCGGCTCGACAAGGCTGAAATCCTTTTCCTCACGCATGCGGCCCATCAGGACCGAACCGACCATCCCGCGCCACCCGACAAATCCAACTCGCATCATTATTCTGCTCCCTTGCTGATATAGTTCCTGCCGGCGTTACGAACGTCCGGAGAGTCCGTACTGCCGTTTTTTTATTATACGCCACACACCGGGAGAAAACCGCACGACAGCGGTATCGCCCGCAGAATCAGCCCCTACTGCTTCGCCACCAGGCCGGCGACCATGTCGCCCACCTCGGTCGTGGACATGCCCATCTGGCCGGCCGCCTGGCTCTTCATCTTCTGCATCACCGCAATCATCGCGGCCTCTATCTGCTGGGCCGCCTTCGGCTCGCCGAGGGTATCGAGCATCATCATCGCCGCGCCGATCGCCGCCATCGGGTTTATCACCTTCTGCCCTGCGTATTTGGGGGCGCTTCCGCCCATAGGCTCGAACATCGAGACACCCTCGGGGTTGATGTTCCCTCCCGCCGCAACACCGAGGCCGCCCTGGATCATCGCACCCACATCGGTGATGATGTCGCCGAAGAGGTTTTCCGTCACCGCCACGTCGAACCACTCAGGGTTCTTCACGAACCACATGTTCGCGGCATCGACATGGTTGTAGTCGCGCTTCAGCTCCGGGTAGGATGCGGAGCCCATCTCTTCGAAGGCCCGGTACCAGAGGTCTCCGCAATGGGTCAGCACATTTCTCTTGTGGACCAGGGTGATCGGCTTGGCCGCATACTTCGGGTTCCCTGCATTCCTTTTTTTCTTCAGTTCGAAGGCGTATTTGAGGCAGCGGTCGACGGTGCGGCGGTCATAGACCATCAGCTGCGTGGCGATTTCGTCCGGCGTGCCGACGCGGGTCGCGCCGCCGTGGCCGGTATAGATGCCGCCCGTATTCTCGCGGACCACCACGAAGTCGATATGCTCAGGCCCCTTGTCCTTCAGGGGCGTCTCGACGTTCGGATAGAGCTTCACCGGGCGGAGGTTGATGTACTGGTCGAGGCTGAAGCGGATCTTCAGCAGGATGCCGGTCTCAAGGATCCCCGGTTTCACCTCCGGGTGCCCGATCGCGCCGAGGAACATCGAGTCGAACTTTCTGAACTCGGCGATCGCACTGTCGGGAAGGGTCTCGCCGGTCTTCAGGTACCGTGAACCGCCGAAGTCGAACTCCGTATACGCCAGTGCGAACCCGTTCTTTCCCGCAGCCGCATTCAGGACCTTGATCCCTTCGGCAACAACCTCGGGTCCGGTTCCGTCTCCTGGGATAACCGCTATATTGTATGTCTTTGACATCGCATCCTCCTGATAAAAAAAGTCTTCTATATTATCACAACTGATTCTTCTCTTGAAAAGGGACCGCACCGCCGGAGGAAATTGACACGGCAGGTTGGGCATGATATAAGAATAGCAGGAGGCGGTGTTTCGCACTCCTTTTCGTGATACGGGGGAGAGCCCCGTACCGTTGCAGTGAGAAAGGGCGGCCGTGAAGACTTTCATAAGCGCATTGACCGTTCTCTGTCTCATTTCATGTGCCGGCCCCGGAGCAGTTCAGCAATCCGGACCGGAACAGTATCAGCCGTCCTCCGCGTGCAGGGGCTGTCATACCAAAATCTACGAACAGCACATTCAGTCAGAGCACGGCAAGACCTTCACCAATCCTGCCTTCCAGGCGCAGTTCTTCAGGGAGCTCCTCCCTCGGGCCGCACAGGACGCCGGGATGAAAAAGGTGGCCTCTGAATGTGCCGCCTGCCATGCCCCCGTCGCCTCCAGGACGAGCAAGGTCATCACAGGCCCTGCTGACCTGAACGATCCCGTGATTCACGGGGGCGTCACCTGCGACTTCTGTCACAGCATCAGCGGCTTTGCAGGGGCGGCCCCCGGCAACGGCAATTACGTGCCGTTGCCGGATACGGACCGGAAGCTCGGACCCTTCACCTATAACAGCAGCTGGCATCACAGATATTCCGCACTGCATACGCAGAGCGAATTCTGCGGCATCTGCCACGACCAGATCAACCGTTACGGCCTGGAGATCAAGTCCACGTACACGGAATGGAAGGGGAGTCCCTATGCGGCTGCGGGGATTCAATGCCAGGACTGCCATATGAACCTCAAGGGCTATCTGACTGCGGGCAGGCCTATGTACGAAAAGGGGCAGGCGGCCGAAATGACGCTGGGGGCGGCGCCATACAGGGACAAACTTTTCACGCACCGCTTCCCCGGCGCCCATTCAAAGACACAGCTGGCATCAGGGATGTTAAACGTGTCCGTCGGAACGACACGCATCTCCGACCGTGAGGTGACCGCCACGATCCTCGTGAATAACAGGAACACCGGGCATAAGATGCCCTCGGGGAGCGCAGACCTCAGGCTGCTGTGGCTCGAAGTCGTGCTGCGCCCGGATGACGGGAGCATCCCTGTTGCAGCGGTACCAGCAGCTGCTACAGGGATATACGATGTCGCAGGAAACGCTGCTGAGGACAAAGAGGTCCTCGGCGATGCCATACCCGCGGGCAGCCGTGTCTACCGGGCGGTCTTTGTTGATGCTGCCGGGGCGCAGACCCTGTCATCCTACGATGCGGTACGGAGCATCTTTGACAACCGGCTGAACGCATCGGAGATCAGGGAGGAGACCTACCACGTCACGATTCCCGCCGGCCTCAGGGGAAAGGCCGCAATAGAGGCCCGCCTGAAGTACCTTCCCTATCCGGAATCCTTCACCAGGAAGTTCGGGCTGGAAAAACCGGAGCCCTTCGAACTGGCCTCTGCAAGGAAAGTGCTGCTGCTGAAGTGACGCAGCCATTTGCCCTTTGGGGGGCAGGTCTACAGCTTTCACAGATCGAGAGCAACAGGGTCACGTCCGCCGCCTGAACAGCGCCCTTTATTCGCTCCATCCCGCATCGTGATACAATATGAGCAAAAAAATTGGAGGACCGATGACCACCATATATACCGACGCCGCCTCCTGCTGGAAGGCGATACTCTCAGATGTCGAAAAAAACAGGGGGCTTCTTGCGGAGATAGAGCGTTTCTGCCGCGAGAACAAGGAGCCCGCCACGATCGTCTTCGGCACGTCCGGCTGGCGCGGAGAGATCGGCAGCGACTATACCTTCAACAACGTCAGGATCGTCACGACCGCGATCATCAGGATGTTCAGGTCCGCAGACCCTCTGGTGATGAAGGCCCTCGGCGTCCCGAATTTCGACGAGATAAAGAGGCGTGGGGCTATCGTCGGCCACGACAACAGGTTCCTCGGCAGGGAGTTTGCGATGGAGGTTATCGGGCTGCTGCAGCAGGAAGGGATCAGGACGTGGTACGGGGGCGAGGCGCCGACGCCTGAATTTTCCGCCGGCATCGAGATGACCGGGGCGGCATGTTCGATCAATCTCACCCCCTCCCATAACCCGGCAAACTACGCAGGCTTCAAATTCAACCCCGCGGACGGCGGACCGGCCGGTTCCGAGATCACGTCAAGGATAGAGGAAGAGGCTAACAGGATGATGAAAGAGAAGGTCATCCTCAACGGGACACGGTCCGGCGCGATCGGAGAACTCGACCTGCCCTCTCTCTATCTCGACTACCTCAGGGAGAGAAAGACGATCGACCTCGACCGTATCCTCTCCTTCATCCGGTCCCGTGACTTCGCCATATGCATCGACAACGTTCATGGCTCCACCAGGGGCAGGGTGCAGCGGATACTCGGCGAGCATAAGAACATCGGCTATTTAAGGACCGCGGACGACCAACTCTTCGGCGGCGTCGCGCCCGAGCCCTCGGAGAAGAACATGGCGGGCGTCGAAGACGCCCT
The DNA here is from genome assembly GCA_021814475.1 of Nitrospirota bacterium. Classification (GTDB taxonomy): domain Bacteria; phylum Nitrospirota; class Thermodesulfovibrionia; order Thermodesulfovibrionales; family UBA6898; genus PALSA-1316. The sequence continues at coordinate 56,783 of JAKAIE010000005.1, forward strand.
GAAGAAAAGCCCTGCCCCCCTCAAACTCGGGGTGATCATGGATCCCGACGGCGACCGCATCAGGTTCAGCGACGGCAGGGAGCAGATCCCGATGAACTACTTTGGTGCGATGGCCCTGCACTTCCTGCACGTGCACAAGGGCTTCCCGGGCGTGGTCGCCAAATCGGTCGGCACGAGCAACCTCGTCAACGCGATCGCCGGGCAGCTCGGGATCACGGTCAGGGAGACGAGGGTGGGGTTCAAGAACTTCAGGCCGTATATGGTGGAAGGCGCCCCTGAACGCGCAATCGTCGTCTTCGAGGAGTCGGACGGCATCTCCGGGTATCACCACACCCTCGAAAAAGACGCGCTCTTCGGGCTTCTGCTGGCGATCGAGATGATGGCGGTCACCGGCAGGAACCTCAGCGAATACCTGAAGGAGATCATGGACGAATTCGGCAGCTACTATCCGGACCGCTCGGGCATATCGGTAGACCGGTCCCTCGTCGGAGAACCTCTCGTCAGGAAGCTCTCGATGCTCAGGGAGAAGTTCCCTGTGGGGAGCACGATCACAATCGGCGGGGAGAAGAGGACCGTCAGGGACCTGATCACCGTGGACGGGACGAAACTGGTCTTCGACGACGGCTCCTGGCTGATGGTCAGGCCGTCCGGCACGGAACCGAAGGTAAGGTTCTATATAGAGGCCAGGACGGAGGAGGGAAAGAAGGCGGTCTTCGAGACTGCCGAGCGCCTGACACGCGAGGCGCTCGCGGCTTAGCCCCTGAAAATCCCGACCAGCAGCAGCGCGTTCAGCACGGAGACAACAGCGGCTACGGACCAGAGGGATATCTTCTCCAGCCTTGTGTTCGCAAACCTGCCCATCACCGCCCGGGAGGATGTCAGAGAGACAAGGCCGGCGATCGTCAGCGGCAGCTGCATGCTCAGGAGCACCTGGCTCCAGATGAGCCCGGTGAACGGATCGCCGAGAAAGAAGATCCCGGCAAGGCCTCCGGCGAGCGTCAGCAGGATGCCTGCCCGGGAGTGGGTGTCCCTGATGTTGAAGGGCTCCATGAACATGCCGGCGAAGATGCTCCCCCCGGCCATCGCCGCGGTCACGGAGGAGGAGATCCCCGCAAAGATCAGCGCAAGCGCAAAGACCGTCGCCGCGCCATTGCCGAGCAGGGGCCGCAGGGTCTCCTGTGCCTGGGAAAGCTCGGTCACCGTGATGCCTCCCCGGTAAAACACCGCAGCCGCCACAAGGATCATGGCGCTGTTGATCGCCCAGCCGGCGAGCATCGCAAACAGGGTGTCGGCAAACTCATACCTCATCTGTCTCCTGATCGTCTCGTCCCCTTCGAGGTTCCACTGCCGGCTCTGGATGATCTCGGAATGGAGAAAGATGTTGTGCGGCATCACCACGGCACCGAGCACACTCATGATCACAGGCAGCGCCCCAGCCGGGAACGACGGCCTCACCCATCCGGCGGCCGCGGAGCGCAGATCCAGGTGCACCAGGCTCAATTCGAAGAGAAACGCCAGCCCGATAAGGGATACGAACCCGATAATCCACCGCTCCAGCCGTTTATAGCTGTTCGAAAAGAGCATGAAGGAGACGAAGACAACGGTCAGCGCCGCGCCGGGTATCAGAGGCAGGCCTGTCAGCATGTTGAGTCCTATGGCTGCGCCGAGGACCTCTGCCAGGGCGGTGGCAACAGCGGCGAGGACTGCCGTGGCGAGCATCGACCTGCTGACCGGCTTCGGCATGAACTTCGTCGAGGCCTCGGAGAGGCAGAGCCCGGTGGCGATCCCTAGGTGCGCCGCGTTGTGCTGGAGCACGATCAGCATCAGCGTCGAGAGGGTCACCATCCAGAGGAGGGCGTACCCGTACTGCGAGCCGGCGGCGATATTCGAGGCCCAGTTGCCGGGATCGATGAAGCCGACCGTCACGAGGAACCCCGGTCCTATATATTCCAGGATCTCGAGTCCGCCGAAGACGGGCACGTGCCTGGAGAATGCCTTACGCAGGTTCAAGGAAGAACACCGTCAAGACTTGAAAAACTGTATCAGGGCCGATATCTCCCGATACGACAGATGGCTGAACGACGGCATCATCGAATTGGGGTTATGGCTCCTCGGGTCATTGATCTGCCGGCGTATCCAGGAGTCGCTCCGCCGTCCCGTGACCGCGGTCAGGTCAGGACAGGTCGAGCCGCCCCTCCCCTTGAAGCTGTGGCAGTCGATGCAGCCTTCCTCGCTGAAGATGACCGCTCCGTCAGGCAGGATTGTGAACCACGCGAAAAGCCCGGCAAGAAAAACGGCAGTCGCGATTAGGGTATATTTTTTCCTGTCCACCGCTTATTCCTCCCCCTGCATCATCTCCCTGGTGTGCCGGAGGAAATTCTCCGTCATCTCCTCAATGTCCCCCTGCGAAAAGACCTCGCGCCGGTAGGTGATCCCGATATTGACCGTATCCCTGATCCTGGTAATGGCGAAGATGACGGGGCAGTTCGGGCCGGTCGAGACGAGGGCTGCCAGACCGACCTCTGACCCGCACGCCAGGTCATCAAACAGGGTCCTGAAGTTCATGTGAGTCACCCCCGCCCAGAGGGGGTAATTCTTCGGATAAAACTTCATCTGCTGTTCCCTGGGGAGGAACGGCATCCACTTCAGCGCCACCCACTGCTCGAAGAGCGTCATGAGATACCTCCTGTCTTTCCTGATCAGGGACGACTGCGCATGGATGTCCCTCGACAGGGCCTCCAGGGAGAGCTGCCCGGGACAGGAATGCAGCACCGCAAAAGAGCTCAGAAACACCCCGAAGGTGCGCTGCTGCCTGACCCCCAGGTCCCTGCCTATATTGATCACCGAACCGAGGGCCATATTCTTCTTCCTGTCCCTTACCTTCTTCGAGGGGACGAAGGGGGAGATTACCTTGTAGATGATCGCCTGGAATATATCGTGCTGTGTCACGCCCCAGGTGAGGGCCATCCTTGCCACGGCACGGGCAGCCGCAGGGTCCATAGTCAGGAGGCTGCACCCGGCACTCCGGTCATGGGTGTGATACAGGCCGAAGGGTTTTGAAGCGCGCCTCAGTCCGGCCATAAACAGCGGCAGACGGAGCCAGTGCCGGGGAAGCAGCCCGCCTTTTCCCCGGATCAGCGCGGAGTATGTGCCCGGATACAGATCCCGCCCGGAGACCGGACCGGCGGACCCCTGTCCAAGGTATTGGCGGACGATCTCCCGCGCGGTGAGCGCCATGGAATATCCGTCCGCGATCACATGGTAATAGACGATCCCGAGATAAAAACAGTCCCCTCCGGCGCAGGCAAAAAACCTGAACGGATTGCACCTCGTGCCGTCCCGGACAAACCGTGTATTGAGCTGCAGTTCCGCTTCTCTCCGGACCCGCTCCACTGGTTCGCCGTCTCCGTCGACCACGGTTAGGTCCACCCCGGAGACGTCAGAGAGATACTCATACCCTCTGTTCCTGGGATCGATCTCCAGGCTGCCGATGCCCTGCCTCTCCAGGACCTGGCGCAGCGCATCCTTCAGCGCTGCCTCCTCCAGTCTAACCGGGATCCGCATGATCCCGATCGCATTATACGGATAAAACGAGTCCCACTGGAGCATCGTCCTCTGGAATATGTTCAGCCGGCCCTTCATCAGGATGCGCCCTCTGTTTTCCGGGAAGAGCCGCGGGGTCTTTCACGGTCTGCAAAGGCCCGGATGCGATGAATACACTCCAACATCTTTCCATTATAGCGAAATAGCGGAAAAACCGCGCATTAGGTTTCCGTTTTTCTTTACAATACACTATAAGCAGGCCGGCGAGGAGCCCTGTTTTGGTATCCTGCCATGCCGGTCTATTTCAGGAGGAAAGCGGAATGAGTGTACAGCCCGAAGGAGAGCAGTTGAGAAAGGCGATCAGGTGGATCGGGGAGATGCGTCTCGAAAATCCCGGCGCCGTTCTGTTCGCGCTGATCGAAGAGGCCTGCCTGAAGTATGATCTGCCCCCGAAGGACAGCGACTTCCTGATGCGGTACTTCGCGGAGCAGGCCGGCGGAAAGAACGGGTAACTCCCCGGCGGGGGCGGACGGCCCGATCAATGAATCACCCAATCGCTCCGTTTGATCATCCCCTCTCCCGCGCCTTTTGACAGCTGGACGATATAACAGCCCTTTGAGGCGTACCGCTGCCCCGGACCGAAACTGAACCGCGCATACAAGGGCAGGGACTGCTCCTGCACCACGCCCATGACCACCATGCCCATGTTCATATCGATCGCATCCAGGAGGTTGTCGCGGTAGTAGTACCCGTTCATATTCACGAGCGCCTGGGACAGCACCTGCGCGGCAAGGTAGGTCTTCTCCAGGGCGACCAGCGCATCGCCCGTGCCCCCCTTCATCCCCAAGAACGCCCCGGCGATGCCGCCATACCGCGCCTCATCCTCAGGCAGTCTGTACGGATACGTAATATAGGTGAAATCGCGCGCGGGTCCGCTCAGTTTCCAGAGATCTTTCCCGAGATAGCCGGAGGAGACTATCAGCATGGCCGGGCTCTTCCCGCTCTCGGCGAGCGCCGCGACCGCCGGCAGCGCCCCTCCCCCGTCCCATAGGACTACCGCGGAAGGCGTCTCCTTTTTCAGTATCCGCTGCATCTGTTCACCGGTGAACGGCTCTCCTTCCTTCAGCCTGATCGTCACCGGCGGCCGGTGGCCGGTTCCGCGCCACGCCTCCCCGAAGCCTTCAGAAAGGGCCTTCCCTTTGAGGGAATCGCGCACGATCTGCACCACAGGCCCTGACGGCAACTGCCCGTCTCTGCTGCCGAGATAGCGCGCAGCGGCCTCCCCCTCCAGGTATAATCCCTTCGAGAAATACAGGGTATACCAGTCTTTCCCGGAAATCACCGGAAAATCCGTGATCGGAAACAGGCAGGGGATATGGTGTTCCTCGCTGAAACGATGGACAGGCTCCCACTCTCCGCTCACCATGCCCCCCAGGAGAGCGAAGACCGGCTCCGTGCGATTGTATTCCTCAAGCTGGCCGCGCCATGTTTCGGAAGGTCCCTTCAGCACCCACCTCTTCAGGAGTATGCGCCTGTAGGCGATGTCCTTCGAAAGCAGCATAGTTTCTGCCATGCGTGCCGACCTGTTGCCAGCCCTCGAACGATAATACAGCGCCTGATTATTCTTGTACGCGACGAACCTTTCTAGCGGGACCAGCAGGGCATCGCGGTCCGTCGCGCTCAGATCGTCCGAGATCACTACCGCAAAGCTTATGGCATCGTCAGATACGCCGGGTGAGAATTCGGAGGAGAGCGCCTTCAGGTAATAGATCAGCACAGACATTGCGTCGTCATCGATTACATACCGAGGCATGATCTGGCGGAGGGTGCGGCCGGCAGGGTCGACCCCGGTGCGGATCACCGCCGCCAATGTCCCGTCCGTGTATGCCGGCCTGACGGGAGTCGATGACGCGACCGCGACGCCTTTATGCATCACCTCCACGGGCCGGTAAAGATTGTAGCCGTTGGTTGGAGGGGTGAAGACGCCGCCTTCGTTTGAGCCCACCCCGCTCCGGAGATGACAGCTGCCACAGGCGAATTCACCCGAAACCGGGACATCGCCGCTCAGAAAGGCCTGCATCTTCTCTCCGGAGGGCAGAATTCCTTCGCGGTACATCCTTTCCCCCAGACGTAGCATCTCCTCCGGGGAACGGGACGGCTTCGTCTCTGCTGCGGACGCATACGGTCCGCAGAGAAGGACCAGCAACAGGCAGAACCATGCTGCAGGGATGGTCAGGCAAAGGGCTCGTAAACTATCAGACGTTCTCTTCATAAAATGCCCGCCTCGCGGCATTCGGCCGTGAATTCCGCGGTACTCATCATCCCGCGTATCCTGACCCATTTCCCCTCCCGGGGGTCGCGGATAAAGGTCAGGAGGTCATGGGACATCTTGTT
>JAKAIE010000136.1 GCA_021814475.1 Nitrospirota bacterium
CTGAAAACAAAAGTTGTCTCACACATGCGCAAGCTGCAGAAGTTGCCGAAAAGGATTTCGAAATACTTTAAGCACCCAAGAATAAATTATGCGGCATAACTTGTCCTATTATATTGCCGGGTTAATATAATCTCAAGACGATGCTTCAGAGCCTGCGGGACAGCGAAAAAAAGAGCAAGGCTAAAGTGAGACCCATGGTTAAGGCAAAGCTCAAAAAAGCAGGATAGGGGTTTTTTTGATATAAAGAAGCCCCAATCAATGATGGTTCAACTGCCCCCCATAAAACCCCTCTGCAATCGCCCCAATTATGATTAAGGCAGTCCCTGCAAAAAATAACCAGTGACCTATGCCCGATGGTTCATGAGAAAACATTTCTGGAAACACGATCCGCCATATTGCCAGGGGAATGCTAATTGCAAGCAAGAAAACTGCAATGATAATTTTTTTACGGAATAGAGATACCTGAGCAGCTTTATATTGTTTCTTCCAAGTAATCCAGCCACTGAATACAGTTGGAATAAGAGATGCTGAACCCAACGCTATGGTTATGGTGGATGATAGTTCAAAACATTCTGGATAACGGTATAAATGTATAATTTGAAATAGGAAGGCGGTTCCAAATAACGACAAAGGAAAATGTGTCAAAAAAACGTGCCAGTGAAGTCTGTATGCCATGCTCTTCCTTTCCTGCCCAATTTAATCTCTTTGGGTCTGATGCCCCGTATAGTTTATTTGTCCTGTCCGGCTTTTATTGGAAACAACCGCTCTCCTGGCTTTCTTCCTGTTGGCCTTTATCCATCAATGTTTTCAGTCTAGCAAATGTTTGCTGGTGAACTCCAGTAGGCTGACCTCGGCCCGCACGGACATGGCCCTGTCTTTGAAATATTTCATCCTCTGTGAAAGAATACGTGTATCGGCGCGATCATGAGACGGATTCTTCATATGGATATGGATGCCTTCTTTGCTGCGGTTGAGGAGCAGAGGCGGCCTGAACTCAGGGGCCTCCCGGTCGTGATCGGGGGCTCGGGCGACCCCACGAAAAGAGGGGTGGTCTCGACAGCTTCCTATGAGGCCAGGAAGTACGGGATACACTCCGCCATGCCCCTGAAGACCGCCCATAAACTCTGTCCCCGCGCGGTCTTTCTCCCGGTCGACTATGAGGAGTATTCCAGGGTCTCCGGAATAATAAAGGGCATCCTCCGTGGCATATCGCCTGTGATGGAGGATGTCGGGATTGACGAGGCGTTTCTCGATGTCACCGGTCTGAATGCAACGCCGGAGGAGATCTCCACGGAGATCAAGAAAAGGATACTGGAGGCCACCGGGATCACCTGCTCTATCGGTTTCGGACCGAACAAGCTCATTGCGAAGATCGCCTCTGATATGCAGAAGCCGGACGGGCTGACTGTCATTACTACGGAACAGGATATTGAAGACCGGATCTGGCCCCTGCCGGCAAGAAAGCTCTGGGGGGTTGGGCCGAAGACCGAGGCCCGCCTCAAAGGCATGGGGATAGATACGATCGGGGATCTCGCATCCCTGCCGTACGACAGGCTTAGCGCGGAGTTCGGGGAATCGTACGGGCACTTTCTCCATGAGGCGTCCAGGGGCGTGGATGACAGTCCTCTGGTCACACAATGGGAGCCCAGATCGGTGAGCAGGGAGACGACCTTCGAGGTAGATGCAGGCAACTGGCAGACCATCGCCAGAACCATTGCCGGACTTGCAAAAGAGGTTTCCGGCGATATCAGGCAGCGGGGGTACAAGGGCAGGACTGTGACTCTCAAGGTGAGGTTCAGCGACTTTAAGACCCTTACCCGGGCCATGACCCTAGGGGAGCATACGGATTCGTATGAAACAATACGGAGGACCGCCTTCCAGTGTCTTCAGAAGGTCGACCTCGCAGGGAAGAGGGTGAGACTGCTCGGGGTAAGGGTTACCGGGCTGGCGCACTAACACTGTATATGGCATGTATTGTCCCCGGACAGGTCAGCAATGATATAATAACTCATGTTCAGGAACCTCAGCAGACGGTGGTAGCATATTTTGGAAGTTATCGACGGCCATATCCTCGTAGTTGACGACGACGCATCGATCCGGACCTATCTCTCCTCGCTGCTGCGGAGGCGCGGCTACCAGGCCGTTGTTTGTGAAAATGCGGACAGTGCGGTTGCCGCGCTGCAGGAAAACCAGGTTTCTCTTGTACTGACGGATATCAGGATGCCGGAGACCTCCGGCATCGCACTCCTGGAGGAAATCCGCCGGATTGATCCTGATATCCCCGTAATCCTGATGACCGGCTACGCCGACTTCGAAATGGCGATCGAGGCGGTCAACAAAGGGGCCTTCAGCTTCATGACAAAGCCGTTCAACCAGGAGTATCTTCTGACTTCCCTGAAGAGGGGGCTTGAGAGTTACCGTCTGATCCAGGCCGAAAAGAGCTATACCGTCACCCTCGAAAATACCGTAATGAGAAAGACCCGCGAACTGGAGGATGCGGCCATGATGGCCAACAGGCTGAGCCTCGAGATCGTCCAGCGCCTGTCGGCGGTCGCCGAGTTCAGGGACAGCTATACCGCAGCTCACATATCGCGGATCGGTTTTTATTCGAAGGTTATCGCCGAATCCATGAACATGTACAAGGACTTCATCGAAGCGGTGTCGGTTGCAAGTGCGCTGCATGATATCGGGAAGATCGGCATACCCGATAACGTGCTTCTGAAGAAGAGTTCCCTGACGGACGAAGAGCGTGAAGTGATGAAGGGTCATACCGTAATCGGACATACGATCCTTTCAGGGTCATCCCATCCTACACTGCTGATGGCAAGCTCCATTGCCCTGAATCACCACGAGAGGTGGGACGGAAGCGGATATCCGGGAGGCATGAAGGGGAAGGAGATTCCGATTGAGGCGAGGATTGTCAAGCTTGCCGACGAGTATGATGCCCTGAGGAATGTCAGGTCGTACAAGCCCTCGTTCGACCATCGTGAGGCATACAGGATACTTACGGAGGGCGATGGCCGGACCTTGCCGGGGCACTTCGACCCCGAAGTCCTTGATGTCTTCGTCTCGATAGCACCCCGGTTCGACGAGATCTTCTCTACGAACCAGGACTGAGCCGGCTTACTCCCTGCCGGGGACTTCTCCGCCAGGCCGCGCCTCCGGGAGCTGTTTTGACTCTCCTCAGACCGCAAGCGTATAATTAGTTTCTGTTGCGGAAAGATTTAACACGAAAAAAAAGCCTGAACCTTTATAATTGGTAACCCAATATCACCAAGAAGAAAGGAGCAGGCTTTGCGAAAGAAAATATTGGAACAAGAATACCT
>JAKAIE010000072.1 GCA_021814475.1 Nitrospirota bacterium
AGGAGCGCCCTGTCGGCAATGACGTTGATAAGACGGGGGACACCTCCGCTCACCCGGGATAAGGCACTGACCGCAGCCTTTGAAAAGAGACCTTCCCCCGCCCCGGCGACTGCAAGCCGGTGGCTGATATACGCTGAGACCTCTTTTTTAGAAAGAGGGCCGAGATGGTACCGGGCGGTAATGCGCTGCGACATCTGTTCGAGTTCAGGCGAGGCGAGCTTCGCCCCAAGTTGTGGCTGACCGATGAGTATGATACGCAGCAGTTTGCCGTCCTCTGTTTCAAGGTTTGTCAGAAGCCTCAGCAGATCCAAAACCTCTGCGGAGAGATACTGCGCCTCGTCGATGATGAGAAGGGCCTTCTTAGCTGAGGCATGCACCTCGATCAGGTGAGCGCCGATCAGGTCGAAAAGCTCTTTTACGCTCTGGCCTCCCGCAGCACGATCAATGCGGAATTCGTCGCAGACCGATACGAGCAATTCTCGTGCGTCCACCTTGGGGTTTATGATAAAGGCCACTTCCACATCCGGCGGCATCCGGTTCAGGAGAAAGCGGCAGAGGGTGGTCTTGCCGGCCCCAATCTCGCCGGTGATCAGCACAAAGCCCCAGTCGTCGTCCACACCGTACATCAGGTGGGCCATCGCCTCCCAGTGCTGTCCGCTCATATACAGGTAGCGTGGATCGGCGGCCAGGGAAAACGGCTTTTCCCTGAGGTTGAAGTGGCTGCAATAGGATTCGGTTCTCACGCCTCTGTCATCGTCCCATTTCCGTCATTCGTCCGGCAGTCGGCATCACCTGACGCAGCTGCCCGTATGAACATCATATGCCACCGGCAGGCCAAAAAACAACCCGAAGCCCCGCTGCCGGATATCTCCCAAGCCGCGTGTCAGCACTCGGGGAAAAACCCAAGGATAGTCGTGTCGCAGGTGAATAAGGGAAGCAGGGGCAAAGAAGGGTGAAGGCCCTTCAGGCCATCGAGCCCGAGGTGTCGAGTCCAAGGTCCACGGCAACCGACCTGATCACCTCTTCGTCCACCCCCTGCTTTTTGAAGAGGAACGCCTCAAGGAGCGCATTGTCGCAGATGGTGTTGATCAGCCGGGGGATGCCGCTGGAATATTTATAGATTTGGTGTATGGCCGCGTCGGTAAAGATGCCTTCGCCGGCCCCTGCCACCTGCAGCCGGTGGTAGATATAGTCCCTGGTGTTCTCCTCTGAATATGCGTTAAGCGTTATCCGGGAGGCCACTCGCTGTTTCAGCGGTTCGTCGAGCGCCATAACCTGGTCGAGTTCGGGCAGGCCGAAGAAGACGAAATTGACCATCTTGCCCTCGGAGCTCTCCATATTCAGGAGCCCCCTGAACTCTTCCATGATCTCCCTGGAGTTCAGCATCTGGACCTCGTCCATCAGGACAACCGCCTTCTTTCCTTCCTCATTGATCTCGTTCAGCCTTTTGTATATCTCGCCGAGCAGTTCGAGCTTGTGGTCGCTGACGTGTCTTACGCCGAGTTGCATCGCGAATTTTTTGAAGAGCCATTCAGAGCTGACAGAAGAATGGATGATCACCAGGAGGGCCGCCTCGTAATGTTCCTCGTCCAGTTCTTCGAGAAGGCGGCGGGCGAGGGTCGTTTTCCCCGCGCCGATGTTGCCGATGACAACCGCAAGCCCTTTTTTGGTATCGATCGCATATTTCAGCTTCGAGATCGCCTGGGACTGCTGCGGGCTGTTGTAGTAAAACCGGCTGTCCACCACATTCGAAAAAGGTTGCTCGCTGAGTTTAAAATATTCCAGATAGTCCATTTGGTCAGCTCCGTTTCAATAAATGCTCGGCTGCGTCTGCGAAATATAATACCAGAAACGGTCTTTGTGTTTCAGTCTTCTACAGGTAAGAAACCCTGTCCCTCTTGTCCTTCGGCTTCTCCGCCGCCGTCTTTGGAGGCTGTGGCGGACCACCCTGGGCGATCTGTGCCCTGACCTGGCTCACCTTGTCCGAAACCCCTCTGAACCTCGCATTCCATCCATACACGGAGGTATACAGGTCAAGAGCCTCGTTAAAATTTCTGTTCTTCTCGCAGGCCTCGGCCAGATCGTACCGCACCGGCCAGTACGAGTCGTCCTTTTCTGTCAGAGTCTCCGCCACCTTCCTGAGCACGTCAACCGCTAGTGAATAAAGCCCCTTTTCCATATAACAGACCCCGAGCATGGTAGACGACTGGATAAACCGCTTCGGATCGTTCCTCGAGGTCTGGAACTCCTTGATCGCATCGTCGACGAGCCCCATTTCCTTATAGGCGATACCGAGGTTGTAATGCGTCTCGGAATCTTCTTCGCCGAGCTCCTTTTCCAACCCCTTCTTAAATTCCTGGAAGATCTCGAGGACGTCATTGTCAAGGGCAAGGTCGGGCATCTCCTCGGCCTCGACAAGGTCCTGCTCGGTAAGCATCAGATTTTCGTACTCTTCCGCGGGTTCTTCCGCGGGTTCTTCCGCGGCCGGGGGAGCGGCTTCGTACGGCGCTGCCCCGGCCGGGACATCCGTCGACAGCGGCTCTCCGAAGGCAGTCTGTTCAGAACGGTCCGGCCCGGCGGCACCCGACAGGTCCGCTTCAACCACCTCTTCCGGATATACTGCCTCCGGTTCTGCCGGCGCGGCATCGACCGGCGCGGTCACCCCGAATTCAACCTCTGCAAACCCGGGCGCGACCTCTCCCCTGTCAGGGGCATACCCCGTAGGCTCCAGTTCAAACTCCGGCGATACATGGACGTCCGCCCCGGCAACCTCTTCCCCCGCCTCTGTAACGACTTCCGATGAGAGGGTCGCCAGCGGCTCTGCTATCAGCCCGATGCTTTCCAGTCTTTCGGCAATGTCCTTGTTATCGGGAAAGAGCAACTGCATCTTTTCGAGGATCTTCGATGCCTCCTGGATAAGCCCTTGCCGCACATAGAAATCCGCCTCGGCCAGGGCATCTTCGTAATCCTCAATATCGGATGCTTCTCCGCCCCCGGAGACCGGCTCTGACACGACATAGGACGTCGGCTCAAATGCAGGAGGGGACTCCACCCGTCCCAGAAGCCTGGGGTCCTCCGGAGAGATCTCCACGGCATCCCTCAGTTCTTTCCCGGCAGCCTCCAGATCTCCCTTCATCGTATACAGTTCATGAAGGATAATACATTCGGTCACCGCGGCTTCTTTATCAGAGGATTCACTGTAGAGGGACTTCAGTCTCAGGTGAACATCAATGTTCTTGGGTTCCCGGACCTTGAGCCCTTCGAGGAGCTTGACCGCTTCGTGCACAAGACCGTATCGCGAGAAGATGTCGGTCTCGACAAAAATTTCCTCCGCAGTTTTTTCGCTTCCGGAGATAATCGTGATAGCAGCCTTTTCCCCGGGCTCAGGCCCCGGAACGGCTACGGGTTCCGGTTCCGCGGTCTTTTCGCGGAGCTTCTTCTGTAAATCCTCGTCGTAGGGCCTGATCTCGGCCGCGTCCCTGTAGCAGTTTCTGGCCTCTTCATCCAGCCCCTGCTGCTCGTATATCTCGCCAAGTCCGATCAGTTCGGCAACCAGGCGGTCGTCGTCACGGACCCGCGTAAAAAGGCCGGTAAGCCTCCTGCCGATCTCCAGAGGGTCCAGCCGCCTGAAACGTTCAAGAAGTTCAATGGCTTTGTCGTAGTGTTCATCTGCAACCGCCTTCTCGATCACAGGGAGAAACTCCTGCCAGGCCTTCTCTTCCTGGTTCGTCCTGAGGTAGATATCGCCCAGCATCTGCCTGACTCTGATGTTCGCCGGATCCGCATTCTTCAGCCTGACAAGACTCTCTTCCGCCTCGGTATTCCGGCCTGCCTGGATGTTCAGTTCAGCATGCCGGAGGAGGATCTGCCCGTCGTCATCAAACCGGGCGGCAAGCCCGTTGATATGGGAAAGAGCACCCTCCAGATCGCCCGACGTATCAAGGAGATCGACAAGCCCGAGGGCCGCATCCTTGTGAGACGGCTGAAGGGAAAGCGTCCTTTCATAAAACTCCTGCGCCTTCTGATAGTCCTCCTGCTCTTCATACAGCCGGGCGACTGCGCAATATTCCCCGGCGGCATGTGAGACCAGTCCCTCCTTCAGAAGGATCTCCGCCACCTTCACCTTCAGCGGAACGTTAGTCGGGGAGAGCTGCAGGATCTTGTAATAGATGTCGAGCAGTTCGTCCTTCCTGCCTTCTTTGGAGAGGCAGTCTGCGGTCGCGAGATAATACTTGATCGCATCGGTGATGAGCCCTTTTTCTTCGCTCAGCTGCCCGAGGGCGTTCAGCGCGCCGGTATCGGAAGAATTAATATTCAGGACCTTCTTGTACAGGGCGAGGGCCTTCAGCGAGAACCCCTCCTGTCTGAAAAAACCGGCCGACTTGTGCAGGTAGTCGACCGCACCCTTCTTGTCGCCCTTCTTCAGGTAAAGATCGCCGACGATATTATACGTGTTGCCGTCGGGCCCCTCACGGAGAAGCTTCTCCCATTCGGCTATCGCCTTGTCGATCTGCCCCTTCAGGACATACTTCTGGGCATCTTTCATTATGGTTGTTTTGTCGGCCATCAGCGTACTCTAAATATTAGCTCATACGGTATATAGTGTCAATTATTGGGCTGCTTCTATGGTATTATGATATAAATTACAGGAGGATTGCCATATGCCGAAGAAAGAGAGACCCCTTCCCCAACCACCGTCGAGGGCCGCACGATTCGGCGAATGCGAAGAACGACCCGGCGCAGCACCGCTTATGGCCGACCAGATGGCTATGGCCGCTGCCGGCGGAAGACTGGAAGAGTTCATCGACAAGGCCATCCCCGATAATGAGCATGCCAAAAAACTGGCAGCCATGATGATGGGAATGACGGGCATGCTGCCGGCAGGCCACCCCGCGCCTCCGCCAGGAAAGGGAGAGGACTCGGCCCCCGCCCCAGCCTCTGCAGCGCCTCAGCCTGAGGCTGTGTCCTGCCCTCCGTCAGAGGAGATTCTCCGGGCGGTCCAGGATGAAGACGTCAGCGGCCTTATCGACCTCCTGAAACAGGAGCACTCCCGGCGCACCGGAGACCCTGAGCCGGCAGCAGCAACGGCCGGTCTTCCACAGGGGCCTCCCGCGCAGATAGAGAAAACGCTGATTGACAGGGTTATCGCAGTTGCGTCCGGAAATGCGCTCACCCCGGACTGGATCATCATGAGGGCATTGAAACTGTATTTTGAGGAATACGACAAGACCGGCCGTCTCTGACACGCAGCCCATCCGTGAAACACGCCCGCAAACGACTCTTCAAAAAACTGAAGAAACAGTTCTCTGGAGCTTTCCTGTCCGGAATTATATCCGCGGGACTGAGACTTCTCTATTCGACGATGCGCGTGCAGATCGTGGATGCCGGGATCCCCGCATCGTTTCACCGTGCGAACCGGGGTGTCATCATCGGCTTCTGGCACAGCATGATCCTGATGGCCAGCTTCGCATACCGCGGCAGCGGCGCCCACGTGCTGGTTAGCCGGCATGGCGACGGAGAGCTGATCGGACAGGTCATGCAGCAGCTGGGATTTTCCCTCGTGAGGGGGTCCTCTTCGAAAGGAGGCAGTGCCGCGCTGAGAGAGCTTGTAGCCCTGGTCAGGCAGAACAGGGATGTCGGGATCACTCCCGACGGGCCCCGGGGACCCGCGGAACGGGTGAAGCCGGGGGTCGCGCAGCTTGCCCGGCTGACCGGAGCGCCGGTCCTCCCCTTGGCCTTCTCCGGATCCCGGCTCAGGATTCTGAACACATGGGACCGCTTCCGGATCCCCTGGCCCTTTTCGAAGATAGTTTTTGTCTTCGGAGCTCCGGTATGCTACCGCGACGGAGAGGATCTCGAGGAATTCAGAAAAAGGATAGAAGAGGCGATAAGGGACGCGACAAAACGCGCCGACGATTATTTCAGGCGGTAACCCTGCGAATGCAGCACCAGGGCGATCGCATCCCTGCTGACCGCGCCCTGCCTGACCACCTCAACAACACCTTCCCTCACCTCAACGATTGTCGAGGAAAGCCCCCCCGGTGTCCTGCCCCCGTCAATCAGGAGATCCGGGCGGTCATCAAAATACCGTCTCACGTCATCTGGGCGCTCCGCTGCGGGCATTCCCGAGAGATTTGCGCTGGTTGCCGTGATCGGATATCCAACCGACCGCGCAAGAGCGAGGGCAAAAGAACGGCCGGGTATCCTCACCGCAACCCTGCCGGGCCTTCCCCCGGTAACAAAGGCGGGAAGATCAGGGCGGGCATGAAAAAGGATTGTCAGCGGTCCGGGCCAGAAGCGGTCCATGAGAAGCGCCTCGATCTCCCCGGCCGGGCCGGCGACAGCCCCGAGGGTCTGCCTCGCGCCCACGATCAGGGGCAGCGCCTTTTCATGCGGTCTCCCTTTGAGTCTGTAGAGCTTTTCACAGGCCGCAAGGTCGTCGTATCTGGCCCCGAGTCCGTAAAAGGTCTCTGTCGGGAAACAGACGACACCCCCTGAAGCCATTGTCATGGAAGCCTCCCTGAGCGCTTCCTGCATACAGGTACTATCGAGGCTTATGACGTTCATGGGCGGCTCGCATTTATTCCCTTGACAGAGTATGAAGATATTAGTATATTTAGGCTATTCTGTAAAGCCGTCGGGGTTGCAGAAATTTCTTTTTACTGGAGGCATCATGAGTACCAGGCTTTATGTGGGGAACATTTCGTTCAAGGCTACGGAAGAGGACCTGACTGAACTTTTTTCTCAGGCCGGTCAGGTAGTGTCTGCAAAGCTGATCAAGGACGCTGCCACGGGACGTCTCAGGGGATTCGGGTTCGTCGAGATGACCTCCGACGATGAAGCACAAAAAGCGGTCTCGCTGTTCAATGGCAAACAGTTCATGGATCGGGCCATTGTCGTCAATGAAGCAAAACCCCAGGAAAAGAAAGAGCGTAGGGGAGGATATAGATAACCGGGGGCGGTTCACAGCCGCCTGACCGGGCGTCGTCACTGATACTGAATCTGCCTGCCAGTTCTCACGAGCTCTTCAGCAGCATGGAACCGAACGGCACCCCCAGTTCACGCGCAACGACATCACACTTGGCCTGGAAAAGGAAAAACGTCCTTTTGCGCGTTCCGAAGAGCGTCTCGAAATTTCCCTGACCTTTGCTGATGATCAGTTCCGCCCGATCGAACTCCTCACGGAACTCGGGGGAGACAAATTCGTCGATGGTTCCTATACCGTCGCCGCCGTTGTCTTTCACCTCGCAAATATCCGTAAGCCCCGTCTGGACCGCGTCGTCGATCGTCACGTCATTGAGGACCGGCGAACCTTTGACGATCGCCTTCACCTTTTTGCCCATGGACAGGAGCTGTTCGATCAGGACGCGGTCAAAGACGATCTCGCCGGAATTGTCGAGCAGATAGAGTATCTCATCCGCAGCGCCCACCGCTTCCCTGAACAACGGGTAATCATCCACGGCGATCGAGGGCTCCAGCGCCCGGCCGACAGAGCCGCCGATATCAACAGTGGTAAAGACCCCGAAGTCGATCACGTTGCCGGCGATCGCCAGGCGGGCGGCGGTCAGCAGAGGATCGGCACTGTCGCGGACCCTCTCCTTCAGGGAAGGATACAGAGCGAGGGCGATCCCGTTATATTCCCTCTTTATTCTGCGGAAAGGGTCGTCCCGGAGTTTTTCCCGTATCAGGCGATGGATAAAGGTGGTCGTATACGCCGGGGGTCTTTCCGTATCCGCGGCTTCTATGAGGGGCAGGACGGACCGTATGACGTCAAGCCTGGTTCCGGGGTCGTCCGTCTGCTGCTTCAGGGCGATAACCGTCTGCCGGAGAAAGCACGGGAAACACTCCAGTTCGGTCCGCATCAGCCATTTCTCTGGAACTTCCGGGCCTTCTCCTCGACCTCCTCGTGCATCTTCGCCCTGTGGGCGAGGAGCTTTTTGGCAACCCCCTTATCCCTTCCGGCGATGATCTGCGCCGCAAGTATGGCCGCATTCCGCGCGCCTGGCTTGCCGATCGAAACCGTTGCAACCGGTATCCCCGGCGGCATCTGGACGATGCTCAGCAGGGCATCCATCCCGTTGAGCGGAGAGGCGTCAAGGGGAACGCCGATCACCGGCAGCGTAGTATACGAAGCAACGACGCCCGGCAGGTGGGCCGCCATGCCCGCGCCCGCAATGATCACCTGCACCCCGGAGGTCTCGGCCTCCTCGATCAGCGTGCGCGTTCTCCCCGGCGTACGGTGCGCGGACGCAATCGTCATGACATAGGGAATGCCGAACCCTTCGAGCGTCCTTGCGCTCTCTTCCATGATAGGGAGGTCTGAATCGCTCCCCATGAGAATAAACACCTTTGGCTTCATCAGAAAATATCTCCTGTTTTAGTATCTGTCGGACGCATCACCTGTTGAGCGCCCTGCTGGCGATGTCACGGCGGTAATGCATGCCGTCGAAATGTATCCTCTCCGCAGCCTCGTACGCCCTCTGCCTGGCGGTTGCGATGTCGTCCCCTATCGCAGTGACCCCCAGGACGCGGCCGCCGGAGGTCACGACCTGACCGTCCCTGAACGCGGTGCCGGCATGAAAGACGTGAACGCCGTCGACATTGTTCGCCTCCTCTATGCCGGTGATCACATCGCCTTTTCTGTAGGCTCCGGGGTATCCCTCCGATGAAGCCACGATACAGACCGAGGCCTCTTTTTTCCATTCGACGGCGATATCGGCAAGTCTCTCCTGGGAGATCGCCAGCGCGATCTCCATGAGGTCCGTATCGAGCCGGGAGAGGACAGGCTGGGTCTCGGGGTCCCCGAGACGGCAGTTGAACTCCAGCACGTTCGGCGTACCATTGCTGTCAATCATAAGGCCCGCATACAGGATGCCTTTGTAGGTGATGCCTTCGGACTTCAGAGCCCTGATCGTCGGCTTCATCACCTTCTCCATGACGACCTTTTCCAGTTCGGGAGTCACCACAGGGGCAGGACTGTACGCGCCCATCCCGCCGGTATTCAGCCCCTTGTCGCCATCAAAGATACGTTTATGGTCCTGGGAACTAACCATGGGGACAATCGACTTGCCGTCGGTGAAGGCCATGAAAGACGCCTCTTCGCCCTGCAGGCAGTCTTCTATCAGCACCCTGTCACCCGCCGCTCCGAAGGCCCTTTCCTTCATGATCACCCTGAGAGCATCCATCGCCTCGGACATCGTCGAGGCGATGAAAACCCCCTTGCCCGCCGCAAGCCCGTCCGCCTTGATCACGATCGGCGTCCCCTTCATCTTCACATACTCTTCCGCGTGCAGGTATGACGTGAAGACCTTGTAATCCGCTGTCGGTATCCCGTTGGAGCGCATCAGGTCCTTCGAAAACACCTTGCTCGATTCGAGCTGGGCGGCGGCCTTTGTCGGCCCGAGTATCGGCCGGCCCTCTTTCTCGAAAAGATCGACGATCCCTTTTGAAAGCGGATCCTCGGGCCCGACGATCGTCATATCGATCCATTCATATTTCACAAAGTCGAGCAGGGCCTGAAAATCGTCCTGCCTGACATCGATGCATTCGGCGATCCCGGCGATACCCGCATTGCCCGGGCAGCAGTATATCTTGTCCACATGCCTGCTCTGGGAAAGCTTCCAGACGATCGCATGCTCCCTGCCGCCCCCGCCTATGACCAATACCTTCATCGCGCTTCACCTCGGATATTTTTTGGACTTATATTATACTTCATCCGGCCTTTAAATAGCCTTTTTCGAGCATGCTGGCATAGCGGCCGTCACCGACGATGACATGGTCTAGGAGCTTTATCCCGAGCATCTCGCCCGCCTGCTCCAGTCTCCCCGTGATCTGTATATCGTCACGGCTCGGCTCGGGGTCGCCGCTCGGATGGTTATGGACAAAGATGACCGAGGCTGCGGACTCGCGGACCGCCTGGAGAAAGGCCTCGCGGGGATGGATGAGAGACGAGGTGAGCGTGCCCTCAGACACGCGGAAGTCGCACAGCAGCCTGTTTTTCACGTCGAGCAGGGCGCAGCAGAAGACCTCCTTTTTCAGGCCGGAGAGCCGGGGGTGAAAGTAGTCGTAGACATCCCTGCCGGTAGAAAAAAAGGGGCCTTTCGGCGCAGGCTCCCTGAAGGCGCGCATGCCGAGTTCGAGCGCGGCCTTGAGCTGCGCGGCCTTTGCGGGACCAAGTCCCTTGATCGCGCAGATTTCGCCTGCAGAGGCCTGTCCTATCTTTCTGAGGCTGCCGAATGTTGCAAGCAGCTCCAGCGCGATATCAACCGCGCTTCTCCCGCTGCCGCCCGTCCTGAGGCTTATCGCAATAAGGTGAGCATCGGACAGATGTTCCGGTCCGTGTCTCAGAAGTCTTTCCCTCGGACGCTCATCCTCGGGCCACTCTCTGATGCTCCGGTAAGTCATCCCCCTCCCCGTGTGACAATAATGATCCCCTGGTCCCGCAATTGCGCCGCGCGCACTGACGAAGACTCAACCCACCATAGATTTCAACACATCTCCCAGACGTCTGATCCCGGTCCGGATAGTCTCCGCATCCACGCTCGAATAATTCAGCCTGAGCGTGTTGACGTTCTTCCTGTTCACATAGAAAGGGTCTCCGGGGACAAAGGCGACCTTCAGCTCTATCGCCTTATTGAACACCTCCATCGCCGAGAGCCCCTCAGGCAGGGTGATCCAGAGGAACATGCCCCCTTCCGGTTCCGTATGTTCGACCCCCCGGGGGAAATATTCCCGAATCGCACTCACCATCGCATCACGCTGGACGCCGTAAGCCTCGCGAATCTTTTTGATATGCTCTTCGATGTCGTTATCCCTCAGATACTGCAGGATGATCCTCTGGCCGAAATAGTTCGTGTGGAGGTCGGAGGCCTGCTTGGCAATGATCAGTTTTTCCATGATCTCGGGCCGTGCGACGATCCATCCGATCCGGAATGACGGGATCACGATCTTCGAAAACGAACCGAGCAGCACGGTGTTATGCGGGACAAGGGCATAAAAGGACGGTTTGTCCTTCCCAAGGAACCTGAGTTCCCCGTAAGGATCGTCCTCCACGATGAGCGTATTGCCCTGGCGGATCATCTCCGCCACCGCCCTGCGGTTCTCCTCCGAATAGCTGATACCCGAAGGATTCTGGAAATTCGGCACGCAGTACATCAGTTTTACCGGGAAATCCTGCAGGCTCCTTCTGAGGCCTTCCGTATCTATTCCGTCCGGATGGACCGGCACGGCGTGGAACCTCGAACGGTAGATCGAGAAGGCCTGGATCGCCCCGAGATACCCCGGCTCCTCGATCACAACACTGTCTCCTTCGTTGAGTATCGTCTTGCCGAGGAGGTCGAGTCCCTGCTGCGAGCCTGTCGTAATCAGTATGTCGTCCGCGGTAACGCCAAGCCCTTTTGCCCCATAGCGTGCGGCAATCCACTCCCTGAGCGGCTTGTACCCTTCCGAGGAGCTGTACTGGAGCACATCCTTGCCTGACTCATCGAGAAGCTTTGCGGTTGCAGCCTTGATCTCCTCAAGGGGAAAAAGGTCGCGGTTCGGCAGCCCGCCTGCGAAAGAGATCACCGAATCGTCCAGGGTGATTTTTAAAATCTCCCTGATAAACGAACGGGGGACGTCCGATATCCTATCCGAAAAGATATTGCCCATGGTTTGACACACCTCACTCATGCCAGGATCAGTTCTTAATTATACTACAATCGCGGCGCGTTCCATGCAGCATCCGGCGGGGCGTTCATTGAACGGCCTTTTCCGGCTGTGATAAGATAGGACATGCCATTGTATGTCTACGAAGCGGTCGATCCTTCCGGCAGAAAGATCAGGGAGCGCTCCTCGCATACGGATGAGGCGAGCCTGAGGGCGTATCTCAAGGAAAAAGGGCTCATGCCCCTGACCATCAGGCCGACTGAGGCCCGCGAGGGAGGATTCTTTGAGCGGGTCGCCATGAAGGACCTCCTCGTCTTCACCCAGGAACTGGGCAATCTCCTCGACGCCGGCCTGCCGATCGACAGGGCGCTGTATGTGCTCTCCGAGCATGCGGAGAAGAAGGCCATGCGGTCGATCGTTGCCGACATCTATATCGATATCCAGAAGGGCAACACCCTGTCGCTTTCGCTGTCGAAGCACAAGGTATTCCCGAGGGTCTATGTCAATATGGTCAAGGCGGGTGAGTCCGGAGGCATTATCGAGACGGTCATCAAACGTCTGGCGATCTTCCTCCAGGCGAGCATCGCCTTCCGGGAGGAGATCGTCTCGGCGATGATCTACCCGATACTGCTGACAACGGTCGGAGGGCTCGCCATCGCAGTTCTGATGCTCTATGTCATCCCGAATTTCGCGAAAATATTCACCGACATGGGTCAGGCGCTGCCCCTGCCAACGCTGATACTGATCAAGTCCAGCAACGCCCTCGGGGCATACTGGTGGCTCATCCTGGGGGGGCTGCTCCTCGCGGTGCTTGCCGTCCGGGGCTATATAAAGACCGCTGAGGGAAGGACGTACATCGACACCATGAAGCTCAGGATACCGGGCATCAGGACCCTGAACATGAAGCTGGTCATCGCCCGTTTTTCCCGTACATTCGGGACGCTCCTGCAGAGCGGGGTGCCTATCATCGAGGCGATCAGGATATCCCGGGACGTGGTCGACAACGATCCCGTCTCGAAGCAGCTCGCCGCGCTCGAAGAGGGGGTCAGCAAGGGGAGAGGGCTTGCGCTGCCACTCAAGGAAAGCGGCATCTTCCCGGGGATCGTCAGCCAGATGGTGGCCGTCGGAGAAGAGGCGGGCAGGCTCGAGGAAACCTTCATGCTCATCGCCGAGCGCTTCGAGGCCGAGACAAAGAGCCTTATCAAAAGGTTCATCAGCCTCTTCGAACCCGCGCTTATCCTGCTGATGGGACTGGTCGTCGGCTTTATCGTCATAGCAATGCTGGTGGGGATCTTCAGCATCAATGACATACCTCTCTGATAACGGCCTGGAAAGAGGATGCGCATGGTCAGCATAAAATCCCTCCGCGCCTCCCTTTGGCAAAGAGGGGCGAGGGAGGTTTCCCTGTGTAATGTACATTCAGTCTCGAAACGGTTAATAATACAACAACAAGTATATTCAGGAGGTACCATGAATCATTCCAAGGAACAAATTTGCACCCTGCATGGACAGAAGAGCCTGCGCCGCGACCGGCGGGGGTTCACCCTTATCGAACTGCTCGTCGTTATGGTCATCCTCGGCCTGCTCGCGGCAATCGTAGGACCGAACCTTTTCAGAAATGTCGGCAAGGGAAAACAGTCGGCGGCAAAGACGCAGATTGCGATGATAGGGCAGGCGCTCGACAGTTTCAAGCTTGATACCGGCAGATATCCGACAACGTCGGAAGGCCTCGCCGCCCTTAATACCAGCCCCGGGGCTTCGGGGTGGGACGGCCCCTACCTGAAGAAGGGTATACCGAACGATCCGTGGGGCAAGCCATATCAGTACCAGTCCCCGGGGTCTCACGGTGACTACGACCTGTCCTCCTTCGGCGCCGACGGAGCCCCCGGCGGAGACGGTGAGAACAAAGACATCAACAGCTGGGAATAACGGGTTCACGCTCCTTGAGCTGATCATCGTAATGGTGATCGCAGGCCTTGCGTCTGCGGTTGTCATCTTCTCGATCGGCAGGATCCGCGACAGCACCGTCTTTAACCAGGAGGCGCGGCGGATCTATCAGACGCTGAAGAGGGCGCGGGAGATCGCCGTCATCGAAAGGACAGACGTCACCGTAAAGATAGACGAAGAGGCGGGCCGTTACGGGATAGAACGGAGCGACGGGAAAACGCTGGTTTCCCGCACCCTGCCCCGCGGGACAGGGATTACGGGAAAAGACATCGTCTTTTTCCCGAAGGGTGACAGTTCAGGAGGTGTCATAAAACTGCAGAATGAAAAAGGCCAGGGATATGCGATCGAGGTCAGTCAGGTCCTCGGCAGACCCGAAATCCGCCGGCTTTAGCCTTCTTGAGGTACTGATCGCCCTTGCCCTCCTTGGGGTGGCGATCGTCTCCATCTTCCAGCTCTTTTCGATCACGCTGCGGTCGACAAAAAAAGCGGAGGATTATACAAAGGCGGTGATCTATGCCCGCTCGATCCTCGACGAGGCGTACGGAGTCGCCGATCCCCGGAACGCCAAGATGACGGTCAGGATCGAGGATGGCTTCAAGGGAAGCCGGGAGGTCTCACTGAAGGCTTCGTCGGAAGACGGCACCATGAAGATTTACGAAATAACCGCTTCTGTCTCGTGGCCCCCCTCAGGGCACCTGAGGCTCTCGGCCCTCAGGACAATCTATGCGACCGAGGAATAACCGCGGCTTCACGCTCGTCGAGATCATCCTGGCGATGTCCTTTACCGCTGTAATCGTCATAATCCTCTTCGCCGCGCTCAGGCTCGGATACAGGGCGCAGGAGAAGGGCGACGCCAGGGCGGAGGATTCGCAGAGGGTGCGCATCATCACCGACAGGCTGAACTGGCTGCTGCGCGGGGCATATCCGTATACCGTCAGCAAAGGCGGCAAACCCAAGCTCTTCTTCAGCGGAACCTCCGGCAGCATCGGCCTCGTCACAACAAGTGTTGATGCCCGCGGCAAGGGGCCGGAGGATCTTCCCGGACTGAAATGGATATCTATCTTCACCGACAGCAAGGGGCTGGAGACGACAGAAAAAGTCTTCTTCCTGGAAGACGTCTTCGACGAGACAGGGGGGAAGACATATCTCCTGGACCCGGACGTAAGGAAACTGGCCTTCGAGTATTTCGACCTCCCGCCGGACCAGACGGCCGAAGGGGAGTGGGTGTCAGACTGGGACGGGGAGGAGAAGCCCTATCTGCCGTCCGCGATCAGGGTAACGATCACCTATACAAAAAACGACCGCGAGGCCGAGATGCCGGAGATGATCGTCGCAATCCACACCATCAAGAAATTGAAGTAGCTACATAACACCATACCGCTGCCCGGCTATTTTGGCGTGAACTGCTTCCGGCTTTTTCGGAAGAAGGAAGAATGGAAAATCCGGGATGCCTGCAAAATCTGTCAGGGGAAACAGGTCAGGTCGTTACGGTATCTGATTGGCATACTGAAAAATGTATAGATAGTTTCTGTTGCGGAAAGCCTTTTTTCAACTGATTTTCTCGCCGCAACTTTTTCACCGACATCCTAATTCTCTATTCAGTATCTCCGACATGTCAAATTCCGCATTTATCCATGCTTCTT
>JAKAIE010000073.1 GCA_021814475.1 Nitrospirota bacterium
CACTATCCCGTCCCCCTGTATTTGTCTGTTGCTGTGAGGAATTAACCCTTTTGCGATCTGCAAAATTATATCGCTGGCCAAGAAGCATTGAGCCCCTCCGTGCTAACATAACTAAACCTAATATTTTCCCTTGGAGGATGCATGGAAGCGCAGGACCGCAGGAAGATGATGAAAGAGACGTTCGACTCGGTATCGTCCGGGTACGACAACCCATCTCTCCGTTTCTTCATCGAAACCGCCAGGGGCTTGGCCGCCCTTCTGGAAGTCCCTGAAAACGGCAGAGTGCTTGACGTCGCCGCCGGGACGGGCAATGTGTCCCTCGAAATCGCCAGCAGGTTTCCGGCCGCCAGAGTGACCGGGGTTGATATTTCGTCTGGCATGCTGGCGCAGGCAAGAGCCAAGGCGGCTGCGGCAGGTATCAGGAACCTGGAGTTCCTCGAAATGGACATGCACGAACTGGCCCTTCCTGACGGGCACTTTGACGCGGTTGTGAGTTCCTTCGGCATTTTCTTCGCCGACGATATGCCCCGGCAGCTTCGCCATATGGCATCGAAGGCCAGACACGGAGGCGTTCTGCTGCTGACCGCCTTTCATGAAGATACCTTCCGGCCACTGATTGACCTGTTCGGTGACCGGCTGGAAAGCTACGGCGTCGAAAGGCCCCCTCTGAAGTGGAAGCAGATCGCCACGGAAGACCGCATAGCGGCCCTTCTGGGGGATGCAGGCCTTGCTGACGTGCGGGTGCAATGCAAAGACCACGGCTATTATCTCAGGGATGCTTCGCAGTGGTGGGATGTCATCTGGAATGCCGGGATGAGAAGCCAGGTGGGCCGGCTTTCGCCGGGAGATCTCACCAAGTTCAAAAAGGAGCACCTCCAGGAGGTCGATAAGCTGCGGACTGAAAAAGGCATCCGCTTCAAGGTGGATGTCCTATACGCCTTCGGGATCAGTAATAAGTGATGTTGATGTGTCGGAACACACGTAAGCTCCGGGGAATTAGGGCCAAGAGATTCAAACAGCCCGCAGCCGCTCCCAGAATCCCCTTGGCGTTACGATATTGACCCCCATGAATTCCTTCAAAATCAGCAGGTCCCCGTCCCCGGTTACAAGCAGCTCGGCGCCGCCGCTCACCGCAGTGCCTATAATATTGAGATCGTCCGAGCCCCTGCAGACACCGGCGGCAAGCGGAGCCGGCTCGACAATTTCGGCCATCGCCTTGAGATAGGAAATAATCTCTTTGATATGCGGCCGGGGCAGACGCACCTTTTGATCGAGCTTTTCCCTAACCTCGGCAAGTATATAATCACTCAGTATTATGCTGTGGTTTTCTACGCAGATTTCAAAGACCTCGGCGCAGAGGCCCCTGGATGCAAAGGCGGCGATAAGCACATTTGTGTCGAGGACAATCCTCAAGATATTTCCCTGAAGACATCCTCATCGGTGAGCAGCCCCTGAGCCTCGGCAAAAGGAAGAACTTTCTTCCTCAGTCTCTGGAACCTCCTGACCGCCAGATAACGGCTGACAGCTTCCCTGATTATATCGCTCTTGGACGCCTTTTCGGCCTTCATCTCGAGTTCCAGCTCCTTTTGCAGCGCCTCCGGCAATCTTATCGTAAGAGTGTTCTTCACAAGACACCTCCTTGTAAGACAATGTAACACAACCCTCGCGGAAAATCAATTTATTTCAGCTCATTGCTGTCCCGGCTCCCAAATGGATCCAGTTTCAGTTCAGTGAATTTACGAGCTATTCAGCCGCCACTCTGCCTGATGATAACGGGAGAAGTGACTGGATGCGGAATAAACACAATGCCGACACCTTATGAAAAAAGCGGTTGCACGATAAAATGACGACTTTGAACCATCGAAGCGCCCAGATCGCAAGGATGACATTTGACAGGTTGGTTATCCTGTCGATGCAGTGTGTTTATGAAGCATTCAGTCACTTCGATGATACGCCCCCCTGCATGGAACGGAAAAGGAACTGTATCAGGCCCGGCGTCAGTTCTTCAGATAGGCCCTCACCTGTCCGGAGACAGACGGGCTCTGCGCCTCTGTCACCTTGGCCTCTATCCTCTGCAGGGCAGCTGTCACTTTCTCGCGGAGCCCCGGTTTCAGCCGCTTCACCTGCTGGAAGGCGTTCAGCAGCCGCCCCGCAGTGATGGGATTGACCGGAGCGAGACCGATGACGCTGTCTGCCACCCAGGAGATGCCCCTGTCCGTCCAGAGCATCCTGTTGTTCATCGCCATAGGCAGGTACAACGCCCTCGCCCATGTCGGGTGAGTTGCGGTGAAGCCCGGCCGGCCGGCCTCGGCGCCGATCATTTCGAATACGTCATCGCAGGTTCCGCTGGAGATGACTTTCAGATAGTTGGCGTATCCGCTCAGATGATCATGCCAGGCGGTATAAACCTCCTCCAGCACCGGATGTCTCAGGGGAGAGGAACTCCTGTTGAGGGCCAGAAGGGCCGCGATCCTGTCCGTGGCGGTCGTAGCCTTTCTGAAATGGCCGAGGATAAGATCGTGGCTCTCGGGGGTGTCATCGATCGAGATCAGGTCCAGGAGCACGTTCTTCAGCATCCTCTCTTCAATGCCTTTATGGGGCGCTTCCCCGTCCTGCGGGACATAGGTATTGATGCGATCGAACAGGGCAACGAGCTTATCCCTGTAGCGGAGGTTGACCGCCCCCATAAGCGTCTCGCGGGCGATCACCAACTCACGGTACCATGTCGAGTAGTCCCGGTCCATCGGCTGCTCGTCTATCCTCAGAAAATAGGACTTGAGAGCCGCGGGCAGGTCCTCCTGCAGGAGGATCTCTCCGTATAATTCGAGCCAGCGTCCGCTCACCCCTGCCCCTGGGTCATGCATCAGCCGAATCCGTTCGATATCGGTCAGCTGTCTCATCGCATCCACACGGTTATAGGCATCCGGGTCGAGCTTCACCTGGAGCGCGAGCGTCTCCGGAGACGCGGTCTTGTGGATAAAGGTCCCGTAAAATGAATAGCCGCGGTTCATCGAGGCAAAGGCGGGCGCCGCCGAGATCTCATCAAAGACGAGCTCGGACTCTTTTTCCTTCAGTTCGAAGACCATCGCCGTCCCTTCGATATCCTTCCCGTCACTGTCCACCAGCGCAAGTGAAACAGGAAGATGGAAGGGGCCGACTCCCTGGGGGGTCTCCTGCCTGAACCGTATCCGGTATCTCCGCGTCCCGGGGTCATAGTCAGACTCCGCGGACACCTTCGGGTAGCCGATCGTATACAGCCACTGTTTTCTGAACTCTTCCAGTGTCCGCCCTGATTTTTCCCCGAAGCAGGCAAAGAACTGGTCTGTATCGGCATTGCCGTTATGATACCGCGAGAAGTAGAGGGCCTTCCCCTCGTGGAAGGCCTTCTCGCCTATCACCAGCCTCAGCATGCGGATCACCTCTGCAGCCTTCACGTAGGTGACTCCGTCGATCAGGTCGTCAGGCTCGTTAAAACCCTCCCGGACAATGCGTCCGACATGCCCCGCGTCCTCCATTGTGAGCGGACCGAGAAGGGGATTCCGTATGCCTTCGACCTGATTGAGCCTGACGAACGAAGGGTCGAAGACATGAGCCATGAACTGCCGTTCCACATCAACGGTGTAGGCCTCGTTCAGCCAGACGTCGAACGGCGTATCCATCGTCGTCTCGCTGCCGCACTGGTTGTGTTCGAACTCGTGGACGATCACTGCATGCGAGTAGAGGAGCGCGGAGTCGAGGGTATGTTCGTTGATCAGGGCCGCGTCGGTAACGATTGTGGTATTGCCGACGTTCTCCATCCCCCCGAAGTTCGACTTGTTCATGCAGATCGTCCGGTAGGTATCCCCGGTGTATTCGTAGTCCTGGGTCCTCCCGATCCAGAGGACCGACTCCTTCAGGATCTCCATCGGGATGCGCGCCTCATCAACCGCACCCGGGGGTACAAGGTACTCGAGCCTCACCGCCCTGCCCGAAGGATAGGTCACCTGATCAACGAGCGCATCCCAGGTGCCGGCGCAGGCGATAAAGAGATACGGGGCCATCGGCACAGGGTTTTCGTACGTGATCACCTGCCGGGACGGGTCTCCGGGCTTTTTGACCGGTCTGCCGCCGGGGTTGAGCTTCCTGCTTATATTGCCATTGCTGATCAGGTGCGTATAGGCGCTGTCCGCCTCGATCGTCGTGGTGAAGGTGCACTTTGCCCTGCAGTCGTCGATGATCGGCATGATCCTCTGAAAGCCCCACTGCTGGCACTGAGACATATACTGCTGGGGCGCGCCGGGAGGGGTCGTGTCTTTATAGATCCCCTCGAGGATATGGTCCGAAGGACGGCACCGGGTGCGGGTCCTGATGCAGAAGATCTGGCCCTTCGCCATCCCTTGGCCGAAGGTTATGACGATCCTGTTCCGGTCCCTGTGATAGACGTGCTCCAGTCCGTACCCCGACGTATCGTCAGGACCGGCTACCGATTCGATCGAGATTATTTCGAGATCATTGGCGTCAAGGGAAAGTTCCCCCAGATCGTGCAGGGCCTGCATCTCAAGACAATTTGCCGCCTCGACCGCGTCATCGAGAAAATTGAGATGGATCGTCAGATGTCTGAGGCGAACCGGCAGATCGCCGAAGTCCTCTCGCATATATTTGAACAGCCGCTCTGTCATGTCACGGCCTCCTTATTCCGGTATTTTGATGGGATTCAGAAGTATCAGCTCTCTATTATAAACGAACTGACTGCCTATGACGCCCGGAAGGGATGCGCGGCCGCGGCTATCGCGGCGAGGCCTTCTTCCGTGGACCGCGTCGTATCAACGCGGACAGTCCCGTGCGGAGGAGGTTCATACCGGCCGCGCATTTTTTTATAGACCTCCCATCCCGCATCGGAGATGCCACCGCGCTCCTTACGGTCGAGGAGCCTGCTCCGCGCAACACCCGCGGGACAGTGGCATTCGACGACGACCGCGGAGGCGCCAGTCCGTCTCGCCAGCCCCCGGGCCTTCCGCCTCCAGGTCTCCCGGCTGAAGGTCGCATCGAGCACAACACTACTGCCCGCCCTGATGGAGCGTTCAGCGTGGACGAACATCTCTCCATAGGTGAGCACGGTCATGGACCGGCTGTAGATCCCCTCCCCGAAGGTCGCCGCCATCACCGTCTCGGGCCGTACACCCGCAAGTCCCTTCCGTACCACATCAGAGTTCAGGTAGTCCGCGCCCGTCCTTTCGGCAAGGGCAGCGGCAACGGTGCTCTTGCCACTGCCCGGCAGACCCCCTACGATAAACAGACGGGGTCTGGCATCGGCTTCCGCCAGCTCCCGGGCAAGCGTAAAATAGCGCGCCGCACGCCGGGCGGCAGCGTTCTTCTGGCGAGGACCTATACAAGGGTCCGCCAGCCGGAAGCTCTCGACCTTCTCGCGCACCACTGCGCGATAGCAGGCGTAAAACGGCACGAGCAGGCGCAGTTCCCAGTCTCCGGTGCGCCGGAGGTACTCCTCCATGAGTTCACGGGCAAAGACAGGGTGGCGGTGATAGAGCAGGTCCATGTAGAGGAAGGCGATATCAGCGGCAACATCTCCCTGCCGTATAGCCGGGCTGAACTCTACGCAGTCAAAAATCCTGACCGGCCTGTCCAGGCATACATGCTCGGCATGCAGGTCGCCGTGGCCGTCACGCAGGCGGCCGTCCCTGATGCGTTTTTCCAGAAGCGTCCTGCGGCGTGCGAGAAAATCACGGGTGTAATCCCAGACAGAAAGGTAATCCCTCTCCCGCACCGTCCTGCCGAGATACGGCAGGGTCTGCTGAAAGTTTTGCAGCAGGTTCCTTCTGAGAACCGGCAACCCGCAAAGACCCGGCATTGCAGGCTCAGCCCCGGCGTGAAACTTTGCGATCCTCCGTGCCACCATGCGTATATCCGCGGAGGTCGCCCTGCCATCGGAGAGCATCACCGAGAGGAGGCGGTCGGCAGGGAGGCGTTTCATCACAACCGCATGTTCAACGATACGGCCGGGTGGAGAAAGGGAAAAGGCCTCACCCCTGCGATAGACCGGGGCTGTGCCGAGATACATATCCCCTGCCAACCGGCGATTCAGGCGCACCTCCTCGCTGCAGGCACTGCCGCGCTTCCTCAGAGTCGAAAAATCGAGGAATCCGAAATCAACCGGCTTTTTGATCTTATACACGCGGTCTCCTGCCAGAAAGACCCACGAGATATGCGTCTGGATGAGCTCCACGGATGCAGGTTTATGCGGATAAAAATCCGGCCGGAGCAGGGAGTTCACCAAAGGAGGCATGTCTCCAGATTGTGTGACGGTCATGGGAAAAGGATATCACTCTGCGGGACGCTGCGCAAGGAAGCCATTTCAGTATGTAGTACGCCTTTTTTCCAGCAGCGCCTCCGCTCGCCAATGGATCAGGAGGCTGACCGCATAACCGGCAGCACACCCTGTCGCGAATATCTGCCCGGGTCTCTGATGCCACACATTTTCGCCACACATATGTGGCATGCACCATATACTCTCACTGCACCCGCATGTGGGACGATCCCTGGAAACTCTGGTATCTGCCTGATTTTATTGATGAACACTTAGACTTCCTGTCAAATCGGGGTACGGGCACAGGGCTTGTATATGGATGACTGAGGGTCAAATCCATAAATATATCATGGAGAGGTGACGTTGTCATGAATTGCGCCTTAACACCATCAGGCAAGAGAGTCGGCCGGAGGCATCAAAGCGGGAAAGAGATATGCTCATTCTCACTTGAGCACTGTCTCAGGGATGCGGGTGGAAAGTCCGGGGCCGGGTACATATGCCCGTACACACTCGAAACCTTTGACATCCAGCAGAAGGGGACATCCTGCTGTCGCCGTCCCCGGACATTATCCCGAAACTGCCACTAAGCGTTTCTGCAGCACCCTGTTCCTCCCAACCGAAAAGGGGATGCCGTGAGGGACTCCTCACAGGCCGGGATCTGATGCCGTTGCGTTTTTTGCAACCCTCCCGTCGATTTTAACCGTAAAGAGTTGGAATTTAGCCGGCGCCTTTTGTACAATAGACAAATTTTTTTTCGGGAGGTATCATCCATGTCGTATGTGAAGCATCTCAGCGTCCTGTTTCTCCTTCTGGCTCTGCCGGCTCTCAGTTCGGCCTACGGCCCTCACGACACCCTCACCTGTACAGGCTGTCATGGTATCCATACCGCCAAGGGTGAGCTGATCTTTGCCGTAACGCCGAATTCAAAGGCGATCAACCCGCGGACGAAGCAGCCGTTCACCGGAATAACCGCCCTCTGTCTGGGCTGCCATGAAACGCCTGAAAATGGCGGTCTGGGAATAGCCCCTATTTCCCCGAATCACAGCCATCCCTTCAACGTGACGCCGAACCCGAAGAGGGCCACGGTCCCCGAGGTGGCTCTCAGGGACGGGAAGCTCGAATGCGTGGGCTGCCATGACCCGCATCCCTCCAATCCAAACTATAAATACCTCAGGGTCGATACTGCGAAGGGCGCCAACATGCAGAACTTCTGCGCAATGTGCCACTCCTCCAAGGTGGACCCGAACTCCCTGAAGGAAGTAAAGATCTTCAGCAGTATGGACGAGAGGAAGTAGACCGCAGCATTCTTCGTTCCGGAGTTGAAGCGATACAGGAACCGGCAGGGCGCATATAACGCCTTGCCGGTTTTTTTTGGAGATTTTCTTAATGGATTCTGTTCAATACGCCTGCAGATAGCTGCCGCGTGAAGGCTAGAAGGCGAAGTTGCCGATCAGAACTGTATAGACACCGAAGGCGACAAGCACCCCGCCGCTCAGGTACCTCATGAGGGCCCCGTGCCTTGAGATTGCGGTCAGCCGCCGCTGCAGGAGATGGGATGAATAGGCGACCGCCAGCATCGGAACCGCAAATCCGAGTGAATAGAATGCAAGGAGGAGGACGCCCTTCCCCACCTGGCCTCCCGTGCCTACCATCGCAAGGATGCTCGACAGCAAAGGCCCGACGCAGGGCACCCAGACGACGCCGAGCGCCATGCCGAGCACTAACCCCCCTATCCTGCCTTCACCCCTCACACGAAGGTTGGAAAGCCTGTAGAGACGTTTGAACGGGCTGACGTCGAAGAAGACCATGAACCCCATGAGGAGGATCACCGCCCCGCCCGCCTGTTCGATAAGCCTTGTTCTGCCTGCCAGAAATGACCCGAAGAGGGCCGACAGCGCGCCCATGATCATGAAGGTCATGGCAAGACCGGTGACGATGAGAAGCGGCCGGAGGCGATCCTTCTTCTCCGCACCGGCGACGATCACCGGCACCACAGGCAGCACGCACGGCGACAGCACGCTGGCCAGGCCCGCGCCCACGGCAAGGGAGATGCCGGCAATGCCGAGGTCCATTATTTGGCGGTATCGAGGGCCTGGGCCACGGTTTCATACGACTGGATACCAGGCGGGAAGTGGTTGCTGATCATGCCCTTGCTGTCGACGAGGACCAGAGACGGCAGACTCCTGATACCGTAGTCATAAAACGCCTTCTCGTCTTCCTGCTTCATCGCGCTGACGAAGGCCACATTGAAGTTTCCGGACCTGTCCTCATAGAGCTTCTTGAGGATCTCATTCTGCTGCCTGCAGGGTCCTCCCTCGGGGTTGAGGAAGAAGACGACCGTCTTCTTCCCCGAAGCCAGCACCTGCTGCAGTTCCGGCGTGCTCTTTGGCGCGGGCGTGGATGAGCCCGCCCCCCCCTGGCAACCCGCCACCGCCAGCAAAACTGCCACAAAAACTGCCACAATCGCATATCTCCGCATACTCGACTCTCCTTGTTAAATAGTTGCGCTACAATGAATCTATTGTATCAAATCGTCAGGGACGGGGTCAAAAGACAGGGATACCGGAATGCACATTCGTCTCTGCACTGTTCTTTCATGACGCCTTTTTTGCCAGGTACATCCTTTCATCGGCCTCTTTCAGCACGGCCATTATTTCCCTGCCCTGCTCATAGCTTGCACAACCGGAGCTGATCGACAGGCTGTAATCCGGGTTGGCGTATCTCAGGTTCCATTCGCCGATCCTGCTGTCAAGGCGTTGAATGACCTCCGTGCATTTATTGCGCTCACCCTCCGGGATAATTATCACGAACTCATCACCGCCATACCGGACCAGGATATCCGCAGCCCTGACGCAGTCAGTGAGTATCCCTGCACAATCCTTCAAGAGTTTGTCGCCGAAGATGTGACCATAATTGTCGTTTATCCACTTGAAATTGTCGATATCGAGCATCACCACAGAAAAGGAATTCCCGTAGCGTTTCGTTCTTTCTATTTCGTTAAGGATTATCTCGTTGAAATAGTTCCTGTTGTAAAGTCCGGTCAGCGGATCCCTGGTGGCCAGTGTCTTCAATCGTGCCTGAGTGGTCCTGAAACTATGTACCAGCGTCAGGACATGTTCATAGATTTCAGTAGCCGGGTCTCCAAATACCGACTCTACATAGACATCACACTGCGTGCAACTCTTATACTTCAGGGCGAATTCGCCCTGGACCTTGCCTCCGCACATCGTGCCTGCCACCAGCCAGCATCTTTCCTTATAATTGTTACGGGCCGGGCAGGATATGTTATGACAGTCCTTCCTCTCCCAGCACCGCACACTGACATTCTTTCGGACCAGATCAAGCCACTCGTCCCAGGAGGCGTCCGATTCCTGAAGAGAAAGCTCGATAAACAACCTGATATCCTCGGCCAGATGTTTAAGGATTTCGTTCAAGGCGTTACCGTGTTCCATTCCCATTCGTCCTTCTCCTTTCCCGGCGGCCGCACCAAAGGCTCAATGCACCCGGAATACCCGTGCGCGCCCCAGCCCCGGCAGCCACCATACCTTTCAGCGCGACCGTTCTGACTTCATTGTTAAGAATACGCGGCCTGCTGTCAACGTGAAGTTCAATACAACAGACCGCCTGATCTTATAACTTCAGAAAATATCAGACCGCTCCCCGAACGCGATGGCTTTCAGGTTCTGCCGGTCAGGATCAGCCAACCAGCTTCGGCTTCTACAGGAGGGATAGCCTAACCGCCCCGTACCTTTTCGACAGGCCCGGAAGGAATTTCATATGCCTTTTGCCTCATAGATCGGGCGGACACTCTCCCTCAGCTTATCGAGTCTGCGGGCAAAAAAGAGCGAGCCGGCAAGCGCACAGATACCCGCTGCCAGGACCGTGTGCGGCGCGCCGATTCTGCTTGCCAGCCATCCTGCAAACAGACTGCCAAACGGGGTAGTCCCCATAAACGCCATGGTAAACAGGCTCATCACCCTGCCCCTTTTGTCATCGTCGACGATGCTCTGCAAAATAGTGTTGCATGCCGCCATCTGAACCATAATGCCGAAGCCGATAAAGATCATCAGCAGCATCGAAAGCCAAAGATGCCCCGAAAAGGAGAAGGCGATCATGCCGAAACCGAAGACCAACGACGCCGCAACGATGACTCTTCCGAGGCCCCTGACATTTCTCCGTGACGCCAGATACACGCTCCCGCTAAGTGCTCCGACACCGGAAAAACCCATAAGGAAGCCGAGGGTATTCGGTCCGCCGTGCAAAACCTCCCCTGCAAACACGGGCATAAGGACCTGATACGATATGGCCGCCAGACTCATGAGCGCCAGGAGCGACAGCAGAGATCTGATGGGGGAAAAGCCGAAGGCGTAGGCAAAACCCTCCCTGATCTCACCCCAGATCCGGGAACGGCGCGATATGCGTTCTCCCGGGTGCATTCTCATCGCAAGCAGCGCGCCCAGTACCGCCAGGTAGCTGATCCCGTTGAGGAGAAAACAGGCACCTTCGCCGATGACGGCAATCATTATTCCCGCGAGAGAAGGGCCGATCAGCCTTGCACCGTTGACGAGCGACGAGTTCAGCGCAATCGCGTTGCCGAGGTCCTCCCGCTGCCCGATCATCTCGATCACGAACGACTGGCGTGTGGGTATATCAAAGGCAGTGACGCAGCCCAGCAAGGCACTGAGCACCAGGATATGCCAGACCTCGATCCTTCCGGTCAAAACCAGAAACGCCAGAATAAAGGCCTGAAGCATTGCAAGCGACTGGATAATGATCAGCTTCCGGAGGCGATTTCCCCTGTCCGCCAGGACGCCCGCCAGCGGGGTCACGACAAGAGACGGTATCTGGCTGAAAAACCCCACAGTGCCCAGAAGGACTGTAGACCTGGTAAGACGGTATACAAGCCAGCTCATTGCCAGGGTCTGCATCCAGGTCCCTACGAGCGAAACCCCCTGCCCTGCGAAGTAGAGACGGTAATTTCTGTGCTGCAGGGCACGAAGGATCTGTCTCATCGCAGCCCCTCCCGGCGTTCGCCGCTACCCATGCCCGCACCCGCAAAGGAGACCAGCATCCTGATCAAGGTTTCGGAATCTGCCTCAAAGTTCTTCTTCAACCGCTCATACCCGGGGCTGGAGTTCATGCGTATGGCGCGGCCGAGCGCTCCTATCAGAAACTGGTATCTCCAGAAAACCTCCTGCCCGGACAGGTCCGGGAGGGCCGCCCCGAGCAGTTCGAGCATGAGCTGGTTCGCCGGCTTCATATGCCGCAGCAATATCTTTTGAGCTGTCTCGTCGGTCTCCGTGAATGCCCTTCCGATAAGGTTCGCAAAATCCGCCCAGCCTCGCTCTGATTCGCCCGTGCCGAAGACCGGTTCGATGTATGCCCGGAGAATCTCCGGGAGATCAGGGCTTATATTCCGCTCTCCCGCCCTGCTTCGTATCTCCTGCAGTCTCCTGAGCCTGAGTTCGTTAACAGGCCGCAATCTCCGCGCGATCACGGCCTCAAGCAATGCCTCCTTGGAGCCGAAGTGATAATTGACGAGAGCCAGGTTAACCCCTGCACTCTCCGTGATCGCCCTCATCGATGCGGCATGGTATCCCGCGCGCGCGAAAAGGACCTCGGCAGCGTTGAGAATCTCCTCTTTGGTATCCACAAAAGCCCCTTAAATGAGTGTTTTAAACGTATGTTTAAGTTTACCGGGGGCAGGCGATTCCTGTCAAGAATGGATATGCCCGTATTTTGTGGAAGGCGGCAGGAGAGCCGGGATACCTCAGCGCAGGTCCCTGCCGACGGCGGGGGCGCCCCGGCAGGGTTCTTTTATGGATTGCAGGCGCTGCCCGGGCAGGAACCGGCGGTCTCTTCGGCAACGCCGGCATCTTCCCCGAGGAACAATCTTTCCCTTCTCTCCTCGTTCCCCGCGCGGTCGCGGTAGACGAGCTCGTCGGTATCCAGGTCGTACTCGGGGATCCCGGGGTTGTTCCACCACAGCTGAAAGTACTCATAAAAAGTGGCATAAAGGCTCCCCGGATTGGCGTTATGGCGGAAGACAAACTCAGGCATGCACTGCACGTCGAGACCTGGGTGGTAGCGTTTCATCCAGATGAAGTCCCCTGATATCGCCAGCTTCAAAAACGGGGTGTCGTCATAGAGTTTCAGCCTGATGTTCTTCTGGAGCCCCCTCAACTCCTTGAGGAAATCAATGCTCAGCCTGATCTGGCACCGGAAGATCTCAAGGCTTATATCCGGATCAAGGATACCCTTTGCACGTATGCTGGCGCCTTCGCTGTAGGGATTCAGGAGCATCACCTTTGCCTGCCGGCACTGCCTGATGACATTGTGCAGTTCTCCCCGCTCGTCCGTAAAGGTCCGGTGCCCGGTCGACCCGATCAGCATCAGGTCGCGTGCGATCCCCTCATCTTCTTTTATCCTCCGGTGCCGCCTCTTCGCAAGGAAGCCGCGCGCCGAGGAGACGAAGACAAGACCGGCGGATTTCGCCATACGTGCGAGCCTGCGGTCCTTCCAGCTGCTGCCGAGGTAATTGAAGGTGAAGACAAGCGTCACGGCCAGGGCGATCTCGATCGAGGTCAGGAAAATCTCTTCACTTCCGACAACCGCCCAGTAGACGAGAAATTTCCCGGCGATGAAGTTGACCACCGCCGGCAGTGACAGGGCGATAGAGGCGCTAAGCACTATCAGAAAGACATGATACAGAACATGACCCGGCCCCTTCAGGACATCCCTCAGACGTCTCCTGCGGGACATGCGCGCCTCCATGACCTTCCCGTTCAGAACAATGCGGTTGATAATATCCATGCTCAGGAAAAGACGATCAGGGCCGTCACCAGCAGAAAGGCGACATCTGACTCGGCCGTATGCTCCTTGCTCAGGATCCGGTCCGACAGGGAAGAGACCATCTGCAGGCGTTTTTCTCCCAGGGCAGAGATCTTACTGCGCAGCCTGCCGATCACCTTCGGGTCGTCCGTCTTCTTTTCGAGGAGCGAAATCACCTTCAGGACCCTTGAATCGGTCTGCCCGAAGGTCACCGCGGTATCGGGCCTCTGGCCGAAGGCGCCCGTGATATGGGCAGGGTATGCCCCGGCAGCGGCGCCTGCTGATGCAGCGGGGACGAAACAGGCCAATGCGGCTGCCGCAAAGACAGCTAGCAGAAACAGCTTCCTCAGGGTGCTCATCTCGCGCCCTCCATCCATGTCAGATATTCACTGCGGCGATGCACGCGTGGATACATGATATCAAAAACCGCAGCGGAGTTGGATTAAGTTATGTTCATGGGGCTGTTTCCACGAACGGACGGATCCAAAGAACTGCGGCGCTGATCTGCTATAATAAATTACAGTTCGCAGGCAGCATATCAAGGACTTTAAAGGATTCCATGAACAAAACCTTCTATGGGTTCTTCTTGCTTCTTATCGTTTTTTCCTGCGGGTGCAGTGTCAGATACCTCGGTCCTCATGCGGATGAAGCCGGAGTCCGTTTTTCGATCAGGGCCCCGGGCGCCAAAAAAGTAACATTGGCGGGCAGTTTCAATCAATGGGATGCGGAGAAAGATCCTCTCGCAGGACCGGACAGCGACGGGGTCTGGACAATAGCAATTCCCCTGGCCGAGGGCCGTTACGAGTATCTGTTCCTCATAGATGGCGAGAAATGGGTATTGGACCCGGAAGTGCCCTTTGCCGACGATGGCCTCGGGGGAAGGAATTCGGTCTTCCTGTTCGGGAAACAGTGACCGAAGGTGTAACTTTTTTAAACGGTTGTCGTCATAAGAACAGAATTGACTACATACATGCAGAAATGAATGACCCTACAGAAAGAAGAGTATTTTATAATTGAGCAATGCAGGAAGGGCAATGCCGAGGTTTATGCAGTGCTTGTCGAAAGGTATCAGGAGATGATCTATAACGTTGCATACCGGATGCTGGGGGATGCCGATTCCGCGAGGGACATCGCCCAGGAGAGCTTCATCTCCGCCTACGGGGCGCTGGCGGACTTCAGGAACGACTCGAAGTTCTCCACATGGCTTTGCAGCATCGCCATGAACAAATGCAGGGACCATCTGAGGGTCCACAGGAACATGCTTCCCCTGGATGAGATCGAGGAACCTGCTGCGGCCAGGGGCTCCGACCCCGAAGCTGCCCTGTCGGACAAACAGTCGTCGAGGGAGCTTCAGGCCGCGCTCTCTGCGCTGCCCGAAGACTACAGGCAGGTTATCATTTTAAAACACATCGAGGGTCTGGATTACAGGGAGATGGAGGCGCTCCTTGGGGTGAGCGTCAACGCGCTGAAGGTCAAGACTTACAGGGCAAGGGAGTGTCTGAAGAAATATTTAGGGAAGAGGCAACAGCCTGATGGATAGGGAACTGGAGCAGATTCACAGACTCCTTGACGGAGAACTGTCTTCTGAAGAAGAGAGGGACCTTCTGCGGAAGATGGAGGCCGACCC
>JAKAIE010000074.1 GCA_021814475.1 Nitrospirota bacterium
CGCCGAAGGCCCCGAGTATCTTGGTGGGATAAAACGAGAACGCACCTATCGTGCCGAGGCTTCCTACCTTCGAGCCCCTGTAGTCGGCGCCTGCCGCCTGGGCGCAGTCCTCGATAATGAAGAGATGCTTTTGCTCTGCTATGTCACGGAGGGGGATCATGTCCACGGGCTGGCCTAAGAGATGTACCGGGATCAGGCATCGTGTCCTTCTGTTGAGGACCGCAGGGATCTGTGTGACATCCATCAGGAAGGTGTCCCGTTCCACGTCAACAAATACAGGCCTGGCTCCCGCGGCGCGTATGGCAGCTACAGTCGGCACAGCGGTGTTGGAGACGGTGATGACCTCGTCGCCGTCTTCTACCCCCAGTGCCTTGAGGGCCAGAAAAAGGGCATCGGTGCCGGAGTTTACACCTACACCGTAGGATACTCCGCAGTACGTGGAAAAGCTCTTTTCGAAGGCGGTTACTTCATTACCGAGGATCAGTCGTCCGGAAGAAAAGACCCTGTCGGTGATCGCCAGAAGTTCTTCCCGGTGGCGGGAGTACTCATCGAGATATTGCCAGTACATTATCATGGAGCAGACTCTTTCAGATAAGGCAGGAGAGTATGCTCCGCGCCGAGGAATTCACGGTATCGCCAAGATGCAGAAAGAACTGGATTTGCGCATAGGCGATCCAGCGGTACTGAGGCGGAACGGACAGTTCTGTTCGATCCGGGAGCATCAGAATCCTGTGGCAGTTTTCTTCCTTATAGAATCGGCCTCCTTCTTCCGCCTGCATGGTGTCCATCACGGTGATGAATTTCTGTGCATGCTGAAATTCATTGAAAAGAAACGGCTTCTGCAATTTTTCATTGTCTATATAATTCCCGGGATTGAACTGGACGGTAGGTCCGAGCTGGACTATATTCCTGTTTCCCACATCCACCTTCGCCTGCATGAGAAAGTACGTCACGCCTTGAAGCTTCTTCATAAGCAGGCCTATAATCCCTGTGCCTTCATTATCCAGAATAGGTTGACTCCACGCCGGCACCTCCCGGCCGGGAGAGGACGTTTTCACTCCCACGATCTTGAAAAACTTGCCGCGCTTATTTGAAAAGAAGCCTTTGGTATCCTTCTGCCACTCGGTAAGAGCATTAAGGTCAAGTCTTTTGGCTAGTATGTGATTCTGTGAACGTTCGTCGTCAAGCCACTGGATGAGCTCACCGGTCCTGTGCAGGTATTTCCGGGAATCGAGGGGCGCAGCCAGCTGTTCTATCTTCAGGGAGATTTGTGCAATGTCAAAGAGATTATTCAGTTTGTGTTTCCTTATGGCCTCAAGGGCAGGCCGGAGAAGGGATCCCCTGTCGGTTCCCTCCGCTGTATCACATCTCAGATCAGGCATGAAAGTACACTCCTTGTACATGAATTGATGAGATTGTCACGACGCATCAGTGAATTGATCTGCCTGAGTGTCAACCATATAAAGTTGTCCGGTAACTCGCCCATTTCATCGGGATCCACGGATATGACCATGTTCTTGTTGGATTTGAAGAGAAAGCGTCCCCCGTCTTCCGATTGAAGTTTCGAGAAGAGTATCCTCTGCGGCCGGGGATCGAGAAAGCGGTCGATATACAGGGGAAGCGTCCCCCCATGCACTTGGCTGTAATTGCTGTAAGTAGCCTGGACCGTGGGTGCAAGCTGCATAGAGTTGATATTCCCGGGCTCTACCTTCGCCTGCAGGCAGAAGTGAATAACACCGCTGAAGCGGGCGGCAAGTATTCCAAGGATACCGACCTCAGGCTGCTCGATAATCGGCTGATCCCATGATATATCACCCGACGCGGTGCGATGCCGGACCGACAGACCTATGATACTGAAGAATCTGCCCGAATCGTGCGATATATTTCCGCTGCAAGGGGCCACCTCCCACTTTTCGATGCTGCTTATCGGGATAACATCAGTCATGAGGTTCGCTTCGCTCCGCCTCATGTCGATCCAACTGCTGACCTCCTCATCGCTATGCACGGCGAACCCGATAGTCCTCGAGATAAATAGATCAAACGATGTATCAGGGTCAAAACCGAACTCGTTCGGGCATACAGCGTCAGCCGGAAGCAGGCCGTTTTGACGAAGGATTATTCTGAGTTCTTCTATGAGGTTCTGGATATTATCCACTTCAATCCTTCTTCCCAGGAGTCCTTAGATACTCGACTGCACGCGGCTTCTTTCTTGAGGCCAGAAGTTCGCGGACAACATATTGAGGGTTCTTATTGAGAAGCAGGTATATCCTGCCCACATACTCTCCCAGCACGCTGATAGCAACGAGCGTAATCCCCCTGAACATGAGGTTGGCGGACATGAGTTGCTCATAATCAGACAAGGTTCCCTTTGTATGGATGTCGTCATACGCCTTATACAGAGCGTATACCAATGAGGACACGATCAGCATGCCTCCTGCTATGCCGGCCATCCTCATCGGTATGAGTGAAAAATTTACGACCATGTTTCCCCACAGGGAGATCAGTTTGCCCAGTGTGTAGCCGGAGCGGTTGTAGGACCTCTCCCTGTGCAGTACCATAACCTTTCCGATATTAGAGGTTGTCTTCACTATAATTCCGTCGATATATGGATTCGGCACGTCGTGTTTCATTATTTCATTAACGAGGAACCGGTTGACAGCCTTGAAGCTCGAGAGGTAGAGACTCCGGGGTTTCCCGAGCAGCAGTGTGGCGATGAGGTCGTTGAAACTGCTCCCGATCTTCCGGAAAAGACTGTCTTTTCTCTCAGGATAGTATGTGTAGACTACATCGAATCCTTTCCGAACCTCGTCGAGCAGTTTTTCGATCTCCTCGGGGGGGTTCTGGAGGTCGTCGTCCATCATCACGCAGTAGTCTCCGGTTACATAATGAAGGCCGGCCATCAGGGCTGCATGCTCCCCGAAATTCCGGGACAGCTTGACATAGGTTATGACCTGCGGGTATTCCTCCTGCAGCTTTTTGCATGCAGCATCGGATGAATCAGTGCTGCAGTCGTTTACAAGTACGACTTCAAGGTCGTACTTTCGCGCGTATAGCGCAACCAGCGAATTGCAGAGGAGGGTAATAGTATTTTCCGCATTGTATACGGGAATCAGTACTGACAATCTGTTCATTCATTTCCTCCTGAAAAAGGATCATCGAATAGCATCGGTCGCTGAAACGGCGTATTACTTTGTCCCGCAGTTCTTCTTTAAGGCCGTGTGGAGGCAGGACAAATACGGCGAATTAATTTAGCGACAAGGAATATGAACTCAGGCAGAGGGGGGAGAAAGGCCGGAAAGAAATGAAGACGCTATCTGATCGCACCCTGAAAAGTCAGTGGAAAAAGATGAATATTGTACCGCTGGAGCGGGGAGTGTTAATATCTCGGAAGGCGTATTTGCGTATAATGAGATGCGAGTCAGGGAGTTTTTATATGATACTATTGCGCGCTTTTTGCGAAGCAGAATAGAGTCGCTATCGGCTACGTCGTCAGAGTCGTCATCATTATCAGTATTGTTCCTGGACAGGAGATCCAGCAGCACAAAACTCAGTTTGCTTGTAAAGCACGTTTCCCGTTTTCCTGTCAGCGCGACTAAATTCTTGTCCGGACAGTGATAAGTCAATTGAGAGACGGCAAAAGAGGAGAAGTAGAGGACAAATAACCACGTCAGAGTAAGCCGCCCCTTAAACCCATA
The DNA here is from genome assembly GCA_021814475.1 of Nitrospirota bacterium. Lineage (GTDB taxonomy): Bacteria > Nitrospirota > Thermodesulfovibrionia > Thermodesulfovibrionales > UBA6898 > PALSA-1316. The sequence goes on from JAKAIE010000074.1 coordinate 3,696, forward strand.
TTCCATGCGTTATTTTAACATATCAGCCTTTCTTTATTCTTACAGATCTGAATCGTCCTGTCCGCGAAGCGTCTGCCCGCAGAGGCCGGCCCTATTGGCGCGGATTGCGATGCATCCGAATCCGGCTTGATATTTCCATGGGATGCGAGGGTGCCCTGCAGGCTGAACCGGATGAGCATGTCCTTCCGGCCTCAGGCCGGGTCCACATCGATTCTGACAAGGACATCTTTCCGGTCCCCAAAGGCGTCAGCCACCGAACGGGCGGTCCGGTTCAAAGCCCTCCTGTCCGCAGCCTTCAGAATTATGGATAACTGAGGTGTACCCCCGTGCCGCGCAGCGGAAGAGACAGGGCCGAGCACCTCGACCCCCTGGCTGATGCTGCGGATGTGCCGGATAATCGTCTGGGACAGATCGGTACGTCCCGCGACTGTGACCGCAGCCATCCTCGAAAACGGGGGGAAAGACAGGGTCTTCCTCATCTGCAGTTCTTCGTTTACGAACGAGCGGTAATCCCCGGACTTGAAATACTTCAGCATGGGGTTTGCCGGGTTACGTGTCTGGATCAGCAGATCGCCTTCGGTCTCAAGATTATCGAGGAGGGAGGAAAGCTCGGCATAGGCCTTCTCCGACGCCCTGAAATCAGGGAAGTTCATCGAGGCGTCGATATTCAGGACAACGGCCAGCGAGAACCTGTCGAGAATGCTGATATGGGTTGTCAGGAGTTTCGTGCCGATGATAAGGTTTGACCCGCCTTCAGAAAGGGTTTTCAGAGCGGAGGTCAGGTCGGATCGTTTTTTTATCCTGTCCCTGTCGATGACGAGAGCCTTTGTGCGGAGCAATTTTTCCAGTTCCTCCTGCACCCGTTCGGTTCCCGAGCCGACCGGTTCGAGTGAGGGGCTTTTGCAGCGGCTGCAGAGCATCGGGATTTTTGTCTCCCGGCCGCAATAGTGGCACCGCATCGTCATGCCGTCCTTGTGCATGACCGTCGGGATATTGCATTCCGGACATGCCTCGATATTCTCGCATTCACGGCAGAGCAGCGTTGCGTACCCCTTCCGGTTCACGACAAACATCACTTTTTTGCCGATGCCGAGCCTGCTGCCTGCCAGATTCACTGCGGTCTTCGAAATACCGCGCGAGGCCTTCTTCGCGTATCGCATATCGACTACAGAGATGCGGGGGGAGGGTGCCGGATGACCAGTGCATATCAGTTCATACTTCCCGGTGAGTGCGTTATAGTACGAATCGATCGAGGGGGTGATCGACGAGAGCACGACCGCAGCCTTTTCGAGAGAGGCCCGTTTGACCGCCACGTCCCTCAGGTGGAATCTGACGCCGTCTTCCATCTTGTAAAAGACGCTGTGCTCCTGCAGCACCAGGATGCAGGAGACCTTCTTCAGCGGAGAGAAGAGGGCGAGCCTGTTTCCGATGACGATGTCGTGCCTGCCGTCCATTATTCCGTCCACATATGCCGACCGCCTGCCCTTTGACATCTCACTGTGCAGGACGCAGACACGCTCCTGAAACTGGCCGTGAAGAGAACGGTAGAGCATATCCGCATGGGATATCTCGGGAACGAGGACGATCAGGTTGCTTGTCTTTTCGGCGAGCGATCGGGCCAGGGCATATTCATGGAGCGAGGAGTCCGCATGGTAGAGAAATGGATGGAAGCGTCTCTCCTTGAGGGCATCATCGAGTCGGCCCGGATCGCATGGCAGGGCTTCGGGGAATTCAAGTTGCCTTCCTCCCGCCGCTTTTCTCTGCTTATGGAGAGAGGTCTTTTCGAAGACCTCGGGGGGGACGGTCTGTTTCAGAAGAAGGCCTTCCGGGGCAAGGTAATACTCCGACATCCATACGAGCAGCCGCACCATGGACTTTGGCAGTCCGGGGCCTTCGACAGCAAATAGGTCCTTCAGGGGGCCGGTCGGGGGAGAGTCGTTTCTGCGCAGCACGACACCCTTTGCAAGCCTGTTCCGGAGCGGCGCCGTGACGATCATCCCGGGTTCGATGCCATGATCAGAGCCGTGTTCGGGGCCGTGTTCAAGTCCGGACTGGAGCCCGAATTGGATCCCGGGCGGACAACGGTATGTGAGTGGTCCGAGCGCCAGAGGGAAGATGATATCAAAACAGGTCATAGGCGATTGTATCACAGAGAGGAGCAGCCCGCTCCTCCCTGTGTCTGCTGCGGGCCGCCGGCTGGTTTTCTGCGAAGTCCCTACATCAGCGCAGCCAGATCCCTGATCAGCTTTTCCGAGTCTTTCCAGCCGAGGCAGGGGTCGGTAATGGACTTCCCGTAAACATTATCCGTCACCTTCTGTGCCCCTTCCTCGATGAAGCTTTCGATCATGAACCCCTTGATCATGCCTTTCAGCAGGGACGAGTGCTGCCGGCTCCTCATCACTTCCTTGGCTATCCTGGGCTGTTCGGCATATTTTTTGTTGGAGTTGGCGTGGTTGGTGTCCACAATGACCGAGGGATTGGCCAGACCGCGTTTTTTGTACGCCTCGGCAAATTTCAGGAGGTCCTCGTAGTGGTAGTTGGGGACCGAGAGACCATGGTGGTCCACCGCCCCCCGGAGGACGGCATGTGCAAGTGGGTTGCCCTTGGTCTTTACTTCCCACCTGTTATAGCTGAAGACATGAGGGGCCTGAGCCGCCTGGATGGAATTGAGCGTCACTTCGTTGTCCCCGGAGGTCGGGTTTTTCATCCCCGCAGGGATGTCGAGGCCGCTGCATGTCAGCCTGTGGGCCTGGTTCTCGACCGATCGGGCGCCGACCGCAACGTAGCTGAGCACGTCCTCCAGGTAGGGATAGTTTCCGGGATAGAGCATCTCGTCTGCGGCGGGAAGACCGGATTCCTTCAGCGCCCGGAGGTGCATCTTCCTGATCGCCTTGATCCCCTCTACGATGTTCGGCTCTTCCTGGAGATTCGGCTGGTGCGCCATGCCCTTGTAACCGATGCCCGTGGTCCGCGGCTTGTTGGTGTAGATTCGCGGGATGATGATGATCCTGTCGCTGACAGCTGTCTGGACCTTTGCGAGCCTGGAGATATAGTCACAGACCGCATCCTCGTCGTGGGCGGAACAGGGGCCGATGATGAGGATGAGTTTTGACGACTCTCCGGTAAAAACAGCCCTGATCTCCTCGTCTTTCTCTTTCTTGACCTGGACGAGGTCCTTCGGCAGGGGCGTCGCTGACAGGATCTCCTTAGGCTGGGGTATCTGGCGTACGTAGGTGAAGCTCATAGGGTTCGTAACCTCCTTGGGGTAAGCATGACTCCTATAATAAAGGAGCCCTGTGTACAAGAGCAAGACTGCGACTGTTAAGGACAGTGTCTACCGAAAGCTCTCCTTCTCCGAGGGAAAGGACCCGTTGAGCACTTCTTCCCTGTACCTGCCGATCGCGCCGATCGCCTCTGTCTTGAGATTCGCATACCGCTTCACGAACCTGGGCACGAAACGGTCGAACAGGCCTATGACATCGTGCAGCACAAGCACCTGTCCGTCACAATGAGGGCCCGCCCCTATACCTATCGTGGGGACCGTCAGTTCACCCGTAATCGTCTCTGCAAGATCCATCGGCACAGCCTCGATAAGAACGGCAAAGGCCCCCGCATCCTCGACCCTGTGAGCCTCGTCGATCAGTCTCTTTGCCGCCTCGCCGGTCTTGCCCTGGACTTTATAGCCGCCCATCCGGTGGACCGACTGGGGGGTGAGGCCGATATGCGCCATGACCGGGATGTCGGAACGGGTCATCGCCTTTATCTGGTCCGTCACCTCTCCGCCGCCTTCAAGCTTAATCGCCGAGGCGCCTGCCTCCTTGAGAAACCTGCCGGCATTCCTCACTGCCTCTTCAGGGCCTGCCTGGTACGACATGAACGGCATATCACCTATAACCATCGCGTTTTTGACCGCCCGCGTGACCATTTTTGTATGATAGATCATCTCGTCCATGGTTACGGGGAGCGTATTGTCGAGCCCCTGCACGACCATGCCGAGCGAATCGCCGACGAGGATGCAATCTATCCCCGCCTCATCGACTATCTGGGCAAAGGGAAAATCGTAGGCAGTGAGCATAGTTATTTTGACCCCCTCGTCCTTCTTCTTCAGAATGTCCTGTATGGTAATCCTGGGCATAGTCACCTCCGTGTAGTCCCGGGTACTCTCCGGTATGCTATACTTTCTGCAATACTATGGGCGATACGAATCTCTACCAGCCGCTGACGCAGACCGATAAGGTTACGGTGGTTCTTTACCGGACCGGCATAGCTCTTTCCGCTGCCATTATCGGGTTCGCCGGGTTTCTCTCTTTCTGGGTCCTTGCAACTGCCAACGCTCTCCCGTTTCGGGTGACACACGCCCTTCTTATCTTCATGCTTTTTTCACTGTATTTCAGCATTGGCCTGAGCGTATTTTTCATCCATCTGTATATCGGGAAATTATACCGTTTTCTCAGGAAGATTTACTATCTCTCCGCTGCCTGTCTTGCGGCGCTGCTTTTTCTGGGAAGCGGAAATCCGATTAGCCCGCTTTTTGGCTCTCCGCCGTACGCTGCATTTCTCCTGATCCCCGTGGTCTTCTGTCTCGGCTTTATTGCGGCCAAGGAGGCGTTTTGCTTCAGGCTTTTGGAGGGATATCTCCTGTTCGGACTGATGCCGTCATATGTGTTCTTTTACGGCGTAGGTGCATTGCCGCAGAAGACTGCGCTGGGCGGGCTGGTGGCGATTGCCGTCATGTTCGTGTTTTTCACCCTCCGCAAGATCTTCATGCCTCTTCACTACGATATCGGAGACAAGTCCGCCTACATGCCCTGAGATCCTCAGAAGGATCGGCAGATCGGAGCGTGTGCGGCATCATGGTCCGGCTGACAGGGGGCCGCCTTTCGTTGCAATCGGAAAGACCGGCATGTTAAAATTTCGAAAACTCAGGAGATCCCCATGCCCCAAACGATCAAGACCGGGTTAACGTTCGACGACGTATTGTTAATTCCCTCCAAGTCAGAAGTGCTTCCGCGGGAAGTGGTCATCAGTACGCAGCTGACGAAGAAGATAAAGATCAACATCCCCATTCTCAGTTCAGCCATGGATACAGTGACCGAGGCCGGCATGGCTATCGCCATTGCGAGGGAAGGTGGAATAGGTATCGTCCACAGGGCGATGTCTCCCGAACGGCAGGCCCTCGAGATCGACAAGGTAAAAAAGTCGGAGAGCGGGATGATTATCGACCCGATCACTGTCGGGCCTGATGCCCCTCTTTCCGAGGCGATGACGCTTATGGAGCGCTACAAGATATCCGGCGTCCCTGTTACGGTCAACGGCGTGCTGATAGGAATCCTTACGAACAGGGACCTGAGGTTCGAAAAACAGATGGGCAAGAAGGTGTCGGAAGTGATGACTAAGGAGAGACTTGTTACGGCCTCGGTCGGGATCAAGATGGATGAGGCAAAGGAACTCCTGAACAAGTATAAGATAGAAAAACTTCCCATTGTCGACAAGGATTTCAGGCTCAAGGGGCTGATTACCATAAAGGATATAGAAAAACGCAGGAAATACCCGGATTCCTGCAAGGACAAGCTTGGCAGGCTGATGGTCGGCGCTGCGGTCGGCACCGGCGAAGACACAATGCTGAGAACGGAACTCCTTGTCAACGCCGGCGTGGATGTTCTTGTGATCGATACCGCTCACGGTCATTCAAAGGCGGTCATCGACACACTGAAGAAGATCAAGAAGAAATACAGTGTCGAGGTGGTGGCTGGCAACGTGGCGACTGCGGAGGGGACGCTTGATCTGATAAAGGCCGGTGCGGATGCGGTGAAGATAGGCATCGGGCCGGGTTCGATATGCACAACGAGGATAGTGGCAGGAGCCGGCGTTCCTCAGTTGACGGCGATAAAGGACTGCTATGCAGTCGCCCATCGTCATAACATACCTCTTATCGCCGACGGCGGTATCAAATATTCCGGTGACATCACGAAGGCCCTTGCCGCCGGAGCCCACTGTGTCATGATCGGCAGCCTGTTTGCGGGGACGATCGAATCTCCCGGCGAGACGGTCCTTTATCAGGGCAGAAGCTATAAGGTCTACAGGGGCATGGGGTCCATCGGCGCGATGGAGCAGGGCGCCAAGGACCGGTATCAGCAGGAGGGTGTGGAGGCACAGAAACTCGTCCCCGAAGGAGTCGAGGGCAGAGTGCCTATCAGGGGCTCGCTTTCCCAGAGCATCAACCAGTTGATTGGCGGACTCCGCTCCGGCATGGGATACTGCGGGGCCAAGAACCTTCCTGAACTCAGAAGAAAGGCCAAGTTCCTCCAGATCACAAATGCCGGTCTCCGGGAAAGCCATGTGCACGATGTCATCATCACCAAGGAAGCCCCGAACTACAGGCCGGAGTGGTAGAAGGCCTCATTCCCGGAAGGAGAAAGACAACAGCCGATGCTTGAAGACAGAATACTCGTACTCGATTTCGGATCCCAGTATACCCAGTTGATCGCCCGCCGCATCAGGGAGGGCAAGGTATATTCGGAGATCTTTCCGTATAATGTGTCCCTGGAAAAGATCAGGGCCTTCAACCCCACAGGGATCATCCTTTCAGGCGGGCCCTCCAGTGTCTATGACGAAGGCGCCCCGATACCTGACAGGGCCATCTTCGATCTCGGGGTGCCTGTCCTCGGTATATGCTACGGTATGCAGCTGATGGCACATCTCCTTGGCGGTGCGGTCGCGCGTTCTGCAAAGAGGGAATATGGCAATGCCGGCCTGATTGTCGACGATGACAAGGACTTTCTATGGGGTTTGACGCAACGGACTAGGGTCTGGATGAGCCATGGCGACAGGATAGAGAAGATGCCCGCAGGTTTCTCCGGTATCGCCCATACGGAAAACTCTCCGGTCGCCGCGATGGCCGACAGGGAGCGGAGATTCTACGCCCTTCAGTTTCATCCCGAAGTCGCGCATACGGACGAGGGTACCAGGATCCTCCACAACTTTGTCTTCAATATCTGCGCATGTAAGGCAACCTGGGAGATGGCATCGTTTATCGAATGGGCCATGGACGATATCAGAAAACAGGTCGGAGACAAAAAGGTGATCTGCGCGCTGAGCGGCGGCGTTGATTCGTCGGTCGTGGCGTTGCTTATCCACCGGGCGATAGGCGACCAGCTGACCTGCATCTTCGTTGACAACGGCCTGTTGCGCAAGGGAGAGGCGGAGAAGGTGCGGAAGACCTTCGAGGGGCATTTCCGCATGAAGCTGATCCATGTGGATGCCCGCAGCCGTTTTCTCGAGAAGCTTAAAGGTGTTACCGATCCCGAGAGGAAGAGGAAGATCATCGGGAACGAGTTCATAGCGGTCTTCGAAGACGAGGCGAAGCAGATCACTGACGCTGATTTCCTCGCTCAGGGGACCTTGTATCCTGATGTGATAGAGAGCGTTTCTTTCAAGGGACCGTCTGCTGTCATAAAGAGCCATCACAATGTCGGAGGCCTCCCCGAGGTGATGAAGCTGAAGCTGATCGAGCCGCTCCGTGAGCTGTTCAAGGACGAGGTGCGCGTTCTCGGCGAGGAACTCGGCCTCCCTGAGGAGATATGCTGGAGGCATCCGTTCCCCGGCCCCGGCCTGGCGATCAGGTGCATTGGAGAGATAACCGCAGAGAGACTTGACATACTCAGGGAATCCGATGCGATCGTGCTTGAAGAGATAAAGACGGCCGGTCTCTACCGGACGATCTGGCAGGCATTCGCCGTGATCCTTCCGATCAGGAGTGTCGGTGTCATGGGCGACGAACGGACCTATGACAGCGTGGTCGGCGTGCGCGCCGTGACCAGTCTCGACGGCATGACCGCGGACTGGGCGCCGATTCCTCACGATGTCCTCGGCCGGATTTCCAACAGGATCATCAATGAGGTTAAAGGCGTCAACCGCGTTGTCTACGATATCACCTCCAAACCTCCGGGTACGATCGAGTGGGAATGACTTTTGCCATTTCAGTCCTCTAGAACCGTTCCGTGGCGACTGATATAAAGACATACCTTGGGGAAAAAAGGGCCCTCGTCGATACGTTCCTGAACGACTATTTCAGCAGGAAGGCCGAGCCTGCGCTGCTTTCCGAGGCGATGAATTATTCCCTCTCCGCGGGCGGCAAAAGAATACGGCCTGTCCTCTGTCTCGCCTCCTTCGAGGTCTGCGGCGGGGACTCCTCGTTTATTGTTCCGTATGCCGCGGCCATTGAGTTCGTCCATACATATTCCCTCATCCATGACGACCTCCCTGCGATGGACGACGACGACCTGAGGCGAGGAAAACCGACAAACCATAAGGTATACGGCGAGGCGGTGGCGATCCTGGCCGGTGATGCGCTCCTGACAGAGGCCTTCAGTATCCTGGCCGAACCGACGAAAATCCTTGCTCCCGAGTCCCGGTTGCGCGCGATCGCAGAACTGGCCTCGGCATCCGGCATGAGGGGAATGGTCGCGGGGCAGGTGCAGGACATGCTGTCCGAAAATGCCGAACCGGATGAAAATACGCTGCGGTTTATCCACCGGCATAAGACCGCCGCCCTCCTTTCCGCATCCGTCAGGATCGGTGCGATCCTCGGACAGGCGGATCCCGGACGCATGAATGCCCTGGCCGGGTACGGGGAAAATATCGGTCTCGCTTTTCAGGTGGTCGATGATATCCTCGATGTGACGGGGGACACGAGTGTCATCGGAAAGCCGAAGGGTTCGGACGAAAGAAAGAAGAAACTTACCTATCCCCGGCTTTTCGGTATCGAACGCTCCAGGGCTATCGCGGAAGAGATGATCATTGCGGCAAGGGATGCCCTCAAAGACTTCGGTCCGGAGGCCGATCCTCTCAGGGGCATCGCCTCATATCTCCTGAGCAGGTCGCACTGACCGGCGGATTTTCAAAATGAGCAGGAAGGAAAGGATCGACAAACTGCTCGTGGACAGCGGCCTGGTGCAGAGCAGGGAGCGGGCCAAGGCGCTAATCATGGAGGGAAAGGTTCTTGTCTCGGGCATACCGGTGACGAAACCAGGCACGATGATCGATGCAACCGCACCGGTCATCCTGAAGGCAGATGATATTCCCTTTGTCGGGAGGGGAGGGGTTAAGCTCGAGTCGGCACTGGATCATTTTTCCGTTGAGCTCTCGGGTAAGATCATCATGGATGTTGGGTGTTCCACCGGGGGGTTTACCGATTGCGTCCTTAAAAAAAATGCGAGGAAGGTGTATGCTATAGACGTCGGCTATGGCCAGTTCGACTGGAGACTCCGAAAGGACCCGAGGGTCGTCCTGCTCGAAAAGACAAATATCCGATACCTTGAGCGCGAGCGGATCACCGACGGCATCGATTGTGCTGTCATAGATGTCTCCTTTATTTCGCTGCTGAAGGTGCTGCCCAAGGTGCGGGAGTTCCTGGTCCCGCATGGGGAGGTGCTGGCACTGATAAAACCCCAGTTCGAGGTCGGCAGGTTCCAGGTGGGCAAGGGGGGCGTGGTGAAGGACGAGGCACAGAGACTGGCTGTCGTCGAGCAGGTGAAGGACGGAGCCGCTGAGATGGGCTATACCGTAAAAGGCATTGTGCCGTCAGCGATCACGGGACAAAAAGGGAACGTCGAATATTTTATTTATCTAGGGAGAGGTTAAATGGAAGAAGATCAGCAGATGCTTATCGGATTCGATTACGGTCTTGCCTCGGTGGAGGTTCTCGAAGTCCTTATCGATGATATCGAGGACCCTGCCCTTTTCGATGAGATAGCCCGGGCGAACTCCCAGAGGCCTAAAATCCTTGCGATGCTCCTTGAACATCCGGACACGCCCGGGGAGGTGAAGGCGTATATTACCGGGGTCCTTCAGGTCCCCGTTCCCGTTGCGGCCGCTGTGACCGAGGGAAAGACTCCGGAGATGAGACGGGAGAGTCTCACCACGAAGATACAGAGACTGACTATCTCGGCGAGGGTACAGCTGGCGCTGAAGGGCGGACGGGAGATACGGGGTATCCTGTCGAGGGATTCGAACAAGGAGGTCATGCTGAGCGTGCTGGACAACGGCAAGATTACGACCTCCGAGATCGAGCTGATCGTAAAGTCACGGTCGGCCCTGGAGGAGGCGCTGCGCCGGATATCGAGAAACCGTGACTGGATGCGGAATTATGCCATCGTGCACGGGCTGGTGACCAATCCCAAAACGCCTCCCGGGATTTCGATCTCGCATGTCAGCGATCTCAAGACCAAAGATCTCATTATTCTCGAAAAAAACAAGAACGTCCCCGAGGCAGTCAGGATCGCAACCAAGAAGCTGCTTCATGCGAGGAAGCCCAGGTAGCCGGAAGAAATTCTGAAGCGGGAGCCGCGCCTTCGCACATCGGGCCTCCGACGCGGCAACCGGGGGATCAGACCTTGAACTTTTTCAGCTCCCCGATCAGGTTTACGGCCTCTTCTTTCAGCGAACTGATGACCGCATTCATCTCGTTCGAAGACTGGATCAGGGTGCTGGTGGTGCTGAGGATCTTGTCCATAGCCCCGACGATCTCTATGCTCTTTTCCTTCTGTTTCCCTGTCGCATTGGCTATACGGGATGCCTGTTCGGTCACGTTCTCGATGACGTGGGCGATCTGCCTGCTGCCGTCCTTCTGTTCGTTTGTGGCGTTCTTGACCTGGCTTGAAAGCTCCTTGACCCGCTCGGTGGCCTCTATGATGAAACGGCTTCCCTTCGACTGTTCCTGTATAGCGCGGGAGATATTCTCGGTCTGTTCGGTCATCCTGCCGACAGAGTCGGTGATCTGTTTGATCACAAGGGCCTCTTCCGAGGTCGCGCGCTGAATTGCGCGGGCCATCTCGGTCGACTCCTTTGAACTCGTCGTGATGTCCTGAAGCGCGGCATTGACGTCTTTCACCAGCAGCAGCCCGCGCTCGACCGACTGTATGCCGTCCGATGCCATCCTGATGCTCGATTTTGTGACATCCTGTACGGACCTGATCAGTGTGGCGATTTCGTT
>JAKAIE010000075.1 GCA_021814475.1 Nitrospirota bacterium
GCAAGGATAGCGATGGTGATGCCGGTGATCGTCAGGAAGGTCCTGAGTTTGTGCCTGAATATGTTCCCGAGAAGATACTTAAGGACCAGCATCGTCGTTGAGGAGTCCCTTTTCCAGGTGGCGTATGATATGGGCCGCTCCCGCTGCCCTCGGGTCATGGGTCACCATGATGACCGTCTTGCCGATCTCCCCTACCAGCTCCTCCATCAGCGCGAGGATCTCCTCGGCAGAGACGCGGTCAAGGTCCCCGGTCGGCTCGTCAGCGACCAGGATCGCGGGGTCGGTCACGATCGCCCGCGCGATCGCCACACGCTGCTGCTGTCCCCCTGAGAGCTGCCGGGGGTAATGTTTCATCCTGTCTTCCAGCCCGACCATGCGCAGCGCGGTTTCGGCATGGTCACGCCTCTCCCTCGCTGACAACCCGGTCAGCACCAGCGGAAGTTCAACATTTTCCAGAGCCGTAAGCACAGGGATGAGGTTGTAAAACTGGAAGATAAACCCCACGTTGGCGCCTCTCCACGTGGCCAGGTCCGTCTCGTTCATCTCAGTGATCTCGATGCCGCCGACCCGGATCGAGCCCGAATCCGCCTTGTCGATGCCGGCGATAAGGTTCAGGAGCGTGCTCTTCCCTGAGCCGGAAGGACCCATCAGCGCCAGGAACTCCCCTTCCCTGATGTCAAAGGTGATGTCTTCCAGTACAGGGACTACCTCGCTGCCGCGCCGGTAGGACTTATAGAGGTTCCGAATCTCGACGATCGGCCGGGGTTCAGCCATGTCACTTCTCTACAACCTTTATTAGCGAGCCGTTCCGGAGTTTTCCGGACGGCTTTAGCACAACCTTATCCCCCGCGCTCACGCCGCTGAGGACCTCGACCATGTCCCCGATGCGGCCGCCCAGGGTCACCGGTGTCTCGACCACCCTGTCACCCTTCAAAAGATATACGCTCTTCTTCTGCTGTCTGGTCACGACCGCATCGGGGTGCACCGCCGTCCTCGGGGTCTCCTCTCCGGCCGTCAACTGCCTCTCGAGGAACGCTACCCTGGCGGACATCTCCGGGAGGATGCGGCTGTCCTTGTCGATAAAACCCACCTTTACGAGAATTGTCGCCTTCGAACGGTCTGCGGTCGGCACGATCATATGGACCCGGCCCCTGAAACGGCTGTCAGGAAAGGCATCGAGCAGCACCTCGCAGGGCTGACCGCTTTTCACCTTGGAAAGGTTCGACTCCGTAACATCCACCTCGACCTGGAGGGACTCCATGTCCGCCAGGGTAAAGACCGATGCCCTGGCGTTTGCCGCAGCCCCGAGAGGCGTCACTATATCACCGATATCCGCGTTCTTGGTAAGGACGACCGCATCGAAGGGCGCCCGGATCAGGGCATACTCGACCGCCACCTCAGCACCCTTCAACGCAGCCCGCGCGGCAGCAACCGCGGCCTCGGCCCCGGCTGCGCCGGCTACCGCCTTGCGGTACCGCGCATCCGCCGTATCGAAATCCTGACGGGAGACGAACCCCTGCTCCATCAGCTCCCTGTTGCGTTTCACGGACAGCGTCGCGTCTTGCAGCTCGGCCTTCGCCTGTTCGACCGCCTCGACAGCGCCTTTCAGATTAGCCGTGGCCTGATCGCGGGCCGCAATCGCATCGTCGTTTTCGAGCCTGGCGAGCGCCTCTCCCTTTTTCACCCTGCTGCCCTCCTCTGCCATCAGCGCCACCAGCCTTCCGGTGATCTTCGAGGCAACCGCAGCCTTTCTCTGTGCAACGACATAACCGCTGGCGTTCAGAAGAGTGATCGCCTGCGACGGGTAGACCTTCGATACCAGTCCCACCTCGACGGGTACGGAAGGGGTGAAGACCCCGGCGAAGTAAAGCCCGGCCAGAAGGATGAGAGCAGCCGCAGCCGCGACCTTCAGAACTGCGGACCTTTTTTTCCGGGCTGCGCCTGGCCTTTCCTTTTCTATTCTCAGTTTTGAAACGTCATCTGGCATAGGAACTCCTCGGAAGATATTTCGTAAAAAATGTTCCACGCTCGCAGCTCATAGCTCAGAAACAGTTATCAGTATAACAGAACAGCGTTATGGTAATGAACGAGGAAGAGTGCCGTGTCGGAAGAAAAAAAAGGGACAGCAGGGCTGTCCCTTTTTACCTCTAATGGATCTACCGGCGGATATGAATGCTATCAGGCCGATTTCGGTGCAACAACCATCACGATATTCTTTCCCTCGAATTTCGGCGGCTGCTCGATCTGGTACTTCCCGGTAAGCTGGTTGATGATCTTTTCGAAGACCTTCAGCCCGAATTCCTGGCGGATAATCTCGCGGCCGCGGAACATCATCACGACCTTTGCCTTGTCGCCGTCCTCGATGAACCGGTTGATGTTCCTCACCTTCAGTTCGAGGTCGTGTTCGTTGATCTGGGGGCGAAGCTTCACTTCCTTGACATCGGCGGTCTTCCTCGGACCATGCTTCTTGTTCATCTGGTACTTGTACTTCCCGAAGTCGAGGATCTTGCACACAGGAGGTGCTGCAGTAGGAGACACTTCCACAAGGTCGAGGTCCCTCTCGATGGCCACAGCCAGGGCATCCCTGACGGTCATCACCCCGAGCTGCTTGCCTTCATTGTCAATGACCCGTATTTCCCTGGCCCGTATCTGGTCATTGATCCTAATCCCTTTTGTGACATCCTTGCTGCTTATGTTTTCACCTCCTGGTTGCTATCTCTTCACGAAGAAAAGATATGAGTTCTTCCGTGGTAAAGGGGCCGATATTCTCCCCGTTCCGCCTTCTGACCGATACCTTCTCTTCGGCCATTTCCTTGTCGCCTATTATAACCGAGTAAGGTATTTTTCTTACAGAGCTCTTTCGTATCTTGTTGCCGATCTTCTCGTTGCCTTCGTCCAGTTCCACGCGGATGTCCTGACGCGTCAGAAGGTCGGCGAGCCGCGCGGCGTATTCGGCGTTCTTCTCGGAGATCGTCAGCACCGACAGCTGCACCGGGGCGAGCCAGAGCGGGAAGGCCCCTGCATAATGCTCCACGAGGATGCCGAAAAACCGCTCAAGAGAACCCATCAGCGCCCGGTGGACCATGATCGGCCTGTGTTCTTTCCCGTCAGTTCCCCTGTACGTCATATCGAACCTCTCCGGCAGATTGAAGTCGACCTGGATAGTACTGCACTGCCATGAACGGCCGAGCACGTCCTTCACCTTGATGTCTATCTTCGGGCCGTAGAATGCCCCACCCCCCTCGTCGACGCTGTAGGTCAGCCCCTTCGCCTTCAGCGCCGCTTCAAGCGCTGCGGTCGATTTTTCCCAATGCTCGTCGCTGCCGACGTATTTTTCCGGTCGGGTCGAAAGGTAGGTATCGAACTCCTCGAACCCGAAGGTCCGCAGGATGAAGAGGATGAAGTCCAGCACCTGCTCGATCTCGACCTCGATCTGATCCTCGCGTGTAAAGATATGCGCATCGTCCTGAGTAAAGCCCCTGACCCGGAGAAGGCCGTGGAGCACGCCGGAACGTTCGTACCGGTAGACAGTTCCGAGTTCGGCATACCTGATCGGAAATTCCCGGTAGCTCCTGAGGTTACTCTTGTAGATATGGATATGAAACGGGCAGTTCATCGGCTTGATCTCGTATGGATAGCCTTCGACCTCCATCGGCGAGTACATGTTCTCGTTGTAGAAATCGAGATGCCCGGACGTCTTCCAGAGGTCGAGCCGCGCAACATGAGGGCTGAAAAGAAGCTTGTAGCCTGCCTTAATGTGTTCGTTTCTCCAGAAGTCCTCGATGACCTTGCGGATCATCGCGCCGTTGGGGTGCCAGAGGATAAGCCCCGGCCCGACTTCGTCGTTGATGCTGAAGAGGTCCAGCTCCCTGCCGAGCCTCCGGTGGTCGCGCTTCTTCACCTCTTCGAGGAAGTCGAGATACTTCTTGAGGTCCTTGGGGTTGTTGAACGAGATGCCGTAGATCCTCTGGAGCATCTTGTTCTTTTCATCGCCGCGCCAGTAAGCGCCGGCGATGCTCAGAAGCTTGAACGCCGCGATGCTGCCGGTCGAAGGAAGATGAGGCCCGCGGCAGAGGTCGCTGAAGCCGCCCTCTTCGTAGAGGGATACTGTATCGTCCGCGATCGCGCTGATCAGTTCGACCTTGTATGTCTCGCCCATGCCTTCGAAGAGCCTGATCGCCTCTTCCTTCGGCATCTCCTTCCGCAGGAACTGGGAGTTCTGCTTGATGAGCCCCTCCATCTCCTTTTCGATCGCCACAATGTCTTCGGGCGTAAAGGCCCTGTCGATGTCGAAGTCATAGTAGAAGCCATCCTGGATCGCAGGGCCGATCGTGACCTTAGCCTCGGGGAAGAGTTTCTTGACCGCATGGGCCATGACATGGGAGGTGCTGTGCCTGAATATCTGTTTGCCTTCCTCCGAATCGAACGTCACCGGTTCGATGACCGAGTCGCTGCTGAGGTCGAGGGAGGTGATCGTCGAAATATCGAGTGGCCGGCCGTCTATCTTTATGGCAACCGCCTTCAGTCTCCTGAGATGTTTTTCAAGTTCGGAAACCTCATGCAATGCCAGTTCATTTCCACCGTCTAGTCTGAGTTTAATACGTAAACCTCCATCACTGCGTCATTAAAGTAATTCATATCATACATGATACGATTTTTCAAGGTCAATCGGCTGGGCAGGAGCCGTCAGGCTGTCAGGCCCGGAAACTGTCCAGCCGTCTGCAGACCAGGGACACCCAAACGTCCGCGACGACCTTTTCGATACATTTCAGGCCTGTTCTTTCCAGCGCGTCTCGCACGCCGTCTTCCTGGCCGGTCATGATGCCGGAGAGCACGACAGTGCCCCTGTCTTTCAGCTTTGCGGCGATTTCAGGGGCGATCGAGATAATGATCTCGGAGAGAAGATTCCCGGCGATAAAATCGAACGTCCCTTCTGACGCGGTGATATCGCCTTCCCTGATCACGACGTTGTCAAGGCGGTTCAGGGCGATATTCCTGGGCGCTGCGTCGACTGCCAGGGGATCGATGTCCACACCGACCACCTCCCTGAACCCGAGTTTCGAGGCCGCAATCGCGAGCACGCCGGTACCGGTCCCTATGTCGAGAAAACGGTCCTTAGAACCCTCCTGCATGAATCTCCTGATGAGAAGGAGGCTCGACTGTGTCGAATGGTGATGCCCTGTCCCGAAGACCATGCCGGGGTCAAGCACCAGATTGATACGGTCCGGCAGCTCCTTTTCCCACGACGGTACGATCGCAAAGACACCGCCGATATCGAGGGGTACAATGTTTTTCTTCCAGACCTCGTTCCAGTCCCTGTCCGGAAGTGAGACCGCCTCAAACGTCAGCGCGGCGTCAAGCCCCGACGCCGCAAGGACATCCCTGAATCCGTCAAGCTGCTCCGTGAGATGCGCGATGTCCGCTCCTTCACCGAAATAGGCGACGATCCCGCCGTCCGTATCACCTGCATCCATAGTCCCGAGACACCCCATCTCCGAGAGTCTGGCCAGCAGGGCATCCTTTGATTCTTCAGCCACTTTTATCGTAATTTCATGATAGGTCAATATCTTCTCCTCTGTTGAAATAACCTTCTGGATCACCTATGATATCGCATCGGCCGGACAGCTTGCCAGCCGGACAGCTTGCCGGCTTGCAGGCTTGTCAGCCCGTCAGCCTCTATTTTATGGAACCGATTATAAAGAAAATAACAGTGCCTCAGGGTGCCAGACGCACTGCTGCCGACATTCTCGTCGCCGAATCCGGCCTCCCGAAGGCCAGGATCAAGGACGCGATGAACAAGGGCGCGGTCTGGATGCAGCGGGGCGCCGCAAAACCGAACAGGCTGCGGAAGGTCACCGCCCTCACCAAACCCGGCGACAGGCTCGAAATGTATTACGACGCCGAAGTCCTTTCGAAAAAACCGCCTCCCGCGCAGTGCATCTCTGACCAGGTCCATTACAGCGTCTGGTTCAAGCCACCGGGCCTTCTGGCCCAGGGCACTATGTATGGCGACCATTGCAGCATCATGCGCCAGGCGGAGGTCTTCTTTGGCATGAAGCGGGAGATCTACCTCGTTCACCGGCTCGACCGCGAGGCCTCCGGCCTGATGCTCCTTGCCCACAGCAGCAGGGCCGCTGCCGCCCTCTCCGAGGTCTTCAGGAACAACCGCATCACCAAGACGTACAGCACCGAAGTCAGGGGGAACCTCCCTGCCACCTCACCCCGGGGGACGATCGAACTGCCGCTTGACGGCAAGCCGGCTGTCACTGAATATGAAGCGGAGGCCTATGACGCAGAGAAGGACATCTCCCGGGTGAAGGTGATCATCAGGACCGGGCGTCTCCACCAGATCAGGCGGCACTTCGAGATGATCGGCTTTCCGGTAATCGGCGATCCGCGGTACGGCAGAAAAAACAAAAACAGTTCAGGGATGCGACTGCAGGCGGTCTCTCTCTCCTTCAGATGCCCGATCCTCAGGAAGGATGTGGCATACAGAATCCCTGGGGACTGACACGCAGGCAGGCGTGTCAGTCCCCAGAGCCTGAACCTGATCCGGTCAGCGCAGTCAAAACCGTATCCCGGGGGCCGGGAAGATCTCCGGGTTCAAGCCTCGTGCCGCCCGTACTCGTCGTCGAACCTGATGATGTCGTCCTCGCCCATATAGTCGCCGCTCTGGACCTCGATCATTTCGAGAGGCACCCTGCCGGGGTTCTCGAGCCGGTGCCGCTGTGACACCGGGACAAAGGTCGATTCGTTCGGATGGACGTTGTAGGTTTTGTCTCCGACCGAAACGCGCGCGGTCCCCGAGACCACAACCCAGTGCTCGCTGCGGTGGTGGTGCATCTGCACGCTCAGCCGCGCCCCCGGATTGACTACGAGCCTTTTTATCTTGTAGCGCGCCCCGGTTTCAAGTACGGTATACGAGCCCCACGGCCGCTCTACTGTGACATGCTCGATCAGTTCGTCAGCCCCTTTTTTCTTCAGCTCGTCGACGACCTTTCTGACATCCTGCGTCCTGTCCTTGCTGCATATCAGGGTAGCATCGGGCGTATCCACCACCACCATATTGTCAAGCCCGATCGTGGCGACGAGCCTCCTGCCACCGTATACGATGGAATCCTTCGAGTCGATATCGATCACGTTGCCAGAGATGATATTTCCCGATCTGTCCATCTCCGAGATCTCATCCAGAGCCCGCCAGCTTCCCACATCGCTCCACCCCATATCCGCCGGGAGGACTGCGACCTTCGCCGCATTCTCCATGATGCCGTAATCTATCGAGACAGAGGGTAGGCCCTTGAAGACCTTCCCGATCACGTCCGTTTCGTGCGCCGAGCCGACCGCCTTCTCTATTTCGAGCAGGCCCTTGTACAGGTCGGGCATCTGTCTTTTCATCTCCGCCAGTATGTCCCTCACCCGCCAGATGAATATGCCGCTGTTCCAGAAATAATTTCCCGAGCTGACATACGTCCCGGCCTTCTCAAGGTCCGGCTTCTCGACAAAGCGCCTCACCTTAAAACTCTGAACTCCCCTTGTCCCGCGGATGGCCGCACCCTTCTGGATGTAACCGTAACCCGTCTCGGGCCTGTGCGGTACAATGCCGAAGGTCGTCAGGTACCCCTCTTCCGCAAGGTCCGCCGCCTCGCGGACTATCAGCCGGAACCGATCGTCGTTCAGGATGACGTGGTCGGCCGGCATCACGACCATTACGGCGGAAGGGTCCTTCTTCTTAATCTTCACCGCCGCCAGGCCGATCGCCGGAGCGGTGTTTCTGCCTTCGGGCTCCACCAGGATATGAAACTTCGAGAGGTCACAGACATCGGCAATCTGCTTCCGGATATCGAAGGCATACTTGCGGCCTGTGACCACCACCACGTTTTCGTCGGGTACAAGCCCCCTGAGTCTGACCGTCGTCTGCTGGATCATCGTCCTGTCGCCGAAGACGCGGAGCATCTGCTTCGGCGTCGTCTCGCGGCTCAGCGGCCAGAACCGCGTGCCGCTCCCCCCGGCAAGAATCACCGCATACATATCGCTATTGCCGCTCTTTTTCTTCTTCACCCGATTTCCTCCCCTGTGAGTCTCTTAATATTCTTTTGGCCTCATAAACTTTTTACCTTTTTGTCGCATGATTATACGGACATCACAGGAAAATCTCCCCGCCCCTCCCTGCTTCATTTTCCAGGAACCATTCATATGTCTTCCTGATGCCTTCCGCCAGTCCAATCCCCGGCGACCATCCTGCATCCCTGAGCCTGCTGACATCGAGCAGCTTCACCGGAGTACCGTCCGGCTTCGTACTGTCCCAGATGACCTCTCCTTCATAGCCGACCGTATTTCGGACGATCTCGGCCAGTTCCCGTATCGTCTGGTCGGTGCCTGTTCCCACGTTGATGATCTCGCTGCTGTCATAGGAATCCATCAGAAAGACAGCCGCATCCGCAAGGTCGTCCACGTGCAGGAATTCGCGCCTGGCAGAGCCCGTTCCCCAGAGCACCACAGGCCCGCCGTGCGCCTTTGCGTCGTGAAACTTCCGCATCATCGCGGGGAGCACATGGGATGTCTCCAGGTCGAAATTGTCATTCGTCCCGTAGAGATTTGTCGGCATGAGGGAAATATAGTGTGTGCCGTACTGGCTGTTGTACGCCTGGCACATCTTTATCCCGGCGATCTTCGCCACGGCATAGGGTTCATTGGTCGGTTCCAGCGGACCAGACAGCAGGTACTCCTCCTTCATCGGCTGTGGACAGAGCCTCGGATATATGCAGGAACTGCCAAGGAAGAGCAGTTTTCTGACGCCGCACCGGAAGGCGCTGTGAATAACGGAGCACTGGATCATCAGGTTCCGGTATATGAAGTCCGCGCGATATGTATTGTTAGCCAGTATCCCCCCGACTTTCGCCGCAGCAAGGAAAACGTACTCCGGCCTCTCCTGCTCAAAGAACCTCTCCACATCGGCCTGTCGCGTGAGGTCAAGCTCAGCGCTGGTCCTCAGTATGATGTCGCTGTATCCCTCAGCGCGCAGCCTCCTCACGATCGCCGAGCCGACCAGTCCGCGGTGACCCGCGACATATATCCTGGCGTTCTTCTCCATCGGCATCACCGTACCGGCATGTTGTTCTTCTTGAGCAGCAGCTCCTTTTCAGCCAGCTGCATATCGGAATCCACCATCATCCTGACGAGTTCGGGAAGCCCCACCTTCGCCGTCCAGCCGAGTCTCTTCTTTGCCCGGGAGGGATCTCCCAGCAGGAGGTCGACTTCTGTAGGCCTGTAGTACCTCGGATCAACCGCAACGACGGTATCCCCGACGCGCGGAGCGCCCGGCGATTTTTGGCTTACGGCCGTCACGATTCCTTTCTCTTTCACCCCCTTGCCCTTCCATTCCATGGCGATGCCGGCCTCTCCGAAGGCCATCTCCACAAAATCGCGCACCGAGTGGGTCCTGCCCGTGGCTATAACAAAGTCGTCGGGCTGCTTCTGCTGGAGCATCAGCCACATCGCCTCGACATAGTCGCCGGCAAAACCCCAGTCGCGCTTCGCATCCAGATTCCCCAGGTAGAGGCGTTTCTGCAGACCCATGAGGATGCGGCTGGCCGCCATGGTGATCTTCCGGGTTACGAAGGTCTCGCCCCGGATCGGGGACTCGTGGTTGAAGAGGATGCCGTTGCTTGCGTGCATGCCGTACGCCTCGCGGTAGTTCACGACGATCCAGTATGCATAGAGTTTGGCAGCAGCATAGGGGCTCCGCGGATAAAACGGAGTCGTCTCCTTCTGCGGCGTCTCCTGCACCTTGCCATACAGTTCGCTCGTCGAGGCCTGGTAGAACCGCACCCTTTTGGTCATATTCAGGATGCGCAGCGCCTCCAGCAGACGCAACGTCCCGAGCGCATCGGAATTCGCCGTATACTCAGGGGTCTCGAACGAAACCTGCACGTGGGACTGGGCAGCAAGGTTGTAGATCTCGGTGGGCTGCGTCTCCTGGATGATGCGGATAAGGTTCGTGGCGTCCGTCAGATCGCCGTAGTGCATCGAAAACCTGGGATGGCCCTCGTGCGGGTCAACATAAAGATGGTCCACTCTCTGCGTATTGAACAGAGACGCGCGCCGTTTAATCCCATGGACCGTATATCCCTTGTTCAGCAGGAACTCCGCCAGATAGGCTCCGTCCTGGCCGGTGATGCCGGTAATTAAAGCAGTCTTCATTCTCTCTATCCCCCTTCTCAATCGTGTTTAAGTTTATAATACTTGGCGCTGCTCTCACAAGGTATTGGCCCGGTATCTTCCCCGGAATCCCTCCGGAGGCGCAGCTCAGTTTTATTTGACTTTTTCACCCGTTTTACTTTACATTATTTAATCTAATTTTTGAGGAAGGTGTTTCGGCGCGATGAAGACTCAGTTTGCACACAAAGGTGACGTAGAACGGAAGTGGTATGTCGTTGATGCGAAAGACGTAGTGCTCGGCAGGCTTGCCACGAAGATCGCAACATATATCAGGGGCAAGAACAAACCGGTATTTACACCGAACGTCGACACCGGCGATTTCATTATAGTCGTCAATGCCGACAAGGTGAAGCTGACCGGCAACAAGCTGACCGACAAGGTCTATTATCACCATACCGGCTATATCGGGGGCATCAAGGCACAGACCGCGAAGGAGCTTCTGGAGAAGAAGCCTGAGAAGATCATCGAAAAGGCCGTATGGGGAATGCTCCCGAAGAACAGGCTCGGCAGGACGATGATAAAGAAGCTGAAGGTATACAGCGGTCCAGACCATCCGCACAAGGCACAGACCCCTGAAGTTTTGCAATAATCAACCAGGAATAAAGGAGTTTATCGTACATGGCAGATATTAAGTACAGCGCAACAGGACGGAGAAAGACCTCTATAGCGCAGGTCGTGTTGGCACCGGGATCAGGTAAGATCGAGGTCAACAAGAAATCGGTCGACACGTATTTTCCGAGAGAGACGCTCCGCATGATCATCCGCCAGCCGATCGATCTCGTCGGCGCCACCGGCAAGCACGACATCACCGCCCGTGTGACCGGCGGAGGTCCGACCGGACAGGCCGGGGCGATCAGGCTCGGCATATCGCGCGCCCTCACGAAGATGGATGCGGACATGAGGTCAAAGCTGAAGAAGGAAGGGTTCCTCACGAGAGACCCCAGAGAGACCGAAAGAAAGAAGTACGGACTCAAGGGCGCCCGCAAGCGCTTCCAGTTCTCGAAGAGATAATTTTCAGCTTTCATATAGTCGGATCTTCAAAGGGCTCGTGGTTCACGAGCCCTTTGTTTTTTTATGATGTGTTCACGGTCACATAATGCAGGGCGCAGGTCATGCGCCCCTACACATGGAGGACAGACGATGATAAGGGTTGCAATATGCGGTGCAAGCGGATATACAGGGGTCGAACTCCTGAGGATACTGGCGAACCACCCGAAGGTGAAGGTGACTGCGGCGACTTCAGAGAAGTCTGCCGGGAAGACGGTGACGGGACTGTTCCCGCATCTCGATGCCTACCGGGACCTCGTCCTTGAGCCGATGGACAGGGAGCGGCTGTTGAAGAAGGCGGACCTCTTCTTCCTCGCGCTTCCCCACGGGGCCTCGCAGGAGGCGGTCGACTTCTTTTCACGGTCTAAAAAGACGGTGATCGATCTTTCGGCAGATTACCGTATCTCCGACGTCGCTACCTACGAGAAGTGGTACGGCCTTCCCCACCAATATCAGGTGACGCTGAAGAAGGCTGTCTACGGCCTCCCCGAGATATACAGGGCGAAGATCAGAAAATCCAGGCTGATCGCAAACCCCGGCTGTTACCCCACGAGCGCGATCCTCGGGCTCATGCCTGCCCTGAAGAAGGGCTTGATCGAACCGGCACGGATCGTCATCGACTCGAAGTCCGGTACGACCGGGGCGGGAAGGAAGGCCGACGTTGCGGTCTCGTTCTGCGAGGTGAACGAGGGGTTCAAGGCGTACGGCATCGGCGTGCACAGGCATACACCCGAGATCGAGCAGGAGCTGTCCGGCCTGGCGGGGAAAAAGATCACAGTGAACTTCACGCCTCATCTCCTGCCCGTGGACCGGGGCATATTGACAACGATCTATGCGCCGCTGGCAAAGAGGCTGACCCAGGAGAAGGCTGCCGGCATCTACACGCAGGCTTACGGCGGGGAGCCTTTCGTGCGCGTCCTCGAATCGGGAATATTCCCGAATATCAAAAATGTCCGCGGATCGAACTTCTGCCATATCGGGGTAAAGGTCGTCGAGAGGACGAACACCCTGATCATCGTCTCGGCGATCGACAACCTCGTAAAAGGCGCCTCCGGGCAGGCGGTGCATAACATGAATATCGTGATGGGATTCGATGAAACGGAAGGGCTCAGGAACCTGCCCCTGTTTCCGTAGAAACAAAAGCCTGCAAGCGGGAAGGCTTGACAGCCGACAACAGAAAAAGGAGCTGTATCAATGAAATATATCACGCCGAAGGGTTTTTTATTTTCTACGGTAGAGGCGGCCGTCAAGAAGCCGGGGAGGAAAGACGTGGCGCTGATCGTCTCTGCGGTCGAGGCGGAGATGGCGGGGACCTTCACCACGAACGCGGTCAAGGCCGCGCCCGTGCGGATCTGCATGAAGAAGATCGGTTCGGGAACGGGCCAGGCGATCGTGGTCAACAGCGGAAACGCAAACGCCTGCACCGGGAGGCAGGGGACTAAAGACGCGCAGGAGATGATCTCCTCCGTCGCCGCCGCAGCCGGGATTGACAAGTCACTCGTCTATATCGCCTCGACGGGCGTTATCGGCACACCCCTGCCGATGGAACGGATCAGGCCGGTGCTCGGCGACCTGGCGAAGAATATCGGCTCTGCGACGATCGGCGAGGTCGCGGCCACGATCATGACGACGGACACCTTCCCCAAAATCGTGCAGAAGCGGCTTAAGCTCGGCGGGGTCAACGGCACGATCTCGGCGGTCTGCAAGGGCGCGGGGATGATCGCCCCGAACATGGCGACGATGCTCTGCTTCATCATGACCGATTTCGCGGTCGCGAAAAATACGCTGTCGTGCGTCCTGAAGAACGCCGTCAAAAAATCATTCAACCGGATCACTATAGACGGGGATATGTCCACCAACGATACCGTCCTGATGATGGCAAACGGGCTTGCAGGAAACAGGGCTGTGACGATGAAGTCTGCGGACCTCCCGAAATTTCAGGCGGCTATCGACGAGATCACATACGCGCTGGCGGAACTCGTGGTAAAGGACGGAGAAGGCGCGACCAAGCTGATCGAGGTGCTCGTGAAGGGCTGCAGGAACGAAAAGGACGCGGAGAAGGCCGCCTTCGCGGTCGCCAATTCGAGCCTCGTCAAGACAGCGATCTACGGAAACGACGCGAACTGGGGCAGGATCATCTGCGCGGTCGGTTACTCGGGAATCCCCCTGAAGGAAGAAAAGGCCGACATCTGGTTCAATAATGTCAGGGTCGTAAAGGGCGGGCTTGCGAACAACAGGGACAAAGAGGCGACCGCGGTCCTGAAGGAAAAGAAGATCAGGATCACCGTCGACCTCCATGCAGGCAAGGCATCCGCAAAGGTGCTGACCTGCGATCTGACAGAGGAGTACATCCGGATCAACGCGGAATACCGGACGTAACGCGTACCGGCAGGACAGCCGCATTGCCTGCTTATCGCTATATCAGACCCGAACCCACATTTCACCGGAAGATTGAAAACAGGACCGGGAAAAGACGATGTATTTGGCACCGAAACTCTAAAGTTGCAGTTTTAGATTTCTTGTACGATAATGCACTTATGGGATTCAGAAATCAATTACCACGGGGGAGAGGGGAGGGAATGTATGGGCAGGATTGACCGCAAATTACTCTCAGGGATCAGGGAATCTCTCGCAAAACTGGCTGATTCACTCGAAACGGCGCCTATTGTTTTTATCGATGACAAGGGCGATCACTGGATGAATCTCACTGCTGAGAAGTTTATCTCCGGCAAAGGCCTCTCAAAGAATGATTTCATGCAATGGATCAAGATCGGCTCATCTCATCTTCACAATTTCATTTACGGAGACACAGACATCAGCCTGATGAAATTTCCCGGGGGGGGAGCACTGGCCTTTCTCCGGCACAATGAAGGGAAGGCGGATTCAGAACCGTGCAACCTCACGAAGAGAGAGGTCGAGGTGCTGAGACACCTGGCCAAAGGACATTCCAACAGGCAGATAGCGGAGATGATGGGTATCACACCCGGGACGGTCAACACCCACCTCGACAATATTTATCAAAAGCTGGGCTGTTCAAACAGGTCGATGGCCTGTCTGCTTGCGCTCAGGAATGGCTTGCTGCGTCCGTTGCATAGAACCCTTCAGTGTAAAAAGACTTAGCTTCCGACTTTCACCCCGTCCGGCCGGCAACCATATCTGAATCGCCTCCTCTCCTGTTTGGGAGATTGATTCCCCGGAAAACCGCTGGTATCATAGATAGTTTCTGTTGCGGAAAGATTTAACACGAAAAAAAAGCCTGAACCTTTATAATTGGTAACCCAATATCACCAAGAAGAAAGGAGCAGGCTTTGCGAAAGAAAATATTGGAACAAGAATACCT
>JAKAIE010000076.1 GCA_021814475.1 Nitrospirota bacterium
CCATGAATCTTCGAATATCTCGGCGCCGACCCCTTTAGGGAAGATCCTCGGCAGATTGCCCGGGATGCCGCCTCCGGTGATGTGCGCCATCCCTTTTATTTCGACGCGTCTGCCCAGGGCCCGGATCGCCTTCACGTAGATCTTCGTCGGCCTCAGGAGTTCCTCTCCCAGGGACTGTCCGACCGCCGGAAAAACCTTGTTCATCTTCGTGCGGCTGTGGTCGAAGAAGACCTTGCGGACAAGCGAATACCCGTTGCTGTGAAGGCCGTTAGAGGCGATCCCGATGATGGCGTCCCCGGCGGAGATCTTCTTCCCGTCTATCAGCCTCTTTCTCTCGACAACGCCGACAGCAAAACCGGCCAAATCGTATTCGCCCGGATCGTAGAACCCCGGCATCTCTGCCGTCTCGCCGCCGACAAGCGCACATCCCGCGTCCCTGCATCCCGCGGCGATGCCTTTCACCACCTGCGCAGCCTTTTCTGGTTTCAGTCTGCCGGTCGCGAAATAGTCGAGGAAAAACAGAGGTTCTGCGCCGCAGGTGAGGATATCATTGACGCACATGGCAACCAGGTCGATGCCCACGGTGTCATGTTTATCGGTCATGAAGGCGACCTTGAGCTTCGTGCCCACACCGTCGGTGCCGCTGACGAGAATCGGATCCTTGTATTTCGATGCGAGTTTGAAAAAGGCGCCGAATGAACCGATATCGGTCATCACCTCGGGCCTGAAGGTCTTCCTTACCAGCGGTTTGATCAGGTCAACGAAGCGGTCTCCCTCGTCGATATCAACCCCTGCCTTCTTATAAGTTATGCTTTTGTCAGATCTCATAGCGTTCGTCATACGTGAAGGCGTGTTCCGCAAGAGTATATATTTTGCATAAAGAGCCTTCAAAGGGCAAGCCGATTCTGAAAATTTGTTCATCGAAAACCATTTCTCCAGTATATACTAAATAAACCATTGTTCATGAACAACAGGATATATCGGGGGTGAGAAGGAGCGCATAATCAGGACCACCCGACAGACGATGGCCGAAGTAGCGTGCATCAAAAGGGAAAAGGATACAGAGGGAGTTATCATGAAAAGACTGTCTCAAGACGAGCTGAAAAAGGCCCGGGATTATGAAGAACTGAAGTGGTATAACGGGATACCGGTTGTAGTCGCGGCCTTTGGGGAGACATGGAAACGCCTTGCGGATGCGGAGGAATATTCGCCCTATTTCACGGTATCCGAAGATACGGACAAAGATGATTTCTACGGCACCTATTCCGGCAACGACGCCGTAGAGCCGAGCGAGTAAGTGCCGGCTTAACCAAAGATCCGCTTTCTGATACAATAGGCATTGATGGCTGTTATCCTTGTAACGAATGACGACGGCGTTCACGCCCCCGGCATCGTCGCCCTGTACCGGGCGATGAAGGACCTCGGCGACGCCTACATCGTCGCGCCCGACCGTGAGCGGTCCGCCGCCGGACACTCTCTCACCCTTCACCGGCCGCTGAAGGCAGAGGAGATCCGTGAACATGTCTTCAGCGTAAACGGAACGCCGACCGACTGCGTAACCCTCGGCATCAACAAGCTTCTTCCAGACAGACCCGATCTGGTCGTCTCCGGCATCAACAGGGGCGCCAATCTCGGCGATGACATTACGTATTCCGGTACTGTAGCTGCCGCGATGGAAGGCACTATCTTCGGCATCCCCTCCGTCGCCTTCTCACTAATCTCGAACGGCACCTGGCATTATGAAACCGCGGTTTTTTTCGCGTCGCAGATTGCCGCATATGTACTGGAGCATTCCCTGCCGTATGATACCCTTCTGAACGTCAACACCCCCAACGTCCCCAGGGATCAGGTGAAGGGGGTCAAACTCACCCGCCAGGGAAAAAGGATCTACGAGAACTCGATCCAGGAGACCCGGAACCCGTGGGGCGAAAAATATTACTGGATCGGAGGCGGCAGGACCTTCTGGGAACACGGCGATGAGGCCGACATGGAAGCAGTCCAGGAGAACTATGTCTCGATCACGCCGGTCCACATGGATCTCACGAACCATGCGGCGCTCGCCTTTCTGAGGGATCGCTGGAAGGTCACCGGCATGCTCGGGGGCATCCGTGAAAAAGTATGACGTCGTCATACTGGGCTCCGGGCCTGCCGGCATCTTTGCCGCCCTGGAATTTCTCAAGACCAGGAAGAAACTCCGCATCCTGATCCTCGAAAAGGGTTACGATATCGGAAAGAGAAGATGTCCCTCGAAGGAACGGAAGATATCGTGCACCACATGCCCTGAATGTCACCTCCTGAGCGGATGGGGCGGCGCCGGGGCATTCAGCGACGGGAAACTCAGCCTCTCTCCCGAGGTCGGGGGATTTCTCTCGCGGTATATGGAGAAAAATGAGGTCCAGGCCCTCATAGACTACGTTGACACCCTCTATATCAAATACGGGGCGCCAAAGGAGATCTACGGCGTGCGCCCGGAGGAGATCAGGGATCTGGGACAACTCGCCTCAAAGAATAATCTCATGCTGATACCGTCGAGGATCAGACATATCGGCACGGACAGATGCTTTACGGTTCTGCAGCGCATGAAGGAGGCTCTCGCAGGCAAGGTCGATATCGCATTCAACTCTCAGGCCGACCAAATTGTGATCGAAAACGGCAAATACCGCGGTGTCACCCTCACGGACGGCAGACAATTCTTTTCCGACTTTCTGATCCTTGCACCCGGCCGCGAGGGTTCTAAGTGGCTCGAGGACGAATCCCGTAGGCTCGGGATGACGCAGCTGAATAACCCCGTCGACCTCGGGGTGCGGGTAGAACTTCCGGCATCCGTGCTGGCACCGCTCACCGATATCACGTACGAACCGAAGCTCGTCTTCTATTCGAAGAAGTTCGACGACAAGGTCAGGACATTCTGCGTCAACCCCTATGGCGAGGTCGTCAAGGAATACCTCAAAGGCATATGGACGGTCAACGGCCACAGTTATGCTCACAGGAGAACCGACAACACCAACTTCGCACTCCTGGTCAGCACCTACTTCACTGAGCCCTTTGATGAGCCGATATCCTACGGAAGGTATATTGCACAGCTCGCAAACTTCATCGGCAAGGGCGTCATTGTCCAGAGGCTCGGCGACCTTCATGCAGGCAGACGGTCCACCAGGGAACGGATTGAAAAAGGGATCGTCCGTCCGTCCCTGCACGACGCAACGCCCGGAGACCTCAGCTTTGCCCTTCCCTACCGGTATCTTTCCGATATCCTCGAAATGCTTGAGGCCCTTGACGCGATCGCCCCTGGGGTGAACTCGCGTCATACCCTGCTCTACGGCGTTGAAGTGAAGTTCTATTCGATGCTTCTCAAACTGACCGATTCGCTCGAGACCGAGATCTCAGACATCTTTGCAGCAGGAGGCGGGCCCGGGGTCAGCCGTGGACTGATACAGGCATCCGCCTCAGGGGTTGTCGCTGCAAGAGAAATCATGAAACGACTGTGAGGAGAGTAGACGTGGATTTCAGCCGGCAGAGGGAAGAGATGGTCCGGAACCAGCTGGTAGCCCGCGGCATCGGAGACCTGAGGGTCCTCAAGGCCATGCGCGACGTCCCCCGACATCTCTTTATTGAAGAGTCCCTGAGGGAGACCGCCTATTATGACATGGCACTGCCGACAGCCGACGGCCAGACGATCTCCCAGCCATACATGGTGGCGGTAATGACCGAGCTTCTCGAACTGCGCGGGGCTGAAAAGGTCCTTGAGATAGGCACGGGATCCGGGTATCAGGCGGCGATACTCGCCGAATTAAGCGGACAGGTCTTCACCATGGAGCGCTTGGGAACCCTTGCAGAGAAGGCGGCCGCACGGCTGAGGTCTCTCGGGTATGAGAGGATCAGTGTCACGACAGGTGACGGAACCCTCGGATTGCCGGAGGAGGCGCCCTTCGACCGGATCATCGTGACCGCCGGCACGCCCGAGGTCCCAGAACCTCTCATCGGACAGCTTGCGCCCGACGGGATCCTGGTCGCACCCGTGGGGGAACGGTTTTCCCAGATACTGGTGAAGTTGATCAGGACCCCGCAGGGACTCCGTTCAACCTACCATACCCCGTGCGTCTTTGTTCCTCTCGTCGGCGCCTTCGGATGGAAAGAGGAGTGACCCCGTTCCGCTTCCATCACGACCCCAGGCATGCCCGGATTGAATTTTGACCGCCTTTAAAATATAATTCAGACGGTGGGCAAGAATTCCGAAGAAAACAGGCGTTTCAGGAGATACCGCAAGAACCTGACAGCAAAGGTCCTTGTCGGTAAGGACACACATACGGCCAGGATCGTCGATTATTCCCTGGACGGCATTGGGGTGGTAATGAAGGGCCACATAGGGGTCGGCAAGGGCGATATGGTGGGCGTAGACAGCGATGACGTCTCGCTGCGAGGCAACTGCGAGGTCGAGTGGTGCACGCGGACCGCATCCGGCACCCGGTTGGGACTGCACAAGCTGAAGGCGCTGAACGGTTCACTGAAGAACTTCAGACTTCCCGATATCCTCATCGGTCTTCAGAGATCACTGAAAAACGGCACGCTCAGGATCACGAACGGCCAGGCCGAAAAAAGAATCTACATCTCGAAGGGTGATATCATCTTTGCCTCCTCGAACCTCGCCGACGACAGGCTCGGCAATATACTGCTCAGGGAAGGCCGCATCACGCAGGAGGCATTCGACATTACCTCGAAGCTGATGCCCCTGACAGGCAAAAAACAGGGGGCGCTGCTTGTCGAGATTAAGGCAATGGGCCCAAAAGATCTCGCATGGGCGGTGAAGCATCAGGTGGCGGAGATCATCCTCAGCCTATTTACGATCGATGAGGCTGCTTTCGAGTTCCAGGAGACAGCCCCCCGGCCTGAGGAGGAAGTGATCCCCCTGAAGATCCCGGCTGGCCACCTCATCTACCACGGCCTGAAGAGGGCAGCAGAGGCGGGACTCCTGAGGGGTATCTACGATCTGCAGAGCGGAACGATCATCGCCTTTTCCCGAAATCCTCTCGACCTGTTCCAGGACATCCCCCTCGATGAGGAGGACAGGAAAATACTTGCGTGCATCGACGGCAGGAAGGGTCTGAAAGAAATCATCGCCCTTTCCGGAGTCCATGCGGAAAGCGTAAAGAGGTCCCTGGAGGTGCTTATCGGCACGGCCCTTATCGAACCCGTTGAGGATGGCGCGCCGGGCGACGCAATAATCATTGACCATATCGGCGGCAGCGGAGAGATTCCGTCCGGCCTGGTCCGCAGAATAGAGGAGATTCATGCCAGGCTGCAGGACATAAATTATTACGACCTTTTCGGAATCGGGCAATCGGCCGGAGATGATGAAATAAGAAGGGTCTTTTACAGGACGGCAAGAGAATTTCACCCGGACAGACACTTCTATCTCGCGGAAGACCTGAAGGAAAAGCTGCACGAGATATTCTCATGCTGTGTCAGGGCTTACGCAGTCCTGAGCAGCCCGGAAAAAAGGTCAGAATACGACAGTTCCGTTGCCGGGATAATACCCGGGGTCTCCAGGGTACTGCAGGCTAAGGGCAGATTTGATGAGGGTGTATCCCATTTCAGCGCCGGTCATTTTGACAGGGCTGCGGCCTGCTTTGAGGAAGCGGTCCATCTCGATAACCGGGAAGCGAGATATCACTTCTTTTCTGCGCGCGCCTTGATCGAGCTTGGGAGAGTGAAAGAGGCTGAGCGCGCGTTCTCCCGGGCCTGCACCATCTCTCCCGACTGCGACGAATACCATGCCGAACGGGGACATATCTACCTGAAGCTGGGATCTCACCGGAAGGCAAGGATGAGTTTCATCAAGGCTCTGAGAAATAATGTGTCGAACAAAAGGGCTCAGGAAGGGCTGCTCTCGGTATAGCGGAACAGGACGATAAGCGCGGAGCAGGGAAATACTATGGAAACTTCAGAAAACGACAAGAGAACAATCGAGGAGAAACTTTCCAAAGCTCTGGAGGAAAACAGACTCCTCCATGAACGCCTTGCCGATCTCGATATTGCCCTCAATATGGATACGGTCGAACTGAAGCGCAAAATAGAAGAGGTCGCCGGCGAACGCGACGAACTGCTCAGAGAAAACGAGTTTCTCCTGGAAGACTACACAGCCAGGGACTACAAGATACAGGAGCTTATCCGGGAACTCGAAATAAAGCAGTTGATGATACACGAGACGAGTTCGTATCTGAGCACGGCCACTGATCGTATCAGAAACCTCGAGAGGCAGTGCGCCATCCTTACATCCCCCCGGTACGACGCAGGGCCTGCGGCGGAGGGAACCGCCGGAAGTGGTGTTCATGGCACGCTCCTCGACGAGATCAAACGGGAGTATGAAGAAGCCCTGGGACAGAAAGACCTTGAAATCGAGTCGCTCAGCCGGAGCGTTGAGGAACTCAGGGTCCTGAACACCCAGACTGTTTCAGATGCAGGAGAGACGCAGGTCCTGGACGCCGGGGGCGGCCCGGTTTCCCTGGAACATACCCTTATGGACATGGAGCATTCCCTGGCAGTACTTGAGAAAAGGATCTCGAAGGCATCAGAGACGGGCCTTACCGACCAGGATGAAATACTGCTGAAGCTCGACGATGCACAGAGGGAAATCTTCTCCCTGAGGGAATGTTACCGGTCACTGCTGGAGGTGCTCAGGAAGACAGACGAGGAGGCCCGCAGGGGAGGACCGCCTTTCATCGAGGTTGCCGAGCCGGAACCTGAGCCTCAGGACTCCATGCAGTCGGAAATCAAAATCCTCCGCGAAGAGATTGAACGTTTTCAGGAGCAACTGAGAGAAAGAGATTCGGAAATCGCCGCATTGCGCACCGGAATGGAGGACGCTGCTGCAGAGGCTCTCGGCGAGAAACTCCGGCTGGAGACCAGAATCACGGAATCCGGACATATCGCCGAAGACCGGCTTAAAACCGCAGAGGCAAGTATTGCAGAACTTGAAACCGCTCTCTCGCAGGAAACGGGACGCAGTGCCGAGATGGAAGAAGTGCTGAGGCGCAATGAGATCGTTCTGAAGGAAATGCATGAACACTTCCTGTCGGAAAGTGCCAGCCTGGAACGCCAGACTGAAGGAATGAGGCTGCGTTATGAACAGACCAGCGAATCGTTGTCCGCGGCAGAGAAGACAACCAGGGCACTCGAGGCTGCTGTACTTGTGAAGGAAGAGCAGATTGCCACCCTGAACAACAGGATTGCACTGCAGCAGCAGGAGGAAGAACATGCCAGGGATGCACTCTCCAGAGCAGAGGAGGCCCTGAAGGCATCGGAGGCTGAGGCCGCGCTTAAGAAAACGGAAGCGGCAGAACTCAGCGACAGGTTAGCCCGGCATACGGAAACCGACGAGATGAAGCACCTTCTGACCACCAGACTCGATGAGATCCTGGAGGGAGTTCGGAGACGCACAGCGGACGCGCTCCCTGTCGTGGCTGCTGCACCGCCTGAAAAGAAAACTGCCGGCAGCCGCCTGCTCGCCATTGTCGCAACGGTTGCCGCCGTGGCAATCATCATGGCCCTTGCCGCCGGAAAGGGGATAGTAAAGCTGTGGCCGCCAGCATCAGGAATAAATGTGCATGCAGAGGGGGCTCCCGCATGGGCTAAGGGCGTTAAACAGGCAAAGGCAGGAGACTATAATATAAGCCTGACCTTCCTGAACAGGGAGGCGGTGCATGTCCTTGGCTTTGATGATCTGATCTCAGATTCAATGCTCGCAAAAGAGACCGTAGCTCTCCTGGTCGTAAAGACTCAGGGGAGATGCATCCCCGAGAGTTTCGTGGAGTCGCCGGAGAAAAACATGCGGTTCGTGGACCTGCAGGACCGCCGGGAACCTCTGATCAGTCATGACGTCTTCTCTTCTTGGAAGAAAACGGTTTACAAAAAAGACGCGTGCGGGAATGGGCAACCCGGTGTAGTCTACCTGAAGCATCTCATCGCGGCCCGGAGGCTGCCCGGCGCCAGTGGCCTAGAAATCAGGGGACTTGACAAAGAGCCCGTTCTCCTCAGGTAATCCCGCGCAGGTGATTTAGGCCTCCCCGATCCTGAGACCTTCTTTTTTCACCGGAATATTAGTAATATATAAGGATAATGAAACTTGAAACCCATCAGATTTCCATATCGAGCGACGCGTGCGGCGAATGGCTCGGACGCGTGCAGTTCCCCCTAGATCTCATTCCCGACCCGTTTATTATCATCAAGAGCGACGGGACAATTCTGGACCTCAACGGCAGCGGTACCCGGCTTATCGGCCATCCCAGACAGGAAATCATAGGCAAACAGTATGATACCTTCGAACCTCTGAAGAAATGTTCCGGAAAA
The DNA here is from genome assembly GCA_021814475.1 of Nitrospirota bacterium. Lineage (GTDB taxonomy): Bacteria > Nitrospirota > Thermodesulfovibrionia > Thermodesulfovibrionales > UBA6898 > PALSA-1316. The sequence goes on from JAKAIE010000076.1 coordinate 8,347, forward strand.
ATCGGCGAGGCTATCGAAGACAATACCGAAGGCTTCGATATGCTGAGGCATGCCGACAGGGATATCGAGGTCTTCTTCCTTCCCTTCACTGCAAGCGACGGTGCCCGTATGGTCCGCATCCTCATGAAGGATATCTCTAACTTTAAGGAACTCGAAGGAGAGCTGATGAAGCGAAACAGGGAGCTTATCATCGTCAATACGCTCTCTAGCGCCTTTATCGCGTCAAGTGACATGGGGCTTGCCATGGATCAGCTGCTGGGCAATATACTTCTTGTGACCGATTTCGTTGCCGGGTGGATCATGGTAAACGACGGCACGACCTTTCAGTTGAAAACCTCGAAAGAACTGTCGGACAAATCCATCGGGCTAATCGCCCACGGCGGCATGGCCTCTCTCTGCGGCAGGATAGCGGAAGGGCGAGATCCTATCCATATTGCCGACGATGAGGAGATCATGGCACAGCAGTGCATCCGGAACGAAGGACTGACTTTCCTGGTCGGCGTGCCCCTCGTCAGTGACAATTTTACCACGGGCATCCTCTTCCTCGCGGACCGCGGGACGAATAATCGCGCCCTGAATTTCGACTTCGCGGCACTTCTCACACTCGTTGGAAATCATATATCAATGATCCTTGAGAAGATAAGGCTCTTCGAGGAAACAAAACGACTGTCGATCACGGACGGACTCACAGGCCTTTATAACAGCAGATATTTTTATCGGCAGCTTGATGCGGAAATAGCACGCTCCGACCGTTACGGCGACTCGTTCAGCATCATCATGTTCGATATCGATGATTTCAAGAAGCTTAACGATACATACGGACATCAGTCGGGCGACGAGGTGCTGATCGAACTGGGCAAAATACTCATGGCCGCTTCACGGGAATCTGATATCGTCGTCCGTTACGGGGGCGAGGAGTTTGTCATCATTCTGCCGAACACCTCCGAAGAGCATACGATTCACCTCGCAGACCGTATCCGGAATACCGTCGACAACAATGTGTTCCTGAGCGAACATGGAAACGGCGTCCACCTCACCCTCAGCGGCGGTATCGCCTCGTATCCCTTTAACGCATCGAATGTCCGGGACCTCCTTCATGCAGCTGATACCGCGATGTACGCGGCAAAATCAGCCGGGAAGAACAAGGTTGTCTGCTGCCGGAGGGGGGCGGATGCCTGAGACAGGCATGCGGAAGAAGGTCTCTTCACGACCCAGGAGCCTCACAGGAGCGCCATTCAGGTACTGCCCCGGCTGCGGCCATAGCATAGTGCACCGGCTCGTGGCGGAAAGCATCGATGCCCTCGGCATCCGTGAAAAGGTGATCGGTATAGCCCCGGTCGGCTGCGCCGTCTTTGCCTATGATTATTTTGACTTTGACATGATCGAAGCTGCGCACGGGAGACCCCCCGCCGTAGCAACCGGGCTGAAGAGGACGATGCCCGGAACCGTGGTATTCACATATCAGGGCGACGGGGATCTCGCGGCCATAGGCACGGCCGAGATCATCCATGCTGCTGCGCGGGGAGAGAATATCTCTGTTTTCTTTGTGAACAATGCCACATACGGCATGACGGGCGGCCAAATGGCTCCGACGACGATACCCGGACAACGGACGGCGACCACGCCCGGGGGAAGGGACATACAAAACCACGGACATCCGTTGCGGATCTCGGAACTGCTGGCCACCATCGACGGGTCTGCATATATAGAACGGGTCTCCCTCGCCTCGGCGGCGAATATCAGGACCGCGCGACGGGCAGTAGAAAAGTCACTCTGCTGCCAGATCGACGGACATGGATTCAGCATGGTAGAGATCCTGTCACCCTGCCCTACGGACTGGGGGATGACGCCGCGCGAATCCCTCCGGTGGATGCAGACAGAGATGCTGAACACATTTCCACTGGGTATCTTCAGGGACCGTGTGGCCGGGGTATCCAGATGATGCACAAGATCATCATTGCGGGTTCGGGAGGACAGGGGATTCTGTTTCTCGGCAAGACGCTCGCCTTTGCGGGCATGTCCGAAGGCAAAGAGGTCACCTGGTTCCCCTCATACGGGGCCGAGATGCGAGGGGGCACGGCAAACTGCACCGTGGTGATTGCCGATGAAATGATAGGATCCCCGGTCGTGCTCAACCCCGATATCCTGGTGATCATGAACAGGATATCTCTAGATCGTTTTCTGCCGAGACTCACGCGAAAGGGTCTTCTCTTTTATGACTCTTCACTGATTCCCGAACCGCTAACCAGGGGGCGTTCGGTACCGGTTCCGGCAACGGAGATTGCCAGTGCAGTGTCGACCACCAGGGCGGCGAACATGGTCATGCTGGGGGCGATCGTGGCGAAAACTGGGATTGTCGGGATGCAGTCCCTGCGGAAAGTGTTCGAAACTGCGGGAGGCACCCCCTCCCGGGCTTCATCGAACGGGAATATAATGACAATTCAGGAAGGGATGCGTTTCATTGAAAATCAGAAGAGCCGCCATAGCCGACATTAAAGATATTCAGAAGCTGGTGAACGAGTTTGCGCGAAGGGAAGAGATGATCCCCAGATCCATCAACGAGCTTTACGAAAATGTCAGGGATTTTTTTGTCGCTGAAGAAGACGGCAGGATCTGCGGAGCATGTGCCCTGCATGTCCTGTGGGAAGACCTCGCGGAGATCCGCTCCCTCGCCGTCCACGAGGATACGCGGGGCAAGGGCATCGGCAGCAGGCTTGTAAAATACTGCATGACTGATGCGAAGAAGCTCGGAATCGGAAGGGTCTTCGCCCTCACCTACCGACCCGGCTTTTTCCGGCGGCTGGGCTTTACTGACATCGACAAGTCGAGCCTGCCTCAGAAGATCTGGGGCGACTGTATACGCTGCCCGAAGTTCCCTGAGTGCGATGAGCACGCCCTGATACTGAACCTGAAATGACTGCAAAACCGATGATCCGGAGTCCTTTCTCCTTTCTGCTGCTTTCTGCCCTCATCGTCGCGGTCGATCAGGAGACAAAGGTCCTGATCCAGGGGAGTTTGCATCTGCTGGAGGTCAGGCAGATCACCTCGTTCTTCAATATCGTGTACTACCGCAATATCGGCTCTGCCTTTGGGATGTTCAAGAACCTCGGCAACGTTTTCTTTATCACCGTCTCGGTCATGGCAGTGGCGGTCGTCTGCGTGCTGCTCTTCAGGGACAGGGATAACCGGCTGGGGCTCGCCTTCATCCTGGGGGGGGCGATCGGCAACCTTGTGGACCGCGTCGCGCACGGCTACGTGATAGATTTTCTCGAGGTTCATGCGGCAGGACACTACTGGCCCGCATTCAATATCGCGGACTCGGCGCTTACCCTGGGCATGGCGCTTCTGCTGCTCAATGCCTGGATCCAGTGGAAAGGACCTGCATGCAAAAGCATTCCGTAGCGGAGGGGCTCTACCTTTCCTTTTTTTCCCGTCCTTTTTACCAGGATGTCGGCCGTCGGTGGAAAGGATTTTGCCTCCTCTACCTGCTTGCGGTGATCGCCGTATGTACCATCCCCTCGGCTCTCAGGATGCAGTCGGATCTTCGCGACTTGATGGCGGAAGAAGCCACGCCCTATATCAGGCAGTTGCCCCGCATCACCATCGCTAAAGGGGTGCTCTCCGCCGATGTTGCGATGCCGTACAGGATCGTCAATCCAAAGACAGGAGAACCGGTCCTCATCATCGATACAAGCGGACAAACTGTCTCTCTCGATGGCTCGAAGGCCTTCGCCCTCGCCACAAAGTCATCCCTGATTGTCAGGCTCAGTCCACGCCAGGTACACACGTATACTTTTTCCGACCTGTCGTCCGAAACCCTGACGATTGATCACGTCAATGCCTATGACATAATCGATGTTTTTATTGGCATGTACCCGTTTATTGTCTATCCGTTTCTGCTCGCGCTTTCGTATCTGGTATGGATCGCGGAAGCACTCGTTCTGTCGGTCCCTGCGCGCGTCTATGCAAAACGGCTCGCGCTGCCGCTGGATTTCAGGGCTGTCGTGCGAATCTGCGTCGTCTCGACGACCCCTGCTCTTATCGTGGGCGCGGGTCTGCTAATCGCAGGGGTTTCCCTTCCCTATTGGTCGCTCCTCAGCATGATCGGGTCCATGGGGTTTGCAGTCTTCGGGATCCAGTCGAACATCCATTTCGTCCCGACGGAGAATACCGATGAAAAAGATCCTGATCGCTGATACTGAACTGTCGGCTACCAAAGAGGGCACAGGCATTTTGAGCCGTGCAGACATGGAGGTAATGACTGCGCCCACCTCCGACCGCGCGCTGGAGATCCACCGTTCCGAACGGGCGGACCTTGTCATACTCGATCTTCATATCGAAGGGATGAGCCCCGAGGAATTCTGCACAGCGATACGGAAGGATACGGCGACGAGGGATGCGTCGATCCTGATAACCTGCAGGGAGAACGCCTCCGATATCGACAGGGCGATCCGGTGCAAGGCAAACGATTATATTCCCCGACCGTTTGACCTTCAGCTGCTGATGAAAAAGGTAGGCCATCTGCTCAATATCTCCGAGCGCAAGAGCTGCAGGGTGCTGCTGAAGGTCTCGGTAGACGGCAAGACCACGGGGACATCCTTTTTCTGCACGTCACAGAATATCAGTGTCAGCGGTATGCTGCTGAAGACCGAGAAGATACTCAGGAAAGGAGAGCATATTGCCTGCTCGTTCTTTCTCCCGGGGTCGGAGAGGATCGTTGCCGAGGCTGAGGTCATAAGGGCGTCGCAGGGGAGCGACGGCACGTGGCATTACGGCATCAGGTTCAACAGCCTCAGCGCCGTTTACCATGAGGCGATAGAAAACTTCGTCAATGCCAGGGAAAGGATCCTTTAGCCAGAGTTTCGCTGCAGGCAGGGGAAGTCAGCGGAACGATATCCTCAGTTCATATACGCCGGAATCGGTCGTCTTTTCGATGCTGAACCCCGTCTTTTCGAAGAGGCGCAACATCTTCCTGTTATCTATCAAGACGGCTGCGGTGAAGCCATGCAGGCCCTTCCGTTTGGCCAGATACGTCAGATACGAGAGCACTTCAGTGCCAACTCCCATGCCCTGGTAATCGTCATGCACGACAAGAGCCACCTCGGCGGTATGGGAAATTTCATCGATAAAATACTGTCCCAGCCCTATTATCGCCTCCTGTCCTGATTTTCTGCCGACGGCCAGTATGACCATCTCTTTTGAATAATCGACCGCGATGAATTTCTGAAGCCTCGCATGGGGCATATCGGTGCGTGTCGAGATGAACCGCCGGTACATCACGTCGTTCGAAAGAGAATAGAAAAAATCCTTCAGGAAATGCTCATCGCTGATCTTGACCGGCCTCAGCTGAATATTCAGGCCGGTCTTCGTAGTGCGCACGGTCTCGAGATCCTCAGGGTATTCACCCTTCTCCCCCGGGATGAATGCCTGGTCGCTGTAGATCAGTCCGAGCCCCCGGGCATCCTCGATCAGTTGAGGACGAAAACGGGGGTGGGCGATCGCGACCAGGTCCATGGCCCGCTCCCGGATATTCTTGCCATGCAGGTACGCTATCCCGTATTCCGTGATCACGTAATGCAGGTCGCCCCTGGTCAGGGTCACTCCGGCCCCCTCCCTGAGAAAAGGCACAATACGCGATACCGATCCTTCCTCCGCGGTAGCTTGCAGGGCAAGGATCGACTTGCCGCCCTCCGAGAGAATGGCCCCCCTCATGAAATCCGCCTGGCCCCCGACCCCGCTGAAGAAATATTTTCCGATCGACTCGGCAGTGGCCTGGCCGGTCAGATCCACTTCGAGGGCGCTGTTGATGGCAGTAAAATTCCGGATGCGCGCGATGACCAGGGGGCTGTTCGTATAATCTACGGGCCTGAATTCTATCGCGGGGTTGTCGTTGATAAAACGGTAGGTCTCCTTCTTCCCCATACAGAAGGCAGCAACCGTCTTGTTCCTGTTCAGCGCCTTGAAGGTGTTGTCCACCACCCCCTGCCTTATAAGTTCGACGATGCCGTCGGTGAGCAGTTCGGTATGCACGCCTAAATGCCGCTTAGTGGAAAGATGGGAGAGGATGG
>JAKAIE010000006.1 GCA_021814475.1 Nitrospirota bacterium
CCCCTTCCAAATGAGGGCGAGTGTTGCGCAACATTCTATCATATAGGCGAGAGGGTGGACGCGCCTTACTTCTTTGACAACTGGAAATCGCCGCACACGCTGTTTTTAAACAGGGAATACTATCGCGTCTCCGCAACTCAGGGCTTCGATAGGCTCATGACCAGAAAACTTCACTTTCTGAGATATTACACTGTAGCCCGCAACGTAAATGATTTCGGCGCCTATCTGGATAAGTCGATCCTGGTCCTTGGCGATGACTCGAAGGTCGGCAGCCTCATCGGGAAACGGACACCCGACCAGATAAGCGCAATGCCGAACGTCTACCCGGTTGTTCCCCTGACATTCTCATTGAAAGAGAAAACCGCAAACAGGGTCAGCTTCGAGATGAACTTCGCAGAAAACCTGTTCCTGCTTTACACCGACCTATACCACAGCGGTTTCAGAGCAACCATAGATGGCCGTGACACCCCTGTCCTCAAGGCTATGGAAATATTTAAGGCGGTAGAAGTACCCGCGGGCCTGCATACAGTTGAATTCATTTTTGAACCGTCTTACAGATATCTGCTGTTATTTTACTTGACGGTTTCCTCCGTTTTCCTCATTGGAATGATCGCCTTCGGTCTTAAATTGCTGCTAAAGGTGGGCGGGGAATGCGACACTAATACGTCTCCCCTCATGCACACTGATCCGGAGACAGGGCTATAATAAACCCATGATTGCTAAAATCAAACTGCTCAATAATAACAAGGAGAACTACTGGAAGATAGCCGCCGTAGTGATTTTGCTCGTCTACTGCAGTATTTACATTGATCTAATTACCGGCACAAAATCATTCTCTGGCGACGCGATCGTATGGTATGGGACTTTTCACTACTATATAACCCAGATGCAACAGGGGATTTTCCCATACTGGGACCCCTACTCCCTGACAGGCACCTATTTCTATCCGAACATCGCCGGTTACGGCCTGCTCGATCCATTCTGCCTTGTCTGCGCCGCAGTCTCCCGCGTGTCTGACATCCACCCCCTTTTTCTCTTTACCTTATTCAGGCTATACAGGATATTCGTTTTTGTGGGCGGGGCCTTTCTCCTCTTCAGGCATCTGTCCAGGAACAATATCGCGTCTATTGCTTCGGCAGGTATACTCCTGTTTGCGGCGACGGTCCAGAATTACAGGCAGCCGACGATGGATTACTGCTTCACTGTTCCTGTAGCCCTATATTTTATCCTGCTCTTTCTGGACAATATCGAAAACAGTACGCGATATCGCTATCTCTTATATCTCACACTCATAACCGGGATCACAATGAACGTCTTCATACCGGCCCTTTATCTCTTTAATGTCGTTTTCTTCCTTATACTGCTCCTGGCCTTCCGGTGCTACAGCTTAAAACGGGTCTCTGCGGCATTTCGAGACCGCAAAATGATCTCTGCAGCAGTCTTATGCATTGTTCTGACGTCCATGATGTCAGCCCCGTCGTTTGCTGTCTTTCTGAAGGATACGGCCGGAGACGGAGAACTGTTTGCCATCTCGAAACTCGTAGACAGCAACAATTACAACTTCAAGAAGATGATGGCTTCCCAGTTAGGTGGGGATGTTTTTTTTGACAAGCTCAGAAAAGATCAGGGGGCCTTCCTGTCTGTCGGCAGCCTCATCAGCCTGCTTTATCCCGACATGAAAGGACTGAACTTCAGGGCAGGAGCTGAAAACTCGGTGGTCTACTCCCTCTATATCGGCATCATCCCCCTCCTCGTGATAGCAGCAGGTCTACTTTATCGCCGGAATAAGATGGCCGCACCCCTCATGGTGATGATGCTCCTTGTCTTTGTCATTGCATTCAGCGTTGAGGGGGTTACTGCCACCTATAATCCTGCCCAAAAGTTTCTGAATGCAGTCTTCCCTCCGTTGCGTATGCTGGATACCAGAATAGACTTCTCGTCCCTGATCACTTTCTATTTATGCGCGCTGTTCTGCCTTGCGGCCGCCAACCTTGCCGAAAAAGACTTCGCTGCGTTTTTTCCTTCCGGAAAGTACGCAGCGATGATTGTTATCTGTAGCGTGCCGATCGCTGCAAAGCTGCTGATCACCTATTACTATGCAGAGGGGTCATTTTCCCTTTCGCCATTTGACACTGCGGAACTTCTTATTCCGTTTTCGGTCATCGCGGCACTGGCAGCAATGCGATACCGTAAGACCTGGACCAAAGCGGCCATGTACGCTCTCCTCTGCCTCGCAGTAGCAGACCCGGCTGTGACAAGCACAAAAACAGCAGGATACATGTCAACAGGTATTAATTTGCGCAATTTTCTGGACAACGCCGATAAATACCGGGAATCGAGTATCAGCGAAGAGATGAGGGCATACGATGGCACCGAAGTCTTCCGCCTCCCGTTTGTGCCCCCGCAGATATCTCCCGTCCCGGCTTTTATCGAAAGTATGCTGGAAACAAAGGGTTCTATTCTCAGCAACAGCTTTATCAGTATCTTCACAACAAAGAGGTACTATGACCTCTTCAGTATGCTTCTGCCGGAAAAACATATGGCTGTCGACGGCGTCATCTATCCCATACTACGTTTTTTTCCGCTTGATCGGGTCTCAAGGGCCGGGAGTCAGGCTGAGCTCATCGAGTATTTCCAGAGAACCGATATACAGTCATTAGGGGAGAGGCTGTTTGTAGAACCGGCCGAATCACTCGCCCCACGCCAGACCCGGGAGATGGACCTCAACGCCTTTCAGGATCTGGACTGGTTCAACACAGATCTTATCAGCCGTACCCTCCAGGATATTATGCCTTACATGGAGGCAGTCCGTCAGAAGGCGGGAAGTTTTTTCAAAACAGCGGACTTCAGGATACGTGTTTCACGTTTTACGGTCAATGACATCATCTTGGCGGTAGAAAACAAAATTCCCGGCTACCTGCAATACAACGACGGGTGGAGCAGGTACTGGAAGGCGTATGACGGAGAAAAGGAAATCCCGATCGTCATTGCAAACTATAATTCGAAGGCGGTATTCCTTGCTCCGGGAACCCATTCGATTCATTTCGTATTTGATCCCCGGCATTATAAGATAGCACTTTTATTATATTACATAGCTCTCGTCATAACGGCTGCGGGCATCTTTTTACTGACGAAGGCGCAAAAAAAGAGGCCCGGCAATGCCGGGCCTCTTTCGTCTCTTCATTAAAGGGCGGGACTACGCAGCAGTGACTGCGCACCCCTCCTTCAGCCAGAGCAGCCTTGAGCCCTCCACTGTCTGTTTCTGTGTCGCCTCAAGCAGCGCATCTGCTGCAGCATCGAGGGCCGCGTCCCGTTTGAACGGACTAAAGGAAACCTTGGCCTTTGCCTTGAGCGCCTTCCTGATATCAGCCTCCTTCACCGGTTTCAGCGAAGAACCCATCGCCTCCGCAATCCCGGAGATGATCGCCGCATCCGTCCTGACATCACCTGCAGGCTCGGCTACCCTGTTGACCTCCCTGATCCTGCCGAGATAATCGACAACCGTTCCTTCGGATTCAAGTGAATGCGCGGAGGGCAGAAGAAGATCTGCCTGCGCAGCAAGGTCACTCATGAACGGGGACTGTACTATCAGAAAATCCGTATCGGGTCTGGCTGCCGCAGGCACCTGGCCGACGGCATACAGGACCTTCGCCGGAGAAGACATGATCTCCTTGAACTTCCTGCCCTCAGGGGTCATCCCCATGAGGACCACGCCCCTGGCGTTCGCCTCGTACGGGACCGCAAGGGCGCTTCCCTTGATCAACGACAGGTTTGCAGCAGCCCTGAAAAGAGCAGGAGCAGCGAGGATGACCGGTGCTTTCGCAGCCATAAACAGGTCGGCAGCCTCCATCGCCCTGTCGGAAGGATCGACCTGGGAGAGGGCCGAGACCATCTCCTTAGGGGCCTTTACGCCCTTCGAGATCATCGCCTGTGCAAGCTCCTCGATCATCTTCACTTCGTCTCCCTTCAGGGTCAGTGTCGCTGAGCCGCCGATGGCCGTGTCTGCTGCGTTGATCACGATAAGCTTTGCGCCATCATTGCTCATCCTTCTTCCGATGATCGCATGAAGGGCAGGGAGAACCCTCTGCCACTGGTCAGGAGCCAATCCAGCCAGGACAAACAGGTCGGCATCCTCAAGCTCCCCGGAACCGGCCTTCAGAGACTCCTCGTCGGCGTACAGACTGACAGAGGAATCGCAATCCTTTGTCTTGATCACCTCGGCGGCGAGCTTCTTCAGGAGCGCCGCATCTTCGTTCAGGATGCTGCCGCTGCTGACGACCGCGGCTCCGGCGCCCGCGCCGGCGAGTTTGTCCGCGGCGATCTTCAGGGCATCCTCCCACGTGGTCTCCTGCAGAGCCCCGTCAACGCGTTTCATCGGGGTTCTGAGCCTGGTCTCGGAGTGGATACTGTCAAAACCGAAACGGCCTACCGCGCAGATGAACCGCTCAAGGCTACCCTCTGCCGCACCCGCATTCACCTTCGAGACCATACCGTCCTTGCTGCTGACGCTGATCCCGCAGGCGGACCCGCACGAAAGACAGACGGAGGAGGCGCGTGAATATTCCCACTCACGGCCTTTTCTCCAGCGGTCAGACTCAAGCAGCGCGTTGACCGGGCAGACATCCACGCAGCTGCCGCAGAAAGTGCAACTGGACTCCTGGAGCGGTTTGTCGTTGGCCGTGACGACACGCGATCCGACGCCCCTGCCGTTGAAGTCGATCACGTTTGTCCCCTGCGCCCTGCAGACCCTCACGCAGCGGCCGCAGAGTATGCAGTAGTCGGGGTCCCTCTTGATAAACGGGTTCGCCTCATCGGTCGAGTACCCGAACCTCTTTCTGGTAAAAGTCGATTCCTTCAGTTCGAAGTCGTATGCATACTGCTGCAGGTTGCAGACGCCCGCCTTGGTGCAGGTCATGCAATCCAGCGGGTGCATCGACAGGATAAGGTCTATCACGAACCTCCTGACCTCCTGCACCTTTTCGGTATTTGTCGCCACCGACATGCCTTCCCGCACCTTTGTCGTGCAGGCGATAAGGGGCGCCTTCATGCCCTCGATCTCGACCAGACAGAGCCTGCAGGCGCCGATACCCTTCATTCCCTTCAGGTAGCAGAGATTCGGGATATGGATACCCGCGGTTGCGGCAGCATCAATGAGGTTCGTCCCTTCGGGAACCTGGACCTCCCTGCCGTCTATCTTCAGATTAACCATCTTAGCCATTGAAACCTCCGTTATATGAATAAAAACTTTTTATTTCTAGACCCCGACAGGCTCGGACGCCTTTGCGGCGACGAGAACGACCGCGCCGGTGGGACATACCTTGATGCACTCCCCGCAACGGGTGCAGCGGAGCTGCCGTATTTCAAAGGGCAGGTAGCCGCTCTTGTACGATTTCCCTTGCTCGCCGTGGATCGCCAGGAATTTGCAGGCATTCTTGCACGCCCCGCAGCTGATGCATTTCCCGGGGATAATGCGGTATTCGATCAGGGCCTGGCACTGCATATCAGGGCAGTGCCCCTCTGCATGCTCTTTATAGACACCCGTCGCGATCCAGTCGAGGATAAACCTGCCGGTGTCCTTGCCCTTCTTGCAGAAAGAGGCCTCTACCATATCTGCGGCTATCCTGCCGAGCGCAAGGACATCGGCATCGCTCCCCCTGCCCTCTACCAGGTTTTGAAGCCTGATCCTGGCCTCGTAACTCCCCATCATGCAGGGGAAGCACCGTCCGCACATCGGACCTGCGAGAAATTCGTTCACAAAATAGAGCGCCTTCTGCACGGGGCAGCCCTTCTCCTCCGCCGCGGCCTTTATATCGTCCACCTTCAGTTCTTTTGTCTGCTCTTTTATCTGTTCTGGCATGAATAACTCCTAGTACATGTCCTCTGCCATATAGATGACTTCGGGGAGAAGATAGGAGACAAGGTCCCTGTAAGAGATCATGCCGACTACCTTCTCGTTATCAGTCACCGGCAGGTGCCTGATCTTCTTTTCGGACATCAGCTGCACCGCCACGGCGATATCGACCGAGGCATCGAGCGTCAAAGGCTTCTGCGTCATCACATTGCCCATCACCTCTTCGTTCATCGCGACCTTCTTGGCGAAGCAGTGCATGATATCCCTTTCGGTAAAGATGCCGATCAGTTTTTCCTCATCATCCACGATCAGCAGCGATCCGATATTGTTGCCGTCCATGATCGTCACCGCGTCCGAAAGCTTGCAGTCTTTCTTGCAGGTGAGAATCTTCATCGGTTTCGACTCTATCACATCCTTGAGTAACATCTTAGCCCTCCTTTCAAGGACCTCTATTTTTTCAGAAGGAATACCGAACTGTTCCTCGAGTTTCACAACGCTATGGCGCCTGATCTTTACGGCGCCGACAGGGCAGGCTTTAAAACACGCCTTGCACTTGGTGCAGTATTGCCGGTCGATCGAATAAATGTCCCTGGTCTCGACTACGGCGCCGAAGGCGCAGGCCTCTTTGCAGAGTCCGCAGCGGATGCACTCCGGCTGATTGATCAGGAATACCCCGGTGCCGCTGCAGACATTCGCCCTGCAGTAGTTGTCATAGATATGCTCTTCATATTCGTGCCTGAAATATTTGATGGTACTGAGGACCGGGTTCGGGGCGGACTGTCCGAGGCCGCAGAGAGAGCCTTTCTGGATGAGTCTCCCGATCTCGATGAGACGCTCAATGTCACCGTGCTCGCCCTTGCCCTGCGTGATCCGTTCGAGGATCTGCAGCATCTGTGACGTCCCTATTCTGCAGGGAGGACACTTGCCGCACGACTCGGACTGCGTAAACGAGAGGAAGTACTTGGCCACATCTACCATGCAGGTCTCTTCGTCGAGCACCACCATACCTCCCGACCCCATCATCGAGCCCACTCGGTACAGCGAGTCGAAATCCACTGGCAGGTCAAGCTGGCCCGCGGGCAGGCATCCTCCCGAGGGTCCGCCGGTCTGGACTGCCTTGAATGCCTTGTCACCGAGTATTCCGCCTCCGATATCGTAGATAATCTCGCGCAGCGTCGTTCCCATCGGGACCTCGACAAGACCCGTATTTTTCACCTTGCCGGTCAGGGCGAAAACCTTCGTACCGGGCGACGTCTGGGTTCCTATGCCGAGGAACCAATCGGCCCCTTTCTCGATGATCGGGGGCATACAGGCGTATGTCTCGATATTGTTCAGATTGCTCGGATAGCCCCAGAGACCTCCTCCCACCTCGGAGAGGCGCGGCGGCCTGGGTCTGGGGAAACCCCTGTCTCCTTCGATCGATGCCACAAGCGCAGTCGATTCGCCGCAGACGAACGCCCCGGCGCCCTCCCTGACATCCACGATAAAATCAAAGCCGGTACCGAGGATGTCCTCTCCGAGGAGACCCATCTCTTCTGCCTGGCTGATCGCCAATTTAAGGTTATGCACCGCCAGCGGATACTCGTGACGGACGTAAATAAAACCGTAGTGCGCCTTGAGGGCATACGCACAGATGAGCATGCCCTCAAGGAGGCTGTGCGGATCGCCCTCCATGATCGCCCTGTCCATGAACGCCCCGGGATCGCCTTCATCTCCGTTTGCGATGACGAACCGTATCTTCTCGGGAGACTTGTTCGTGTGGGCCCACTTCTTCCCGGCTGGAAATCCCGCCCCGCCCCGCCCCCTGAGATTCGCGCGGTCGATCTCGTGCATCACGTCATCCGGCTGCATGGAGCCGAACATCTTCTCTGCAGCGGAGTAGCCGCCGACTGCAAGGTAATGGAGAATGTTATTCGGATCGACCATCCCGTTGTTCCGGAGTGCGATCCTGAGCTGCTTCTTGTAAAACGGGACGTTTTCGACCTCTTCTATCGGCTCGTTCATGAACGAATCGCGATACAGCAGCGACCGCAGGGACTTGCCGACCGAAAAGGTATGCGCGATCAGGTCCTTCGCGTCGTCGCTCTTTACCTTCTGGTAGAAGAAACCATGGGGCTCTACCTTCATGACAGGTCCCTTCTGGCAGAGCCCCTGGCATCCGGTCTTGACTATCTCGAGGTCTATTCCCCGCTTCGCGGATTCTTCCTCCAGTTCCCTGACGACTTTTTTGGAACCGGAGGCCACGCAGGCGGTCCCGCAGCAGACCCTCACCCTGTTGGTCTCAGGGGTAAAGGTCTCATCCTTCAGCCGCACCCTCAGGTCTTTCAGTGCGTTGATGCTCGTCAATCTTGTCATGGCGCTATTCCTCTTTCACAGACCTGATCAGGTCGTTCAGTTTCTTCTTATTGATATCGCCGACCACATCCTCGTTCACGGTAGCAACAGGAGCAAGTCCGCAGCACCCGACACACCCGACAGTTTCAAGGGTCATGGCAAGGTCAGGGGTCGTCTCCCCATCCTTGATGCCAAATTCGTTCTGGAGTGCATCAAGCACCGTCTTGGCGCCCCTGACGTGACAGGCCGTGCCCATGCATACCCTGACCACTTTTTTGCCGCGCGGCGAAAAGTGAAACTGTTTATAAAAACTGGCGACACTGTATACTTCTGCAAGCGGGAGGGAAAGCTTCTTCGCCAGCTGTCCGAGGACTTCTCCTGGAAGATAGCCGTAATCTTCCTGGATCTTCTGAAAGCTGTGCATGAGAACACCCTTCTTCCGGTCATGTTCGCAAAGAATCTTCCCGACCTTCCCGATCACCTGATCTACGTTCAGCTCTTCAACCTTCATTCGCTCACCTCGAAAAATCTTACTTCCCGCCTGCCGGTCACCCTTATTTTGCGATCCGGATTATCAAAGGTCATACTTGCACTACGGCATTTCAGCCCAACCTTATAGCAGGAATTTTAACTTTAGCACAATCAATCACAGATTTGTTATTGTAATATTTTATTGGTGTATAAATAGGTTAACTCATTGATATCACATATTTATCAGTCCGGAAACAACGCCGGCCGTACACCTGCGGGAATGAGTGAATAAAGAGGGACTGCCCGCCGCTGGACAACGAAAAGGTCCTGGCTGCGCATCACCAACTGCACTCGAGTGCCTGTTTCAAAAGGCAGCGCCACAAGGATATAATTAATATAGATAAGGATATGGAATTGTGATAGTATAAGTATTATTAATCAATTTATAAGCTGACCAACATAGATTATTCAGCCCGCAGGAGGAACGGATCATGTACAGGATTCTGAAGAAGGAAGTCCTCAGCGATGTCGTAAAGCTGATGGAGATCGAGGCGCCGCATGTCGCCAGGCGCGCACGGGCGGGCCAATTCGTCATAGTGCGTATCGACGAATTCGGGGAGCGGATCCCCCTGACGATCGCGGACTACGACCGCGACAGAGGCGCCATAACGCTCATATTTCAGGAACTCGGCAAGTCCACAATCCAGCTCGGCCGCCTCCGGACAGGCGATTCAATCGCCTCTTTCGCAGGGCCGCTTGGCCACCCCACCGAGATAGAAAACTACGGGACCGTCGCCTGTGTGGGCGGCGGTGTCGGCATCGCCCCGATCTACCCGATTGCCCGCGCGCTGAAACAGGCCGGCAACAGGGTGATCTCGGTCATAGGCGCCCGGACAAAGGAACTTATCTTCTGGGAAGAAAAGATGCGTGCGGTGTCGGACGCACTGATAATCTGCACTGACGACGGCTCACACGGACGGAAAGCTCTTGTCACCGAACCGCTGAAGGAACTCCTCGAAAACCGGGAGATGAAGATTTCCCGTGTCTGGGCCATCGGCCCTGCGATCATGATGAAATTCGTCACACTCGCAACCCGGCCCTATACGGTGCCGACCACGGTCAGCCTGAACACAATAATGATAGACGGCACAGGCATGTGCGGCGGGTGCAGGGTCCTGCTTGAGGAGGGCTCAAAGTTCGTGTGTGTCGACGGGCCTGAATTCGACGGCCACAAGGTCGACTGGGACAATCTCCTTTCGCGGCTCACCTTTTACAGGGACGAAGAGAAAAGGGCCCTCGACCTATACAACCACAAATGCAACCTCGACAAGGCGACCGTAGCGGAGGACAGGTAATGGGTGAGCTTACGATGCAGGAACGCATGAAGATAAAGAGGCACGCTATGCCGAACCAGGACCAGGAGGCGCGTCGCGGGAATTTCAGCGAGGTGGCGCTGGGGTATACCGCTGAGATGGCCAGGAAAGAAGCCGACCGCTGCCTGCAGTGCAAAGACCCGCAGTGCATCAAGGGCTGTCCTGTAGGCGTCATGATACCGCAGTTCATTAAGGCCCTGAGGGAAGGAGACATGGTCAAGGCCGTCGAGTGGATGAAGGTAAAGAACAATCTTCCGGCCGTATGCGGCAGGGTCTGCCCTCAGGAGGTCCAGTGCGAAGGCCACTGCATCCTCGGCAAAAAGGGCGAGGCCGTCGCCATAGGACGCCTGGAGAGGTTTGTCGGCGACTTCGAACTTGAACACAGGACCTGTCCTCTGGTGAAGGCGGCCGGCACCGGGAAAAAGATCGCGGTGGTCGGCTCCGGTCCGGCAGGCCTCACCTGTTCGGTCGATCTCGCCCGCCAGGGCCATCACGTCTCGATGTTCGAATCTCTGCACGGGCCAGGCGGAGTGTTGATTTACGGCATCCCGGAGTTTCGGCTTCCCAAGTCCGTTGTCCACGGCGAGATCGGGTACGCAGTGGACTGTCTCGGCATAGAACTGAAGACAGACCATGTGATAGGGCGTTCCTTCACCCTGGGCGAACTCCTCGAAGACTACGATGCAGTATTCCTAGGCACCGGGGCCGGCCTCCCTTCCTTCATGCGCATACCCGGCATAAACCTCAACGGCGTGATGTCGGCAAACGAGTTTTTGACCCGCGTCAACCTTATGAAGGCATACCAGTTCCCTGACTATGACACTCCGGTGAGGATCGGGAAGAAGGTCGCCGTGATCGGCGCCGGCAACGTCGCCATGGATGCGGTGCGGTGCAGCGTGAGATTGCAGAGGATCCTGGCGGAGCGCAATGCAACCGCCCCGGGAGAGGCACACATCGTCTATCGCCGCTCCTCCGGAGAGATACCGGCGAGAATGGAAGAGTATCACCACGCGCGCGAAGAAGGCGTGATCTTCGACCTTCTGACCAATCCCGTCGAGATCCTCGGGGATGAAAAACGGGCGGTCAAGGGCTTACGCTGCATACGGATGGAGCTCGGCGAACCCGACAAGTCAGGAAGACGTCAGCCTGTCCCTGTTGAGGGATCCGAGTTCGTTATGGATGTCGATACGGTCATCATGGCTCTCGGGACCAATCCGAACCCGATTGTTTTTGTGGATGCCGAAGGGCTCGACCGGACAAGGCAGGGGACTGCGGTCGCCGATGCCGCAACCGGAAGGACGATGAAGAAACGTGTCTGGGCCGGCGGCGACGTGGTCACCGGAGCCGCAACAGTCATCAGCGCAATGGGCGCCGGCAAGCGCGCGGCGGCCGATATCAATGCCTTTCTGAAGGGAGAAAACACCTGGGACTGAGCAGGAAGAAGGTTGACCACTGCGATTTTTTGAGATATATTAAAGTATCATAGTTTAGAAAGCAGGCAACTTTATGAAACTGGAGCAGTATATACGGGCAATCGCCGGGACCTTTATCCTGATTTCCCTTGCCCTGGGACACTTCGTCAACGAGTACTGGTATTTCTTCACCGCCTTCGTCGGCGCAAACCTGCTGCAGTCGGCATTCACCGGATGGTGCCTGATGGAGAACATTCTGAAAAAGCTGGGTGTGAAGGAATAGTCCGGAGCGGGGAATAATCCCCGTCCGGCTTTCTTTTTGTCCCCGACCGGGGAGCAGTATTTACCCTCAGCAGGGTACGTAATTGATCGTATAGTCGTGCCGCCTGAAGGCATCCTGGAAGTTCTTCTTTTCCTCGGGGCTAAGGAAGTTATATAAAGCCACAACCTTCTCCTTTGACCGTTCCTCCGTGCAAGTGTACCGGTAAAGATCCTTTTTGAGGTTATCAGGCATCGTCGTCTCCGACAGGATCTGCTCAAGGTCACCGCTTCTGCAGAGCATCTCGTACAGGCTGTCGCTTTTCCGGCCGAGATAATATGCCCGAGTGCCTTTACTGATGATAAAGGTCGTGGGGCCACAGCCGGCAAACACGACCGCAAGCATGCACACGACAAGAATCCTGAACCATAACCTCATTGCTTCCTCCCTTTGCCCAGCAGTTCCTGAATTTTTCGCGAAAAGCCTGCAGAACCGAAGTCCGTCCTGCCGATGATCCGCCCGGCTATGATGCCGTTCCTGTCGACAACGATCGTCGTCGGCATCCCTATTACAACATACTTTCTGATGAATACAGATCCCCCCGTCTCCAGCAGCACCGGATACCCTACGGGTGTCTTTTTCAACACTTCCAGCACAGGCTCTTTTTTCCGGTCCGCAGTGATACCGAGCACGATAACATCCGCCTTTCTGTTCCTTTGATAAAAGGCGTTGAGAGAGGGAAGTTCCTCTATGCACTCGGGACACCAGGTAGCCCAAAAATTGAGCACCACGACCTTTCCCCGGAAATCGGCGAGATGATATGTCTTTCCGTCCAGCCCGGCCAGTTCAAAATCAGGTGCAGGGGTTCCTGTCTGTTCCGGAAAAGCCCTGCCCGGCATGCCAAGCTGCAGCACAAGAACCATTGCGAGACTGATGAAGAAGGGCAATGCACATCGTTTCACGGTTATGAATCCCATGAATTAATAGTAACACAGGCAGGCAGGAAAGAAAAAAGCCCCTGCGCGCTCACACAGGGGCTTTTTTCCGGATACTTTTAAGGGGCTGCCGGACAGTACTACTTAACCCCGGCGTGCAGCTTCGCGGACTTCACAGTATTTTTCATCAGCATGGTGATAGTCATAGGTCCGACGCCTCCGGGCACCGGGGTGATCGCACCGGCAATCTCCTTGGCTGCGTCGAAGTCGACATCACCTTTGAGGATCGGGACCATCTTTCCGGTCTTTTCGCTCTTCTTCTCCCCAACGCGGTTGACGCCAACGTCGATCACGCAGGCCCCCGGTTTGATCCATTCGGGCTTTACCAGCCCCGGAACCCCGGCCGCCACGATGAGGATGTCGGCCCGCTTGCAGTGGGCCTCAAGATTCTTTGTACCGGTATGCACGATCGTCACCGTCGAGTTCGCGCCCTTGCCCTTCTGGAGCATGATATTGGCGATAGGCTTTCCGACGATGTTCGAGCGGCCGACAACGACCACCTCCGCGCCCGAGGTCTCGAACCCGGCCCTGACGATCAGTTCCTGGATCCCCGCGGGCGTGCAGGGAAGGAACTTCGCCTCAGCACCGCCGATCATAAGGCGGCCCACATTGACCGGATGAAAACCGTCGACATCCTTGTCCGGATCTATGGCGTTGAGGACCTTCTTTTCATCGATGTGTTTCGGAAGAGGCAACTGGACAAGGATCCCGTGAATTGTTGCATCCTTATTGTATTTGTCAACGAGGGCAAGGAGATCAGCCTCAGAGAGGTTCTCGAGCTGATCATCCTGGATCGAATGAAACCCGAGCTCATGGGCGGTCTTCTGTTTGCCGGTCACATAACTCACCGAGGCCGGATTGCTGCCGACCAGTATCGTCACCAGACCCGGGACGACTCCGTGCTTTTCCTTCAGCTCCGCGACTTCCTTCTTGAGTTCTTCACGTATCTGCGCGGCCACTTCAGTACCGCTGATGATCTTTGCTGACATGTGTATCCTCCTTTAATCCCTGTTTTTTATGAGTTCCAGCAGTTCCTGCCGTGTCGATTCCTTTGACCTGAAGAGTCCCCTCACCGCCGATGTGACCGTCCTGGCCCCCGGCTTCTTGATCCCCCTCATCGAAAGGCACATATGCTCGGCGTCGATGATCACCATAGCCCCCTTCGGCTTCAGCTTATCCATGATCATATCCACCAACTGCGCCGTGAGCCTTTCCTGCACCTGCGGCCGCTTGGCAAAAATCTCCAGTGCCCTCGCAAGCTCACCAATGCCGGCGATCTTCCCTTTGCCCGGGATGTACGCGACATGGGCCCTGCCGATAAACGGCAGCAGATGGTGTTCGCAGACCGAGTGAAACGGGATGTCCTTGAGGAGCACGAGTTCGTCGTGGCTTTCGCCCTCTATATGCTTCAATATCTCCTCTGTCGGCGTCTCGAGCCCGGAGAATATCTCCTGGTACATCCGCGCAACCCGGCCCGGGGTATCTTTGAGTCCGGGTCTCTCCGGGTCTTCACCGATTCCTTCAAGGATCAGCCTCACACCTTTTTCTATCTTTCTGAGGTTCATATCAAGGTTTGGATTTTAGCATGAGCGCGGCTGTATGTCAAAACGGGGAGGACGGCGAAGACGCCTCATGATGCAAGCTTCTTCCTGACAAATCCCTCGAGAAGTCTTATCTGCCGGAACAGACTCTCGAACTCCCCGAAATGGAGCGACTGAGGCCCGTCCGATACCGCCCGCTCAGGGTCCGGATGGACCTCGATCATGACACCATCGGTGCCCGCCGCGATCGATGCCAGGGCCATCGGACCTACCAGTTTCCTTTTGCCGGTTGCATGGCTAGGGTCGAATATGACAGGCAGATGGGACATCGCCTTGACCAGAGGGATGACCGCGAGGTCCGCGGTATTCCGCGTAGCGGTCTCGAAAGTCCTGATGCCCCGTTCGCAGAGGATCACGTTCGGATTCCCTCCAAGCAGAATATACTCCGCCGAGGCAAGCCACTCCTCGACCGTGGCGGAGAGCCCCCGCTTCAGAATAACAGGGTTTCGCGTCTTCCCTACTTCGTTCAACAGGTCAAAGTTCTGCATGTTCCTGGCCCCCACCTGGAGAATATCGATATGTTCGGAGACCAGACCGACATGCTCGGGGCTCACCACCTCCGTCACCACCAGGATGCCTGTATCTTTGCGCACCTGATCCAGAAGTCGGATGCCTTCTTCGCGCATGCCCTGAAAACTGTGCGGGCTCGTCCTGGGTTTATAGGCGCCGGCCCTCAATACCGGGACCCCGAGTTTCTTCAGAAACCCCGCGGACGCAGCGATCTGTTCCCGGCTTTCTATGGCGCAGGGGCCTGCGATCACGAGCAGGGGCGACTTCCCGCCCACGGTCGTCCTGCCCGCGAGTTTCACCACTGTATCGTGAGGATGAAAATCCCTGCTCACCAGTTTATACGGCTTCGTGACATGAATGATCTCGAGGACCGCCCTGTTTTCGCGGAATGGTCCGTCGTCGATCCACCCCTGATTGCCGATCACCCCGATCGCGGTGCGCTCGGCCCCGGGGATCGCCACGGGCCTCAGACCGAGGTGTTCGATCGTTTTGTTGATATTCTCTATATCCTTCTTCTTCGCGGAATGATGCAGGACTATCAGCATGGACTACTCCTTGGCACTGATTGATTCAGACTGATCCTATTATACATCATCCCCGGCGCTGCGTATCAGCGTGTCATCGTCATCGGAAAGACGGTACGTCCGGTCCGGGGGATGCCCCGGGGACTCTCCCCTTTCCTGAAATTCACGAAAGATGAATGGCCGCGTCGCGGCCGGCAGTTTCGGGTCTGCATACAGGTCCCTGAGGTCCGTGGTCTTCATCGTCCGGATGAACTTCACCACCTCCGTCATCGGCGTGTGGAAGTTCCTGATGAGCGCAAACCTCACGTAATAGCGCAGAGACCATTTCTGATGGGAGGCGATCTGTCTGACTACCGGGCCGGGCGTCGCCTGGCGGTTGATGATCCTGCAGAGATTACCTTCGGTCAGCGATGGACTGTCCAGGCATATCCGGATAGCCCCTTCATCCCCCTTTTCCATGATCGCCAGAATGATGGAAGCGCTGGCACGCCGCGACAGCGCCTTCAGGATCCCTGAAGGCATACCCTTCAGCCGGTCCGTGATCATCACCTCCACTCGCTGGCGCACGGTGACCGGGACATTGCGGTCTCTGGTGATATCGGATAGGTCGAGAATATGGATATGCTTCAGGAGAGAGAAGATTGCGCGCACCGGGGTCTTCGGATTCCTGCTGAGGGCGACCTTAAGCTTATAGTTGTCACGGAAACGCCGGTCGTCCGCCAGCAGCCCGAGAACCTCTGAAGGGACATTTCGCCGTTTTGCGACGGAGACAGCCATCTCCTCGCTGAAATGAGGGTTGTAAAGCGCATTGGTGAGTACTTCGGGATGGGGGTCCCGGATCAATCGCCAGAGTTCCTCCTGCCCGGCGGTCAGCGACTGCCTGATCCTTTCCTCGATAGGTCGCACTCCCTATTGTACGACGCCGGAGACCTCGGGGCAACAGGAAAAGACAGTATCAGGCAGGCTGCGTCCCGGCCGGTCACCGGCCCTGTATACCTAATATCCTTCGGCCCCGCGACAACGCGTAATAATGCCGTATACGTTTGATATTTTCACTGCAAACTGTTAAATTGTCATTATTCACCATGGCACCCCGTTTTCCCATGAAAAAAGAGCATCGGATGAGGCAGGATATCCTGCGCGGTGTCTACGAAGATAACCTCAGGATCATCGGCAAGGGGCATGCCGCGATCTATAAACATCGTTATTATCTTCCGCGGAGACTCCTTATCCCGCTCCTCTTGTCTATCCTTATCATAATTTCCCAAAGCAGTCTGGTCTCCGCCCCCTTTCTCCCGGAAAAATATCTTCGGACTCTTGCGTCCGTGAAGACCTTAACTGCGGGTTCAGCCGCAGGAGACGGTCCGTCCGACTACAAGGCATTCATCGGCGCCCCGGGCGTACCGATAAGCCGCGTCTTCGGCCTCGGCGTAAAGACGATCATGCTCGATCCCGGGCACGGGGGCGCCGATAACGGCACCAAGGGGCATCTGGGGACAAAGGAAAAAGACCTGGCACTGGACATCGCCAGAAGACTGAAAGACCGCCTGATGAAAGACGGCGGATTCAACGTCCTTATGACGCGGGAAGGGGATACAACCCTGCCTCTCAATAAACGGGTCGAACTGGCGAAGAGGAGCAGGGCTGACCTCTTTCTCTCGATCCACCTGAACTATCTGCCCTCGCGGCCGATCAACATGATCGAGACCTACTATTTCGGCCCTTCCTCCGACCCCAATACCCTGAAACTTGCCGAGCAGGAGAACGCCGATTCCAGTTATGGCATGAGCGATTTCAGGAAGATCATCGAGAAGATCGAGGAGACACTGAAGCTCCAGGAATCGCGGCAATTTGCCGCCTCCATCCAGAAAAAGCTCTTCATGAACATCAAGCGGGAGAACGGCGCGGTCTACGACTTCGGAGTGAAACGCGCCCCGTTCGTCGTGCTGCTCGGCGCCGACGTGCCCGCCGTGCTGGCAGAGGTCTCCTGCCTCAGCAACAACGAAGAGGAAATAAAACTCGGCAACGCGCAGCATCGCGAGAACATCGCCCGATATCTTGAACTAGGCATCCTAGACTATCTCAATAAAGGAGACGCAACCTATGAAGCAAGACGACAGCCGGAAAGATGAAAATGTACTTTTCGTCGGGATTGACCTGGGGACATCCCGCAGTTCGATCTCGGCAAGCAACGACACCCGCCAATGGATAGAAAGCTATGTCGGCTGGCCGAAAGACTTCATCGCGATGCAGGTGGTTGGCAAGCCGGTCCTCTTCGGGGCAGAGGCGCTGGCTAACAGGCTCTCTCTGGATCTCTGCCGGCCTCTTGAGCATGGCGTCATCAAGGAGGGGATCAGCCGCAACGAAGAGGCGGTAAGAGACATCATCCGCCATCTGCTCGACCTTGTAAACCCGCAGGCAGGACAGAAGATCCATGCGGTCGTGGGCGTTCCCGCCGACACGCTCAAGGTGAACAAACTGGCGATCCGGCGCGCGGTGGCCGAGTCGGTCGATTCGCTGATGGTCGTCACCGAACCGTTCGCCGTAGCGTACGGACTCAACCTCCTGAACAACTCCCTGGTGATTGACATCGGGGCGGGCACGACAGATTTCTGCATCATGCACGGCACCATCCCGACGGAGGACGATCAGAAGACGATCCTGAACGCGGGCGACTCGATTGATGACCAGCTCTTCAGTTCCCTCGTAGAAAAATATCCGAATGCGAGATTCAA
Organism: Nitrospirota bacterium; assembly: GCA_021814475.1. Taxonomy (GTDB): domain Bacteria; phylum Nitrospirota; class Thermodesulfovibrionia; order Thermodesulfovibrionales; family UBA6898; genus PALSA-1316. The sequence goes on from JAKAIE010000006.1 coordinate 18,066, forward strand.
CAGAAATATGGTCCGCCAGTTCAAGGAGCAGTATAGTTTTGTGAAGGACGTTGCGGAAGAGGTCCGCGTCGAGATCCCCGTCGACGGAAAGCCCGTGCCTCACGACATCAAAAACGAGATCAAGCGCGCCTGCGAAAGCATCATGCCGGCGCTGACCGAGACGACGATCGAGATGATCGCGCGGTTTGATCCGGAGTTCCAGGTGAAGATAAAGAACAATATCGTCCTTGCCGGCGGCGGCAGCCTGATCAGGGGTATACGCGAGTATCTTCAGGAGGCGCTCAAGGAATACGGTCCATGCAGGGTCACCGGTGTCGAGGATCCGCTTTTTTCCGGCTCTGACGGGGCACTGAAGCTGGCCAAAGATATGCCGGTAAAATACTGGGAGCCCTTATAAGACAGGCCACCAGGTCCATGAGACCAATGGAAAAACATCTCATCAAGTGGCTCATCAACACCATCGCGATCATGCTGGCGATAAAACTCGTGCCGGGCATAGGCTACCGCGGCGAGTGGTGGGGCATCCTGCTTGTCGGGGTGATCTTCGGCCTGATCAATACATTCATCAGGCCGGTCATCAAGCTCCTCACCCTGCCTTTCCTGATCGTGTCGCTCGGGCTTTTCACCTTCGTGATCAACGCCATGATGCTCAGCGTCACCTCCTGGATCTCGGGGGAGTTCAGGCTCGGATTCCATGTCGACGGCTTCTGGCCGGCCTTCTGGGGCGCGCTGATCATCAGCATTGTCAGCCTCGTGCTCTCCTGCCTCATCCCCTCGGACGAAACGCCGAAGGTCCATATCCAGTTCAAATAGGAGCTTTCATGGCAAATTATTCTACCGGACAGGTTGTCTACCATCAGGATTTCGGCACGGGGAGGGTCGTCAATGTAGCTGAAAACCAGGTTACGGTCAATTTCATAAGGACCGGCGTCAGGGTATTTATTCAGTCCAGCGCGGACGAGGAACTGTCCTACACCCCATTTCTGCAGGATGAGGATGGCGATTCCGACAGGGAGGCGCTCGATGAGCTGAAGGCGGCACTCAGGGAGGTCCTGCGCGAAGAAGGTCTTACAGGCGACGTATCACTGGCCGAAAGGTGGGACGGGGGGGAACTCGTGCTAAAGCCCGCCAGACCTGAGCTGCAGCCAAAGACTGTTTCGATCGACACCTTCTTCCACAAGATCGTGATGATCAGGAACCAGCTCAGGGTCCTGGAGGCGAACATCAACGGGTCTAAAAACCTCACGGACAGCGAAAAAGTGGACCTCCAGCAGTACATTACCCGCTGTTACGGCACGCTCACCACATTCAACGTTCTCTTTGCGGACAAGAAGGACTGGTTTGTGGGATCTAAGAAAGAAGACTGACAGGTCCGCGATAAATGGAGGGGATCGTCCCGAAACGAGACAGCTACCGCGTCGCCGCATGGATTATCGCCGGCGCGGCGTTGCCGGCTGTCCTGGTCCTGCACCTTCTCCCCGCACTGATAGCGGGATGCCTTGTCTACGAAATAGTGCATGTCCTTGCCCCGTTGCTCAGGATCACGAAGCTGAGCGATTCACGCTCACGACTTCTCGTTGTCGCCCTGCTTGCCTCTTTTGTGGTTCTGCTTATCGCCTCGGGAACGTGGGGAATCGTCTCGTGCCTCAATAGCGAAACCGGCAGCGTCGCTGGTCTCATGCAGAAAATGGCCGAGATAGTGGAAAAGTCGCGGGAGACTCTCCCCGTCTGGCTCAACGCCTATCTCCCTGCCGATACCGAATCCGCGAAGGAGACGACGGTGCAGTGGCTGCAGCAGCACGCCCGGGAGCTTGAGTACATGGGAAAAGAGGCGGGTCGGGTTGTGGCGCATATACTGGTCGGGATGGTGATCGGAGCGCTCATTTCCCTGCGGGAGGTGGACTCGCCGCAGGAAACCCCGCCCCTGGCCGCTGCCCTCCTCGATCGTGCGACAAAGCTGGGGAACGCCTTTCGTGCGATCGTATTTGCGCAGATGCGCATATCTGCGCTGAACACGCTCTTCGCCATTATATATCTCGAAGTGATTCTGCCCGTGGCCGGCATCCATCTTCCGCTCAGGAAATCGATGATCGCGATCACCTTCGTAGCCGGAATGCTCCCGATCATCGGCAACCTCATATCGAACGCGGTTATCACAGTGGTCAGCCTGGGCAGTTCCCTCTCCGTCGCCTTAACATCTCTCGGATACCTCATCGTTGTTCACAAGGCAGAATATTTTCTGAACGCCAGGATCGTAGGGACACAGATCCGCTCCCGGGCCTGGGAAATACTGCTGGCAATGCTCGTGCTCGAATCCGCCTTCGGGATTTCCGGATTGATCGCAGCCCCGATCTATTATGCGTATCTCAAGCGCGAACTCTCAGACAGGGGAATGGTCTGAAAGACTGACTGGAACCCCTGCCGAACCCTTCTAATCGGGCCGTATAGTTCTTCCGTATAGCCCCGTATTTCCTTCGCCTTAAAACTCCAGAAAACAGGGGACGTGATAATCGAAATTACACGTTGACAATTACGGCGCAGGTACCTACATTTAATGTATGAATCTGATCGTAACATCGCCGATGACCAGTAAAAAACCGGACATTTTCCGCTCTCATGGAGAGCATTACATCCATCTTTTCCTGCATCACGCGAGGGGAGCAGATCTATGACACAATCCAGGTTTTTCCAGGTTTCACTTTTTTTCCCTTTCATCGTATGGTTTCTTGCCCTGACGCTTTTTTCGTTCGCAAACCACGAGAGCAACAACTTCTTGCTGAAGAATCTCTCCGATGCCTATCGCGTTTTTGTGCCGTACCTCGTCTTTGCCGCGGGTGTATGGCACCTTTCGAAGAACAGGCCATACAGGACGCTGATGGCGATGGCCTCGGTCATACCGATAATCTGGGGGTGCTTCTTCTCGTTTTTCTACATGCTGTATATCTACGGCAAAGAGGGGTTCATCGACTGGTTCGTGGTGAGCGTCATGGCATTCTGGGCCGCCCTAGTGGCGTACCTTTTCGAGTTCATCCCGTTTCTGGTCCTCGTCATATTCAAGAACAACCTGGAACCGGAGGGGATGCGTAATCACAAAACGTCCCCCCTCGGACACTCGCCAGCGGCGCCCCAGGCCTGATCAGCGCAGACCGGTCCGTGACACCCCCCTCAGGGAGGGCACTTTCCGCATACAGACCTGAACAGAGAGGTGCTGAGATAACGGTCGCCGCGGTCGGGGAGGATCACTACCACCGTGCCCCTGCCGATCTTTCCGGCCACCTTCACCGCCCCCGCCATCGCCGCACCGCTGCTCATCCCGACAAAGAGCCCCTCTTTTAGCGCGAGTGTCCTGGTCATGTCAAAGGCGTCATCATCCGGCACGTTGACCTTCTCGTCGAGCGCACCGGGGTCATAAATCTTCGGCACGATCGACTCGCTCATATTCTTAAGTCCCTGGACCTTATGCCCCAGGAGGGGTTCCACCCCGATGACCCTGATCCTCGGATCGAATTCCCTGAGACGCCTTCCCGCGCCCATGATAGTACCGGTCGTGCCCATTCCGGCGACAAAGCAGTCTATCTCGCCTTGCGTCTGCTCGTAGATCTCCCTGCCGGTCGTCTCATAATGGGCCCTGATATTCGACGGATTATCAAACTGATTCGGCATATAGAAGCTGCCGGGGGACTCCTTCATGATCCTGTGGGCGAGCCTGATGGCGCCGTCAGTACCCTCGTTGCCCGGGCTCAGGACAACCTCGGCGCCGAACGCCTCCAGTATTTTGCGTCTTTCGAGACTGACGCATTCCGGCATGACGAGCCTCACCCTGTACCCCTTGGCGGCCCCTACCATCGCAAGGCCGATACCAGTATTGCCCGAGGTCGCCTCGAGGATCGTGCTGCCGGGGGAAATCAGCCCCGCATCCTCGGCATCCCTGATCATGTAGTACGCAATTCGGTCCTTGACCGACCCCCCCGGATTGTTTCCCTCCAGTTTCGCGAGGATCCTTACCCCTGGGTGGGGATTGATCATATCTAGCCTCACGAGAGGCGTGTTCCCTATGCAGTCAAGAATTCCCATTCGTACTCCTCATTTGCATACGGTGAATATAACAGATCGGCACGGCAATTTTAAAGATTGGGGGCATCGCCGGACTCAGTACCGTTCGTTCAGGAGATTATCAATGATCTTCAACTGCGAGTCGGCGTTGTTCCACACGATCCGGATCGAATCCGCGGGGATGCTCTTCCAATAGACCTGTGTAGGCGCATAGAGATGGGACTCGGTCGAAAATCCGTACTTTGAAACGAGAGTCTCTACATTCTGCCCGACATACACGCGCCCCTTGAGCACGGAGTCGAAAATCGAAAAGTCGATCTGGGCCTTCCACAGCACAAGCCCGTCGCGGTAGATCGCGGCAAGGTCGGAATAGGCCTTCAGCAGCTGCAACTCTTCCCCTGTTGTGCGACCGGACGATATCTTCGCAATCTCCGAAGAAAACTGATCCGTGAGAACGGTAATCCGCTCATACGATGCCCCCGCCTCGACAGCCTTCCTCACCATCCTGGCCGCCGCGTCAACCTGTGCGAACCTGGCCTTATCCATGGCCGGACCGCGGCAGCCGGCTCCGAAGAAAACTACCACAATGACCAGTACTGTATACAATTCACTCCGTCGTGTCACGGTATCCATGTCCCTTCAAACACCTGGATAGGCAGTCAGTTACTATACTTTACACCAGCGGTGACGACCATTTCCAGGCCGTAAAGGACCCCCTGCCGGGAGGGGCGGCGGGCCGGGTTATTTCCGTACAGGAACAGTGAATGGATCTCCTCCGGTGAAAGGCATCCCGGGGGGATTGACCACGTCCCCGCAGAGTGCTACCATTGAGACAGAAACGGAAAGGAGGCGGCAATGTTTCGCAGAAATGAAGATAACGGCATCGAGATCCTGGCATCTTTCCTGATCGGGGGCATCGTAGGTGCCGGACTGGCGCTGCTCTTTGCACCTCAGTCGGGGCGGAAGACGCGATCACAGATCCGGGACCTGGCTGAAGATGCAACGGACTATGCATCCGATTATGCGAGGAAGCTGAAAAAAAAGGTATCGTAGCCGCAGGAAGACCGATGAGGGGACAGGGGACTCCCGGAATGGCCGTTATTTCAGCTGAATCTTGATGTACGCGCCCTTTCGGAGGTCCCTCAGCATCTCCTTCAGACGCTCGTTCAGGGTCTTTTCGGTCAGGTAGTTCTCGATATCTGCCCTGACGTCTTCGTAGTCCCGGGAGCCGAAACGGGCGGTATTCTTCCTGTAGAACTCCTCGGTTTCCGCATCAGTCACCCTTATGAAGGCTCTGACCTTCAGGTTGATGTATTCCTTCACCATATCGTCTGCGGACAACCCCTCGATCCTGTATTTTCTGGCCTCCCGCAGGAGGAGTATCCTGTTGATCATCGTATTAAGGACCTCTTCCCTCGTGATATCGGGAGAGACCTTGACTGTCTTCTCATACTGTTCATTGAGTTCGCTCAGGGTGATGGCAGCGTTATCCACAAACCCGACCACACGATCGAAGATATCTGCCTGGGCAGACGCCCTATTTACGCCCGCCATCAAAAGCAGCAGCACCGCACAGAAGACTGATAACAATTTCCTTTTCATCTTTTTTTATCCTTAACCTCTTCTGAGCGCGCAGGCCTCTTCCTAAAACGCATGCCCGACACTGAAGTGAATGGCGCCCCTGCTTTCTCCCGGCTCCCTGTTGAGTTTCATGCCATAATCGACCCGGAGGGGTCCGACCGGGGTCTTGTACCTCAGGCCCAGTCCGGCCGTAAACCGCAGATCCGACAAAACCATCCTCTTTGTATTGACCCAGACGTTGCCCATGTCAACGAAAGGCACTATGCCGAAGCCTTTGCCGACCGATGTTCTGAATTCGATATTGCCCATCGCAAAGACGTTTCCCCCCGTCGGGTTTCCATCGGCGCCCTTCGGCCCGAGGGTATCCTGATCATATCCCCTTACCGTCGACCGCCCTCCCAGGAAAAAGCGCTCGACAAGCGGCAATTCCTGGGTAGCTCCGAAGTGATACGCGATGCCGCCCCGGGCCGAGAGGGCGAGGACGATATTCTTCGACAGTGTGTGAAACCTCGATCCGTACACCTCGAGCTTCAGGAAGTTCGTCTCGGATAAAAGCGCGGAAGATGCAAACTTGAGAGAGGCGCCCGCGAGCACTCCTTTCCCCGGTTCGAACGGGTTATCACGCGTGTCATAGACAAGCGCCGGCTTGATGCTGCTGATCGCGAGCGTCCCGGTATCCTCCTTGGTCAGGATAACATCAGGCCTCACATCGGCAGTCCGCACGAGAGAAAACTCGTAATACAATTCGTACTTCATGACAGAACTCAGCCTATTTTCAACGCCCGCAGTCAGGGCATACCTCGTAAGACGGTACAGTGTCTCCCTCGCGGAGGCAATCTCCCTTTTTTTGTCATACTCAAAAAACACCCTCAGGGGCAGCCGTCGCCCAAATGCCCAGGGTTCGTTATATTGGAGGAGGTATCTCTTTTCGATCGAACTCGCCTCGACACGCGCCAGGGCTTCACGGTTCAGACCCCACAGGTTCCGGTAGCTTACCTCGAAAAAACCTCTGATTCCTTCATACTCTCCATACCCAAGACCGAATTCGACCGAGCCGGCATTGCCTTCATGCACCGTGACGAGAACATCACGACGATCGCCATCAAAATCGTTCGTCTCTATTTCTACATCCGTAAAAAGACCGAGCTTATACAGCCTCTGCCGCTCCTCGGCGAAGATGCCCTGGTTGAATACCTCACCCTCCTTATGCAGCAGCTCACGCTGTATGACAAGGTACTTGGTCCTGTAATTTCCCATAATAACCGTTCTTCCGAGATATAGCTTTCTGCCCTCGGAGATCTCAAAAACGACAGAGGCCTTGCGGTCCGCGATTTTTCTCCTCACGGAGGCATCCACCGTCGCATAGCCGTGAACCTTATAATATTCGAGTATCCTGAAGCGGGCATCCGATATGTCCACCTCGTTATACGGATCTCCCGCCCTGATGCCGACAATCGCCTTCAGTTTCGCCGTATTTTCCGGGGATCCCCCTGTGAAATCGATCGAAGAAATGATCGTCTTTTCGCCTTCTAGAAGATCGACAGACAGGTCGACACGGCTTTTATCTTCCGTATAGCGGACATCTATCTTTCTGACAGATGCCTCAAGATACCCCAACGCCCCGAGGAACTCCCTGAGCAGATCCTTGTCCTTTTCCACCTGGTCCGGATTGAAATACTCATGCTCCTTCAGCACCATGACCTGTTTCAGGTTTTCCGCAGAGAGGTCTGTTCCGGCAAAAGTTATCGACCTGACCTTCACCCTCTGGCCCTCGAATATGAAAAATGAGAGACTGACCTCATTGTCCCTGGAGCGGATGACAGGGGCTATCTGGGCAAAGGGATACCCTTCGGTATGATAGTACGAAAGCATCCTGTCGACAGCTTCTCCCACAACATCGTCGTTTATGTCCTCGCTGTCCCGAAGCAGCGACTCACGTATCAGCGCATTTGTCGACAGAGACTGGTTTCCGTCAAAAACCAGATCGAGCCTTTTACCGGGATGCACCATGATTTCAAGTGCGCCGTCAACAAACGTGTACGGCCCCACCACAGGCCCGATGTAGCCCTGCTTCTTCAGGAGGTCCCTCATCTTCACGATCTCCTGCTCTATCCGTTCCCGGTTCGCGACGTCGCCGACAGAAATCCCGAACAGGTCCTTATAGTTGACGACCTGCCCTTCGCCCGCGCCTCCGGGTTCCTCCCCGCCTTTTGCAGACCTGGTGGAGATGGCAAAGGCGATACTTTTGATGATCTGGGGCTGTCCCGTTGACACGTGCAGGAAAACGTTGACCCGGTAAGGCAGCTCGTCAGCCCCGGTAGTGATCGAGACCTCGGCCAGCGGAAACCCGAGATTCGCGAGCGCGGCCTTGAGATCCGACACCGCCTGGGGGATAAGGTCATCCCGCATCTGCTCGTCTTCCTTGAAGAGAAAGAGCCTCCTGATCGTCTTTTCGGACAGTTCATGGTCGCCGGTCACCTCGATCTTCCTGATAAAATTCCTTTCACGGACCACAACTTCAACCGTCTCTGGATCGCCCCCATGCACGGTCACGGCAATATCCTCGAATATGCCCTTCAGAAAAGCCGTTTTTATTCCCCTGCGCACTATATCGGCATCAATCGTCTCCACGCCTCCGAGACCGAGCATCTCCCTGAACTCGTCCTGGCCGATCGTCCGGAGACCTGTTACAACAAGGCGGACCGGCCCTCCCGCAGAGTCCGCGCGTCCCGCTGCTGCGACCAGCAGCAGAATGCCGAACAATACGCCGAGGACAGCACTGTATCTCATTTGAATTCGAACCTGAGTTTCACGTCTCCCCCGAGAATGCCCCGTTCATCCCTGATGCCGACAATCGAGACGTTCCTGTTGACGAAATATTCTACCTTGATGATCTGCTCCTCTTCCGTGCCCGCAGCCGAGGTATATGTCACAAATACCTTGTCCCCGAGCAGCCTCTTCGAAACGGTTACGCGCGGTTCAACCGTTCCGGTGATCCTCGAGACATGGGGATCCACTTGAAACCGGTCGAGCCCGGTAATACTCCTGAGCCGCTCTTCGACCACATCCTGGAGCTTGCCGGTCACAAACGAGGTCGCCTCTCCGGCGCCGACACCGCCTTCAAGCCCCTTCAGCTGCCCCCCGGTCTGACCGACGGTCAGGAGCGAGAGTATGTCCATCTCCTTCAGCACGGGGTCGGACGACAGTGACATCGCAAACTGGTTCATCCTGCCCTCAAGATTCATCTTGATCTTATACCCCTTGACGATCGTCTCGGCCGCGATCGAGATCACCGGGTTCAGCCGGGCCTCGTCCGTGAAGTCGGCGCTCGCGTGCAGGATACGGAACTCATTATTCCTGAAATAGACCGTGCCCTCTTTCGATTCGAGGCGCCCGAGGAGCGCAGGCCTGTAAAGCGTCCCGCGCAGGAGGAGATCCGCGCTGAGATCGGCGCGCGCGATATTGTTATCGATCCTGATGCTCTCCTTGCCGATGACATGGACGTTCAGCCGGGCCTTCTCTATGATCGAGACCTCGGACCGGACCTTCTCCGGCTGCTTAGTCTTCAGCAACCAGCTCTTCCACTCGACCCTCTCCTTGTACCGAGCCCTGTTTATCCTGATGTCTCCCGAGATCATCTGGTCCTCCGGGGTCCCCTTATACAGAAGATTCCCCCCGAAGTTCAGAGAAAAGTCCGGGGAGACCGAAGCGGAGATGTTGTTAACTGCGGCCTCGACGAAGAAACGCCTCACCAGAAACTTCTTCAGATACAGGATCCCAGAAAGGTCGACGTCGCCCCCCCCGAGTTTGCCGCTGAGATTCTCGAGCACCACCCGGTCGTTGTCCAGATACATATGGCCGTTGAGACCGCTGATACGGTAGGAAAAGTCCTTGAGGCTGAAGGCGCCGTCCCTCAGATTGACGTTACCATTGACAGAAGGGTTCTCCCAGTCTCCCGTAATATCCAGGTCGAAGTCAGCATCGCCCTTCATGATCCCTATCTTTGCCGAGAGACTCTTGAAGGGGGAGAGCCCGGTCGTGCCTTCGACCGCAAGGTTGTAGCTCCGGCCTATCTCGAGCCCTCCGTTGAGCAGCACCCTGGCATTGCCGCTCCTCATTGTCACATGGTCGAGCTTCAGACGACGGTTATTCAGCTCCAGTCTGATCTCTCTGTCATTCGTAAAACCGTACCCGTACATCGAGAGGTTCGCCTGCTTGACGGCAGCCACCGCGGATATCCGGTTGCGGTCGCCGTTAAGGGTAATGTCCCCGTTTACGCTCAGGACAAGGTCTTCGGGGACGTCTTTGAGAAACGCACTGATCACGTTATCGTACCTGCCCGGATGCACCTCGACACGCGCATTCCAGGGAAATTCCTTTTCCAGGCGGCCGCGTCCTGTCGCCGTCACCCTGCCGTCCAGAACGGAAGCGTTGAAGACGAGGTCCCTGTCATGGATCTCGGCCGTTGCCGATCCTCCCCCCACGGGTTTGTCCCTGAGCCTCCCCTCGACCATCTCGGCAGTCACGACAATGCGGTGCCTCTCTGACGTGCCGTGTCCTTCGGCCTTGAGGGTGAAGAGGGCCTCTCCCCTGATCTTCCTGTCAAGGAGATCGTTCAGGTAGAGCCTTTCGGAAACAGCAGACAGGTCAAACCTGCCGGACTCATTGATCTTCAGAGCACCTGTTAACACCGATCTGCCCTTGCGCAGCGTTATCGCGGTTAGATCAAAGTCCGTGCCGTCGTATCTCCAGCCGAACGAGGCAGTCTCAAAGGGAACCCCGTAGAGCCGTCCGTTATCGACAGCGCCTTGGCCGGTCAGCAGAGGCCGCATACCCCCGCCGCCGATCGTAAGGTCAGTGTTGAGGCGTCCATCGCCATGGAAATCCCTGTAAAACAGGGCCGCAAATTTTTTCAGATCTGCACCCCGGATTGAGGCCCTGAGGTCGTACTCGGGCGCCTTGAAGTCGAAGAGGGCGGAGGCGGACCTGAAGCCGATTGTCCCGGAAAGGGAATAGCTGTCTTCACGCCCGGTGGCGGTCAGGGAGGAAATCGTCAGACGGTCCTTCCGGTACCCGATACCGGCGGTAAGCTGTCCGGCGCCATAGCCCGCTATCGAAGGATTGGAGATCTTCACCTGTCCGGTGATCTCGGGGTCGGCAAACGGACCGGCAATCCTGCCCCTGAATTCTCCAGCCCCGTGCACCGTGTTGAAATATGGTCCGGTGGCATCGACAAGATCGGGGCTCTTCAGCCCCCCCTCGAAATCCAGAATTTTCCGCTTTAGATCAGCGGTCCCCGCCATCGTAGCGGTGGAGATCCCGGTGTTCATCTGCAGTCCGGCGATCGAGACCAGGCCGTGTTTCATGACGTACCGTCCCGAGACCTCCCTCACCCTCCCGAGGACGTTTTTCCCGGTCGCGCTGCTCCGGTATTCGAATTGCCCCTCAGGATCAAATGAAGAGCCGTCGTTGACAAGTGTTCCCTTCACCTTTCCAGACATTAAACCGGGGTCCCATCCGATCAGCCGGAATACCGCTTTGCTGTCGACGTTCCGGAACCCTATGTCCAGGGTGTAATGGTTCACCACCGGCAGAGCGATCGATGCGTTCACTGTGGCGCTTCCGTTATATAACCTTCCGATGCCTTCGCTGAAACGCATCCTTCTGTCCGCATACGATATGCGGCATTTCAGAAAGTCCACGTTGACGTCAAAGAGGTTTCCGGAACGGAGCTCGCCGGTCCCGTCTCCTACGAGTTTGTTCAGCGGACCTTTCAAACGTCCTTTTAGGGTGACGTAGCCTTCGAGCTTCTCCTTTACCTTCAGGAATTCCATCAGGGTCTGGATATAGAAACTGCCCTTCAGGTCAAGATCGAGGGAAACGACACCCTTCGTGAAGTTCACTGCACCGTGAGCGGTAACTGATCCCTCGCCGCTCCTCTTAAGGCCGAACGCCTTTTTGAGCGAGTCCATCATGAGGGAAAGGTCCGTCATGATCTTCCCCCGGCCGGCTTCGTATTTTCCTGTTGCCCCAAGTCTCGATCCGAGTGAATCGGCGGTCAGCTTCCTGATCTCGATTGCGCCGTCCCGGATCAGCACCCCCGCAGTGACCCCGGCCGTGAGGTCCGGCATGCCCTTCTTCCTGACTGTAACATCCTCGGAAGTAACCAGCACCCGTGCCGCCTCCCCCAGAATCGCCTCTCCGCCAAACTCCTTCAGCACGACCGAAATGGCCTCCTGTTCGTCGGCCAGAGAGATCGTGCCGGACTTTACCTCAACCGCCCGGACCTTCACCTTGAGAGCATCTTTACGGGTCGTCGCGAGATAATGCCTGATGTTCTCCGCGATCGCCTCCACCTGTTTTCGGCTGACGTCGATCCCGGGGTCCCTGACGACAAGCCTGCGGATCGTCAGTCTTCTGTCGAAAAGACCGGTCAGTTCAAGGTAGGCCTTGACCCGGGGGAGTTCCATGAGTCTCTGCCCCTTTTCGTCCGTGACCTTCATACGCCTCGCCTCTATAAAGAGAGGGAAGATGTTGAGATAAATACGCTCCGCGGTCACCCTGAGACCGAGCATCGACTGGAGTTCCGGCAGGATCTTCTGCTTCAGTAGGTCAGAGACGTATGCGCCCCGCAGCCCGAAAAAAAGCGCGCAGAGGACCAGTAAAGGCCCGAGGACCATCACCGCCTTTCTTATTGCCGGTCGTCTCTTAGCGTCATCCATAAATCTGACAATAGCCTCTCTGCCTGTGCGTAACCGATCTTTCCCCTGCACCACTGGACTGAGAATATGTCCTGCGCCAGACCGGCGGCTGTATTGATCCTCGCAGAAGAGATATCAACACCATGGCCGGCCAGGACATGCGAGATGTCATAGAGAAGCCCAAGCCGGTCGGGAGAAAAGACCTCGATAATGCTGAACTCTTCGGATGCCTCGTTATCAAGCTCTATAAATATATCATATGGCGAGGCATTCGTCTCCGGCCTCCTGACGACCGCAACCGGACTCCCGCCGGCAACCACCGCCTGAAGCCCTTCAGTCACCTCGAGTGCGAGCCCTTCCCACCAGATATCCTGCCAGTTTGAGACAGATATCTTATCGATCACCATGCCGCTTCTTCCGGTAAAGATGCGTCCGTCGACGATGTTCAGTCCCCTGGACGACAGGAAGCCCACGATCTTCGAGAAGAGCCCGCGCGCGTCAGGGGCCGAGACCGAGATCTCGACAAAACTGTCGGAGCGCCTGTCTATCCTGACGGAGAACCCGCCTTCACGCGCACTGTTCACGAGGCGAAAGTCATCGACTATCTTTCCCCGCGGGGTCGACAGCAAATACCTTCCGGGCATATCGTCGATAAAAGCGATAAACGCCTGAGGGTCCGTCTCCCGGAGTATGTCGAGGAGTTCGGCTATATAACGGTCCCGGTCCAGGGAAACGCCGTTGAGGTGATCGAGGGTATGAAGATAGAGTTCCCGGAGCTGATACGCCTTCCAGGAATTCCAGAACCCCGGGTTAACAGCCGACATATCGGCATAGGTGATTAGGTACAGCGCATTGAGGTTTTCAGGATCTTCCACCGCCTCGGCAAACCGCGAGATCACCTCGGGATCGTGCACCTCATGCCTCAGGGCGATCTCGGACATTAGGATGTGGTTGCGGACAAGGAACTCGATTCTCGTGCGACTCTCGACATCAAAGCTGAACCGCTCCATGATGTCCTTCAGCCGCTTGTACCCCTCTTCCTCGTGGTGCCTGCCGGCCGCCTTCCCGATGTCGTGGAGCAACAGTGCGAGAAACAGGACATCGAGTCTGCTGATGCCGTTGATGATGTGGTGGAGATCTTCGAGGCTCCTGAAGCTGGTCGTCTTGAGATGTTCAAGATTCCGTATCGCCACGAGCGTGTGTTCATCCACCGTATAGAGATGATAGGGCTCATGGATCACGAGCATCCTGAGCGCGCCGAATTCCGGCAGAAACCTGCCGAGAACTCCGCGGTCATGCATCTCACGGAGTGTTTCGTAAACACGGGGGCCTTTCAGGATATCCAGAAAAAAGTGGACCGGACGGGGTCCGCTCCCCGCCTTGCGGCCGATCCGTGGGAGACTGGCCCTGACCGTCTCCTTCAGTGCCGGACTGAATCCCCTGCCGGTCTTGGCCGACAGAGAGAAGGCCTCCATGATCCTCCCCGCTCCCAGCCGTCCGGCCTTTGGATCCGTCACGATCAGCTTTCCCCCCGCAATCGAGAAGTTTTCGCTCACCTTCCTGATACTGAAGTCTTTCGTCACCGTCACATAGGCCCTGCTGCACTGGGTTGCAATATCGTCCGTCATATCCTGGACCGCCCTGCACTTGAGGTAATAATAACGGAGCATCCTCTCGACCCCGCTGAACTTCTTCGAATTCCTGAAACCGAGCCTTTCCGCGACCTGACGCTGAAACTCAAAAGAGAGCAGGTCATTCTTCCTGCCGCTCTCCAGGTGGAGGCAGAACCGTATCCGCAGAAGAAACTCGTGGGCGCTGAGGAACCTGCGGCGGTGTTCGGCCGTGATATCGCCGAAAAAACTGTCATACGAAGCGGTCTTCAGCACGACCTTCGACAACCAGAATGCGGTATGGATATCCCTGAGTCCGCCCTCTCCTTCCTTTATATGCGGCTCCAGGAGGAAGACCGAGTTGCCGGCGCCCATATGCCTCTTGCCCTTTTCGAGCAGTTTTTCCCTCACAAACTCCCGCTGTTTTCTAGAGGTGATCTCAGGGTATACCCTTTTCGTAAACTGGTCGTAGAGCCCCGTGTCCCCGGCGATAAAACGCGCCTCGAGAAGCGACGTGCGGGTCCTGATATCCCGGAAGGCCTCTTCCAGACATTCCTCAGGGGTCCTGAAGGCATGGCTGATGTCAAGGCCGGTATCCCAAAGCCCGTAGAGAATGCTCTCTGCGGCCCCGGTTTCCGATCTTCCGGCCGAGAGGAACATGATATCGACATCGGAATACGGCGCCATCTCCATCCGTCCGTATCCCCCCGTGGCAAGCAGAACCAGGTTCGTTCCGGCACCACCCTTCGAGTACTTCTTCCCCTCCCTCATCACCCCTTCGAAAAGGTCCCTGAGGATACCGTCGATCCTGGCAGTATATCTCCGGGTAAGTGTCCTTCCGTCCAGCCCGCTGTCGAGCAGGTAGTTCAGTTCAGCAAGAATGGCCGCGTTCATGATTCAGCAGACTGCCCGGACAGATGCATATTTTTTCACACCCAGGTCAGCCTTCCCTTGAAGAGCCTTCCGGGGCAACACCCCTTTATCACGGTGATCGGATTTATGATGAAATATTATAACCTGAACAGGAGGATGGAAATGATGTCTAGGATTTCGCCTGAGCTCCGGGTAGATGAGGGGAAGGGTCGCAGACAGCGGCAAAAAAAGCGGGAGGTCGACAGACCTCCCGCAGGATAAAAGGTTCGTGTGAGTTTACAGCGTGTAGCCGCTTTCGCCGTGCTGGCTGAGATCGAGTCCCTCGAACTCTTCTTCAGCCGTAATCCTGAGACCTACCGTCCATTCAAGCAGTTTCAGCAGCACCGCGGTAACGACAAACGAATAGACAACGGTCACCGCGATACCGGTAACCTGATGCAGAAGGAGCCCTGATCCTCCAAAGAGGAGGCCGTCAAAACCCGCGGGATTTATTGCCTTCTGGGCCAGAAATCCGGTTGCCAGTGTCCCAAGGATACCCCCGACACCGTGAACACCGAAGGCATCGAGAGAATCGTCATACCCCAGGCGGCTCTTCATATTTAGGGAAATATAGCAGACCGCACCCGCAAGAAGGCCGATCGCAAGGGCCGACATCGGTCCGACAAAGCCCGACGCTGGGGTGATCGTTGCAAGTCCTGCGATCGACCCTGTCGCCGCGCCGAACATCGTCGGCTTGCCACGATGGACCCATTCAATAATGACCCAGATGAGCGTGGCAGCGACAGCAGAAGTATGGGTCGCCACAAAGGTCATCACGCTGAGGGGTCCGGCGGACAGCGCACTGCCTGCGTTGAACCCGAACCAGCCAAACCAGAGCAGACCGGCGCCCACGACGGTCATCGGAAGATTATGCGGCGTCATCGCATCGTGCGGATATCCTTTTCGTCTGCCGATGATCAGGGCTGCGGCCAGGGCAGAGATGCCGGAGGTGACATGGACCACGATCCCGCCGGCGAAGTCGATGACCCCGAGGTTCTTCAGCCACCCGCCGTTCCCCCAGACCCAGTGGGCTACCGGGTCATACACCAGGGTGGTCCATAAAAGGATGAAGATAAGAAATGCGGAGAATTTCATGCGTTCGGCTATCGCGCCTGAGATGAGCGCAGGGGTAATCACCGCAAACATCGCCTGATAGATCATGAAGGCCATGTGGGGAACCGTCGCTGCGTAATCGGGGTTCGGCGTGAGGCCGACATTCCGGAGGAAGGCCCAGTCGAGGCTGCCGATAATCCCCCGGATATCCGGACCGAACGACAGGCTGTATCCGACAAGGATCCACTGGAGACTGACCAAGGCTATGGCAACAAAACTCTGCATGTAGGTGCCGAGTACGTTTTTCCTCCTGACCATTCCGCCGTAGAACATCGCCAGCCCAGGGGTCATTAACATTACCAGGGCGGTCGACACCAGGATAAAGGCAGTGTCACCAGTGTCGATCCTGGCCGCAGTCTCGCAAAAACCCTTCATGGGCAACGCCAGGATTCCGGTCAGGGTAATGACCAGTATTGCTACAATTTTTCTCATTCAAGCTCCTCTCACTATGTTTTGCATAGTAGTAGCTATAAATATGCCAAGTTAATTAGTTCTTATTATCAGCATGTTACGCGTATTTACCTAAAGTAGATTCCCATCCCTGCCAAACATTTTTGTCGGTCCAACGTTACTGCATGCTGAATATGCGTTCATTTTCAACAGGCATACCATTGAGCTACGTTTTTGTTGTTACTACATTTATGTAGCTTAAATTTAGGATCGTCGCCACATCATCCTGATATAAAACGACTTTTTCCAGAGAGGCTCTTACGGGCACTCACCGGCCGACAGGCATCCGGAGAGGCTCACAGACGATTGGTCAGCAGCCAAAGTTCTCCGGAGTATATTTCCCTTGACATCATCATGTCATCATAATATTATATGTTTATGATTCATTCTGAAACACATGGGTTGCATTCTGTTACGATAGATAGGTTCACCCAGGAAAAGCTGTACATCCAGCTGACCCGGATATTCCTCGAGGAGATCCATTCAAACCGCTGGAAGATCAATGACCGGATCCCCTCCGAGGACGAGCTCTGCAGGCTCTACAAGGTGAGCAAGATCACCGTGAGGCAGGCGATCGGAAACCTGGCCTCCGACGGGTACCTTATGAAAATCCAGGGCAAGGGGACATTCGTCACGAGCGTACTGCCGAATGTCGGGCTTGCTATGAAAACGCGATTTACCGAAGAGATGTTCGGGAAGGAGGTCAAGGCTGAAAGAGAGATTCTTCTTAAAGGAATCATGGAACCCCCGTCGGACGTGAGGGGATATCTCGCGACAGAAGACCCGATCTACAGGATACTAGGCAGAAGACAAGTCAACAGGGAGCCGGCATACCTCGACGAGTCGTTCATCCCCCATCATATGCTTCCGGGGATCGAAGATCTGGATGTGGCTGCCATGTCGCTCTACGGGGTTCTCCAGGAACGGGGGACCAAAAAAATATTCAGGGTCATCCAGACGATAGAGGTCCAGTTCGCCGGGCCCGAACAGGCCGGATACCTCGACATTGAAGTTGGGGTGCCGGTGCTTGCCGTACACCGCCTGCTTCTGAGTTCCGACAACACACCCGTCGGCTATACGAGATTTCTCGGCAGAAGCGACAGATACATGTTTCAGACGGATTTTGAACGGATCCGATAATACAACCTCAAAAAAGGAGAAAGGATTTTCATCATGACAAGGAAAAATGCAGTTCCATTGTGGTTGGCGGTCATAGCGGTTGTGGTCCTGCTGACAGCCGGCCTCGCTCTGGCATCGGACGATGCGTCAGCAGTCGCCCCTGCGGCGGGGACCTCTTCAGCCATGCCCTGGTGGGGGTGGCCGCTGATATTATTCGTGGTCACCTTCCTGCTCGGCATCGTCGCTGTTCTCGGAGGCGTTGGAGGAGGCGTCCTCTTTGTCCCGATCATCGGGGGCTTCTTCCCGTTCCATATCGATTTTGTTAGGGGGGCGGGTCTCCTGGTCGCCCTGGCAGGCGCCCTTGCCGCGGGACCGGGACTGCTGAAAAAAGGCATGGCCGACCTCAGGCTTGCGCTTCCTGTCGCACTGATCGCCTCCTCATGCGCGATCGTCGGGGCGATGCTGGGTCTCGCCCTTCCCGCCAAGGTGGTCAATATCTCGCTCGGCGGCACGATCCTCGGAATCGTGGCGATCATGCTCATGGCGAAAAAATCGGAGTTCCCCGAGGTAAGACAGGCGGACAACCTCTCGACCGCCCTCAGGATAAGCGGTGTCTACCATGAGATCTCCTCGGGTCAGGATATCAACTGGAAGATCCACAGGACACCCCAGGGGCTTGCCACCTTCATCCTCATCGGCATCATGGCGGGCATGTTTGGGCTCGGCGCAGGCTGGGCGAACGTTCCGGTGCTGAACCTCATGATGGGTGCGCCCCTGAAGGTATCGGTTGCCACCAGCAAATTCCTGCTCTCGATCACCGACACCTCGGCCGCGTGGATTTATGTGAACAACGGGGCTGTGCTACCGATGATGGTCGTCCCGTCGATCATAGGCATCATGCTCGGCTCGATCGTCGGCGTCAGGATCCTCGCGAAGACGAAGCCGGCCGCGGTCCGCTACATCGTCATCGCGATGCTTCTCTTTGCCGGATCACGGGCGATGCTCAAGGGTCTAGGAATCTGGAACTGACACAATAACAACATTAACAGGAGGCATACCATGTCCAATAAACTGCAGGCAACAGAAGAACAACTCGCGTACGCGAGGCTACTGGATCTCGGGATGAAGGCCGGGCTCCTGATACTCTTCGTCACGTTCCTGATCTATGTATCCGGAGTAATGACGCCCCATGTACCCGTAAATGATGTATCGAAATACTGGAAACTGAAGGTCACAAGCTATCTCTACATTCTCTCGGGGATCGAAGAGGGCAGGCAGGCCGAGGCACTGGACCTTATCGGGAAGTGCGACGCCGCAGGCTCTGCAAAGCCCGAGGAATGCAAAGAAATCATCGAGAAAGGCCACAAATATATCGGCTGGACCTGGCTGCATAAACTCGGGAAGGCTGACTTCCTGAACTTCATCGGCATCGCCTTTCTGGCCGGTGTGACGATCCTCTGCTATATCAGGATTATCCCGATACTCTTCCGCAAGAAGGATACAATCTACGCGGTTCTTGCTATCATGGAAGTGCTGGTGCTCGTGCTTGCCGCATCGGGCGTACTCAAATCAGGAGGGCATTAACAATGAACAGTTCATCGACATGTTCCATCCAGGGGCTGAAAAACATACTGCTTGCATCCGACGGCTCGACCTACAGTGAGAAGGCGATGCGGGAGGCGATCTCTCTCGCAAAGGCCTGCCACGCCAAGCTCTATGTCATTTCGGTCATAGAGATCAACGCGGAGTATGCCACGATGGCGCCGAATGTCGTTGAGAAGATCGAACAGGAGACAAAAGAGCTGCTCGACGAGGTGAAGGCCTGTGTCGATAAGGAGGGCATAGAATCCGAGATGATCACGCACGAGGGACAGGAAGCGTGGAGATCTATCGTCGAGGAGGCGAAGGCGAAGAAGGTGGACATGATCGTCATGGGTTCCCATGGCCGCACGGGTCTGACGAGGCTTCTCATGGGCAGCGTCACCGCCAAGGTAATAGGCCATATGCCCTGCAAGGTTTTGGTCGTCCCGGCGTAGCACGCAAGGCACCCCTCGTTACAAGTCCAAAAAAAAGGCGGGTCGCGAAGACCCGCCTTTTTCGGCCTGCTCAGCCTCCCAGATACCCTGGTGAAAATTCCCTCTCCTTTGCGGGTGAATCGAGTTCCACCGTCGGAGCCGTCTCGACCCCCTTGAACCCGGCCCACTCAAATGGGCAGACCTTCGTAAGGATCTCGAGCTTCCAGTCGATCATCCTGATGATATCCTGGTAGTGTGGCACATGTGGCGCCAGCACCTCTTTCTCAGGCCCTGCCATCGAGTTGATCTCCTCCACGTACTCCGTCAACGTCGCCTTCATCCCGGACAGATCGTGGTAAATCCTGTCGCAGTAGTTTCCGAACTTTATGTCTCTTGCGGTTGCCATGACAGCCTCCTTTGTGAACGCCATTCGTCACCTCTAAAACTAAAAGGCCGAAACTACCGAAGACTATCGATCCTTCGGCAGCTCGGCCATCTCCTGATTAGAAGACCCGCCGCTTTCCGCCTCCCCCTCACAGAGGATTTGGCCTTTCGGGAGTCCTTCTCCTTTACTCCATTGTAGCTCAACAGACCGGAGCCCGCCAATTAAATATAGTTAAGAAAGAAGTTTGTTTCTTAAGAGCCGGGCGGCCGGCTCTGGTTGTTTACCGGCGTGCAGTGAGCCTCTCGTCCACTCCTTGACTGACGCGATCACGATATGTACAATAAGTTGTACAATATAAGAGGAGGATCTATGGACTCAATCACATATTCAGCCGCGCGCAACAAACTGGCTTCTACCATGAAAAAAGTCTGCGAGAGCCACGAACCTGTCATCATTACCAGGCAAAAGGACGAATCGGTCGTAATGCTCTCCCTCGATGATTTCAGGGCCCTTGAGGAAACCGCCTACCTGTTGCGCGTTCAGGAAAACGCCAGGAGACTGCTCGAATCCATTGCGGAGCTCGAACGCGGGGGCGGCACGGAACATCAGCTCGCCGAATGAGACTGATCTTCTCGCAGCATGCCTGGGAGGACTACCTCTACTGGCAGGAGACCGACAGGCAGATGCTGAAGCGCATCAACCGGCTCATCCACGAGATCATGCACGAACCATTCACAGGCTCGGGAAAACCCGAACCCCTCAAACACGGGCTCTCAGGCTATTGGTCCCGCCGCATCAATGACGAGCACAGGATTGTTTACAGGCCGGCCGAAGGAGCGGTGTTGATTGCGCAACTGAGGTTTCATTACTGAGGGCCGTCAATTCAGCGGCAGTAAGAAATAAGGCTCATTGTGTAAGAGTATGGATTATTATTGTGTTCATGGCTTCATTAGGACAGCTTTTTGGCGTTGCGTCATTCCCGCAGTGTGGAAGCTCGAACTTATTGAAAAATCTAATCATGCGCGGGAATGACGACTAAAGGACGATATATTTTGTGGACTTTTCTATCCACACTGAGCCGCGAAGACCAAGAAATAATAACAATCGAAGCTGCGGGGCATTGCCCGTCTGTACCAAGCAGGCGGTTCGAAGAACCGCCCCTAATCCCCCTCGATCCCGTACTTCTTCAGTTTCCTCCATAGCGACACCCTGTCTATCCCGAGGATCTGGGCGGCTACGGTCTTGTTGCCGCCTGTCTCGCCGAGTACCCATTTGATATAGGACATCTCCTGGTCTTCCAGAGACGGGATCCTTCCCTCTTTCTTCCTGAAGGTCCTGATGCTCAGCTCGCGCAGGTCCTCGGGCAGATGGGCCACCTCGACAGCGGCACCGTTGCTGAGCGCCACACCTCGCTCGACGATATTTTCGAGTTCCCGAACATTGCCGGGGAAATCGTAATTGCCGAGGATCGACAGGACATCCTGGGATATCTCCCGCACGTCCTTCTTCATCAGCATCGCATACTTCTTCAGAAAGTAGTAGCTCAGAAGGGGAATGTCATCCTTGCGTGCCGACAGGGGAGGAATGGCGAGGGTCACCACGTTCAGCCTGAAAAACAGGTCCTGCCTGAAGCCTCCGGTGCGTATCGAGTCCTGGATGTTCCTGTTCGTCGCCGCCACAAACCGGACATCAACACGTTCAGGCGCGGTGGCGCCGAGCCGCAGAACCTCTTTTTCCTGTATTGCCCGGAGCAGCTTCACCTGCATCGACGGCGGCATCTCGGTTATTTCATCGAGGAATAGCGTCCCTCCCGAGGCCATCTCGATCAGCCCCTTCTTCTGGGTCATCGCGCCGGTGAAGGCCCCCTTTTCGTGTCCGAACAGCTCATTGGCCAGCAGCTCTTCGTTGAAGGCCCCGCAGTTGATCGCGAGGAACGTCCCGGCCGAACGGCTGCTGTTGAAATGCACGTAGCGGGCGAAGAGCTCTTTGCCGGTCCCGCTCTCGCCGGTGATCAGGACATTACAGTCGGTCGGCGCTATCTGACGGGCGGTTTCGAGAAGCGTCTGCAACCCGGCATCCTGCGTGATGATCTTCACCCTCCCCTGGTAGTTTTCGATCTGTTCCCTCAGCTGGAGGTTCTCCTTCTTCAGCCGGACCTTCTCCACCGCCTCGCGGACGACCTTCCTCACCTCGTCAAACTTGAAAGGCTTGGCGACATAATCATAGGCGCCCTTCTTCATCGCGTGGATCGCAGATTCGACCGTGGCATAGCCCGTGATCATGATCACCTCGGTATCGGGATGCAGGAGCCTGCATTTCTTCAGTATCTGTATGCCGTCGACCTTCTCCATCTTCAGGTCGGTCAGCACGACATCAAACGACTTTTCCTCGATGATCTTCAGGGCGTTCGTGCTGCTCTGGGTGGACTGGACATCGTACCCCTCCTTGACCATGATATGCTCAAGGTTCCTGAGGGCTATCAGTTCGTCGTCGATGAGCAGAAGCCGGGGCTTCTCAGACATCCCCGCCTCCGTCACAGAGTGACTCTTTCACCGGCAGCCGTATGATAAAGGCCGTCCCGGTCCCGGGCTCACTCTCCACGTTGATCGTACCGTCATGCTCCTCCACGATCTCGCGGGCCACGAATAGGCCGAGGCCGGACCCCCTGCCCTCGTCCTTTGTCGTAAAAAATGGCTCGAAGATACGCCTGATCACATCGGACTCAATACCGAGGCCCGTGTCGCTGATCCTGAGCTCGATCGTCTTCCCTTCCGCGTCGTGCGCAGCGGATATCGCGATCTCCCCTTCGTCCGGGATCGCATCGATGCCGTTCTTGATGATATTCAGTATCACCTGCTCGATCCGCTGTTTATCGACAATAATCCAGCAATGCTCCGGGATATCGATCTTCATCGCGACCTTTGTCGGGATATCGCCCTGCACAAGCCGGATCGTATCCGTCACCAGTTCCTTCAGGAGCACCGGCTTGGACTTGAACTCCTTCTTCCGTGAGAATTCGAGCAGAGAGAGGACCATCGTCCTGGCACGGTCCACCTCCTTTTCGATCTGCTGCATCAGCTCTCTCTTGAACGCCAGATCTCCCTCTTCGATCTCCTCGGTCAGTATCTGGCAGGAGCTCGATATGTTCGAAAGAGGGTTGTTCAGCTGATGCGCCACCCCCGAAACCATCGTGCCGATACAGGCGAGTTTCTCCGACTGGAGGATCACCCTCATCTGGCGCGATTCCAGTTCCTTCAGCATGCGGCTGTATGCGTCGCTGAGAGACTGTATCTCACGGTCACTGGATTTCAATGAAAACTTTTCGAAGTTGCCGTCGATGATCTTCTGCATGTTTTCTTCCACCTGCTTCAGCGGCCTGACGACCATCCTCGACAGATATCTGCCGATGCCCCACCCGATGAATACAAGGAGTACCACCGAGGCGAGAAGGAACCTCTTTGACGACAGTATGAGCTTCCCGATATACGCCCTCTCGGCGTTGACGATCGCCTCTGTTGCCGAGACGAGTTTCTTGCCCCTGTCCCTGATCTGCCCTTCAAGATGCAGTGCCGCAATCGGGTCCTTCTGGCGGTCCAGACTGTAGTACCTTTCCATGAGTGACTTATACCCGCCGATGATCTCTTCCAGCCCCGAGAGATCCATACCGGGCGAAAGCAGCGCGATCTCTTCCCGGTTCTTCCTGAGGATGCCCTCCGCCATCTCCGTGTACCTCATGTTTTCGAGGTACTCGTTCCGGTCGCGGTAAAGGATGAAGTTCTTCTCGAACCGCCTCATCTCGAGTGTCGCGTCGAAGAACTGGGAGATGATGATGCTGAAGTCTATCTTCCTGCGGACCGTCCGGAGGTTGAAGTAGTTCAGAAGGGAGACGACGATGATCAGTGCGAGGCAGAGGTAATAACCGTACCTGACCTTGTTCTGGATGCTCGATTCAAAACGGAACATGCCAGAGCATAACAT
This sequence comes from Nitrospirota bacterium, assembly GCA_021814475.1. Taxonomy (GTDB): domain Bacteria; phylum Nitrospirota; class Thermodesulfovibrionia; order Thermodesulfovibrionales; family UBA6898; genus PALSA-1316. The sequence goes on from JAKAIE010000006.1 coordinate 41,983, forward strand.
GGTCCATTGCAATTTGCAATAGAGCGGCTTATTCTGCAACATTCTCCGTTTTCGGCTTTTCCATGCCTTTTTCCGGTATGACCAGAGTCTGTGTTGCATCTAGCAACGTTTTCCTGTTGATGCGCAACAGACACCTTTATATCTTTTTCCCTTTTATATCGCGCAGTTATCAGTTCAAGCCGTTTTGGCATGAACCTTGAGATAGAACGATTGACCGTTCAGGGTCACGGTAAGACCAATTTCATCAGGAGGTGCAGCAATGACACAAATGCTGAAGACACTCGAAGACATCCTCAGCGCAGTCGCCTTCACCGATGCCGGAGAGTATGCAAAGGCGCTCGAAATGCTCGTCTGCAGCCGGTCTCTGTCGCAGGAGGCCTCGCCGTCATGAAGAACTTCGACGACCTCATGTCCGCCATCTCCTTTGCCGAGGCGGGAGAGTTCGACCTGGCCCGGGAGATCATGAAGGGAAGAAACTCGATCCTGCTCGCCATATCGGACATCTGCTTTGACGCAGGCGTCCTGAAATATGCGCTGAACCTCGGCAGGCGTATCCAGGCGAATATCGACATCCTCTACCTGACACGCATCGGGGTGCACGCCGGCCGGCTTGAGGAATTCATGAAGACGGCGATCAGGGAAGAGATCAGCTGCAGGCTGTTCAAAAAAGAGGGTTGCATGAAAAAGGCGATCCTCGAGTTTACCGCAAAAAGGAGGGAGATAATCTTTGTTGTCGTGGGTTCAACACCCGAACTCGACATCGAATGCGCGACAGGTGAAAAGTCACTCTCGGAGGCCTGGAAAAGGCTCCGGTGTCCACTGGTCGTTGTCTCGAAACCGCAGGCGCCGTTTACGGCATAACAAATAACCAATTCCATGACAGGAGGTCTTATTCAAAATGAGTATAGGAAGAAGGGTTTTTGAATTTCTCAAGATGGCATCGCAGGAACATGCGAGGTGGGACTACGAGACGTCCATGTCGATCCTGAAGAACCGCAAAAAGATGCTGATACTGCTGGCGATGCTCGTGCCTATCCTGGCGGTCTCGTTCCTTGAGGCAGGAGATATGATCGGCGGCAAGACCGCCTATGCCCCTGCCTTCTACTCCACGAACATCTTTCTCGTCTCTATCGCAATCGGCCTCTGCGCCGGCCTGATCACCGGGTGCATCGGTGCAGGCGGAGGCTTCATCATCACCCCCGCCCTCATGGCCGCAGGCGTCAAGGGTATCCTGGCAGTCGGCACGGATCTCTTTCACATCTTCGCAAAGGCGATCATGGGGACCGCGGTCCATAAAAAACTCGGGAACGTCTCCGTCAAACTCGCCATCGCCTTCCTTGTCGGATCCGCGGGCGGCACCTTCATCGGCGGCGCACTCAACAAGGCCCTCTATGATTATGACCCGCTGATGAGCGAGGCCTTCATCAGCCTGGTCTACGCCGTTCTTCTCGGTTTCCTCGGGTTCTACGCCCTGGCGGACTTTCTGAAGTCCAGGAAATCCGCGGATACAGGCGATGCGCACGGCGGCTCATCGGCAGGCCTGAACGAACTGTCGCAGAAGGTCCAGAAGTTCAGCCTTGCCCCTGTGATCCGCTTTGACGAGGACATCGTGCCCGGCGGCAGGAAGATCTCCGGCGTCGTGGTCGCCCTCGGCGGCGTTGTTGTCGGCGTGATGGCGGCGATCATGGGCGTCGGCGGCGGCTTCATCACCTTCCCGATGTTCGTCTATGTCTTCGGCGTTTCGTCCATGACCACTGTCGGCACCGACATCCTCCAGATCATCTTCACGGCAGGTCTGGCCGCGGTATCCCAGTACGCGATCTACGGGTATGTCTTCTACACCCTAGCCATGGGGATGCTCCTCGGCTCGCTCATCGGTATCCAGGTAGGCGCGCTCACCACAAAGGTCGTCAAGGGAATCCATATCCGCGGCTTTTACGCGATCTCTATCATTGCCGGTTTTATCAACAGGGCTGCGACACTTCCGAAAAAGATGGTGGAGCTTGAGATGATAAACCTCTCCAAAGACCTGGTCCAGACGATCGAGTCGGTCGGCAACGTGATCTTCTGGGTGGTCGTCGCCTTCTTTGCCGCCTGGGTCATCGGCAAATTCATCATGAACATCAATAAACTCAGGGGCGAGGACGAGGCGGTCGCACCTGTCCTGGTAAAGGAGGAGGCATAAGATGCTTATCAAGAACAAAAAGATGTTCGGACTCGGAATGGTTTTCGCCCTTTCGTTCCTTACCGTACTGCTTGCTATCTTCACCCCGCTTTTTGGAGGCAAAAATGGCCTCCAGTTCGCGGACAACAGCTTCAACAAACTCTCGAAGGGTTCGTCGTATTTCATCCCGAAGGTGGCAAAGAACAACGAGAAGTTCATGGGCAGGCGGTTCGCGGTCTCGATCAGGGTCGACAAACCTGAAGACAAGGCAGGGGAAACCGAAAAGAGGGCCCGGAATATAGAGAAGGTCTTCACAACAGCAGGCGCCAGGGTGGAGATAACCGGCAGCGCGGTGAAGATCGAAGGCGACCTCGGGAAGGTCCTGGCATCTGCCCTCCAGGACTCGGACGCCATGTACAAAAATAACGGGGAGGCGATCAAGGCCCGTTACCAGACGGACGACGAAAAAAAGATGTTCCGGCAGTGGCATAATGCCCTTTCCAAGGTAACAAAGGAACTGCAGAAACAGAAGATGATCGAGGAGTCGAAGCTCGTCTCGGACGTTATCAAGAAGGCGGTGGAACCAGCGTACAACTTCTATCAGATCGAAGGCGAAAAGGTGGTGGACCACGCCGGCATGCTGTCGGGACTGCTGGTCTTCTATGTCGCCTACACGATGTGGTGGGGCTATGCCATATTCTATCTCTTCGACGGCATAGGCCTCAGCATGAAGAAGGCAAAGGTGAAGAAGGAGGCATAGCCTCCTTCTTCACGCGGGCGAATGAGATCATGGGACGATATAGAAAGATACTGGTAGCGGTCGACGGTTCTGACTCCGGCAGGAACGCCTTCAGGCAGGCCTGCCGGATAGGCCGGCAGGACAAGAGCTGGATCACGGTGATCACGACCATCCCGATCTTCAGCGACCAGTTCGATGTCCTCGGCATCAGAGAGAAGGTCAGCAGGGCCCTCACGGCCGAAGGGGAAAAGATCCTTGCCGGCATCAGGGCCATCGCCACGGAGGAGGATGTCTTCATCCGCACAATCCTGGAAGAAGGCACGCCATTCGATACGATCGTCGACACCGCTGAGGAGGGGAATTTCGATCTCATCGTCATGGGTCGGCACGGCAGGCACCGGATCGAGAAGGCCCTCGTCGGCAGCGTGACCGCGCGCGTCATCGGCAACAGCCAGCGGGATGTCCTGGTCGTTCCCGGCAGTTCAGTCATCGGGTGGGGCATGATCCTTGTCCCGACCGACGGTTCGAAATACAGCATGACAGCAACCGACAAGGCAATAGATCTCGCAGGGTCATATGGCGGGCATATTAAGGCCCTGTCCGTCGTTGACGTAACAGAGGAGTTTCAGACGGAGGCGCCAGAGGCGGTCGACAGGATGATAGAGACCGGGCGCGGATACGTCGATCAGGTGAGGGAGAAGGCCTCTGCCCACAGGGTCGAGGCCGAGCCGATCGTCAGGGAAGGAGAGACCTACAGGGTGATAGTCGATCTCGCAGAACAGCAGAAAGCCGATGTGATCGTGATGGGAAGCCACGGAAGGACAGGGGTCAAGAGGCTGCTGATGGGCAGCGTCACGGAAAAGGTGATCGGACACGCTCCCTGCCCGGTGCTCGTGGTGAGGGAATAACCACAGAAACAGAGGAGGAGCAGATGAAAAGACTGGCCCATATAATCGAATCGATAATGATGGCGGTGACATTCGCCGAATCGGGAGAACATGACACCGCGCGTGAGATCATGAGGACACAGGAAGAGCAAGACAGGATCGATCGGACCAAACCCTCGCAACGGCCAGACAGAACGCTCCGTGCATCGGCCCCGCCCCGGCTGTAAAGCCCCCTCGTGAGTTCCCGGAGGAGGCAGGTTAGCCTGCCTCCTCCGGGAACCGTCTGCCTGTATTCCCGCAACGCGGATGGGGAAATCACACGTTCTGACGGCACCGCTGCTTTACATACACACAGGCAAGCGTTAACATAAATGCATGGGCAGGATATTACTAGTCGATGATGATCAGACTTTTTCCTCCATCCTGTGCATAGGGCTGAAAAACAAAGGGTACGATGTCGAGGTCGCCGCCGACGGGGTCGAAGGTCTGAAGAAGGCCTCCGCATTCAGGCCGGACCTCATCGTACTTGATGTCAACATGCCGAAGCTCTCCGGTTTCGACGTCGCCATGAGACTGAAGGAAGACGCCGAACTCAGAGATATCCCCATACTCATGCTTACCGCACTGAGCCAGGACGCCAACATACAGCGGGGGTACAGCCTGGGCGTCGAAGATTATCTTTCGAAGCCTTTCAATATAGAGCATCTGTACCTAAAGATCAAAAAATATCTGAAGTGAGAAAAGGCATATTCGTATCTCTGCTTGCACTGGCCGTCACCTTTTCCGCATTGCAGCCGTGTCCCGCCGCGTACGATTACGGGGCCGGGCTCAACATGGTACAGAAATATATAGCTGCCGGCGATCTGCCCCGCGCAGAATCACTTCTCAGGCAGATGGAGCTTCAATACAGGAGAAATCCCGAGATCCTTTCCATGCTTGCATCCGTACTGTACTGGCAGAAGAAATACGACGACTCCCTCGCCATCTATCAGGACCTCCTTGAACGGTCCGGCGATCAGCAGCTCCGCGCCGACGCAGAACGGGTCTTTATCGCCCGTCTCATCAATGAGGTCGACAGTTCGATCGCGGACGGGGAAATACGAAAAGCCATACCCGTTCTCCAGATCCTATTCGATTCTGGCAAAAGCCTGTATGACGCCGGATACAGACTTGGGAAACTCTACCTGAAGGAACGCGACTTCGACAGCGCGGCAGTCGTCTTTCAGAGACTCACCGCCCTTTTCCCGGCAGATGCCGAGTTTTCTCGGATGCTGGCACATGTTTACCTCTGGCAGAACAGGTACGATGCATCCATCGACGTGTACGATACACTGCTTGCCCACCCGCTCGACGAGGCAGTAAGAACGGAAGTCGAGTCCGACCTACGGGAGGCGGTGCTCGCAAGACTCCTGTCCGGGATTGACATACTCATTGCCCGGGGAGACTATGAAAAACCCCACAGGGTCCTCAGGTTCATGTTTGACGCCGGCATCGAGCGATACGGTTCGGGATACAGGCTCGGCATGCTCTGCATAAAAGAACGCAATGCCGGTGAGGCGGTCGGAATCTTCCGCGAATTGACGACCCTCTATCCGGAGGACACGGGATTTCTGGAGCTGTACATTGAAGCCCTTATTATGGACGGCGAGATCGAAAAGGCATCCGGTATCCTCAACGCGCTGCCCGCAAATAGAAGACAACTCATCTCAAAAGACAGGGACGACCTTTTCTACAGGGTCAGAAAGAATTATGTGAGGATTTCCGCAGAATATGACGCCTATTCCGGGCGTCTGCCTGCAGGGCGCAGCCTGTCTGTCGATCTGTCCCAGAGGGTCCATGATTTCACCGCAGTGCTCGGCTCGTCAGTGGTACGGCGCTATGGCCTGCAGGACAGCCAGTTCCGGCTGGCGCTCTATTCCCATGTCGGAGAAAAGACAAGGGACTGGGGATATGTCTCTTTTTCATACAGTCAGGACGCGCGCTTTCTGCCGGAAACAACGTTCGGCGCGGAAGTCAATCACGGGTTCAGGAACGCCGAGCTCTCGCTCGGCTATAACAGGATGAACTTCAGGGATGCCACGGCCGATATCATAATACCGGGCATCACCGTTTATCTGCCGCATAACCTCTCACTGAACGAGCGGGTATACCTCGTCCCGAAATATAACACCCGCTCCTTCCTGACAACCCTCAATTACGAACCCGACCACAGGTTCAGGGCCTATGACAGCGTGGCGATTGGCAACTCGGCCGAACAAATATCGAGCCTCAATGACCTGATCAGGGTCTCGACCGTCTCTGACAGGCTAGGCCTCGAATACAGGACGGACAGGGCATCAGGCATCGGCGTGGAATTGCTCTATGAACACCGAAGTGGCTTCTATCAGGGGCTCGGGATATCCGTGTTTACGAGGTATTGGTGGTAACATGCCGCACGGATATCATTTAATTGACCCTTACCTGCTGAAACGAATTCTCATAGGCATCATATATTTCATGTCCGCCAGCGTCGTATGTCTGTTCGTGTCCGTGATCGTGCACAAGGCGTACACCGAGTCCATGGAAAACCTCATAAACAAGATAAAGGCGACATATATACCGATGATCAGCAGGAAGCTCATCGACGACTCCTATGAACTGCGAAGACCGGCCAGGAAAGTCGAAACCGAGGCGGTCGCCGACATACTCATCGACATGCTCGCAAGCATATCAGGTGATATGGAAAAACAGCTAAAAAGACTCGCTTCCGGCCTCGGCATCGTCGAACATTACAGAAAGATGGCTGGATCCAAGGCCAGCACCAGGAGGTTCGTGGCTATGGAAAAACTAGGCTTCCTCAGGCTCCCGGAACTGAAACCCTTTTACCATGAGGTGCTGCGCACGGAGGGAAACAGCGGAGTCATCGCCAGAACGGTCCTGGCCCTCAGCCTGATTGCAGACAGCGAGGAGGATATCCGGGCTATCAACGATGTCGTGAAAAACCCCCTCTTCATGTCCTCGAAATTCACTGAATATCTTTACACAAACGTCATCAAATCCTTCAGGAACCATACCCTCGAAGATACCTTTGTAGGTCTCCTCGCCCGGATAGAGACCGCCCCAGACATCCCGGTGCTCGTCAAACGTGACATCATCGAGGCATGCGGCTCTGAGGCACTGTACCAGGCAAGAGGGGTCATCATTCATTTTTTTGATACGTTCAGGGATCTCCCCGAGATGAAGATCGCCTGCATAAGGGCTCTCGGCAAACTGGGCGGTGAGGAAGCCTGTGTCATAATCAAATCCTGCCTAGGCGACGGCGACTGGAGGGTCAGGGCCGTCGATGCCAAGAATGCCCATCTCTGTCCGGACGATATTGCAGCGCGCCTTGCGGAATCCCTCCACGACGAAAATTATTATGTGCGCATCAATACGGCCATCTCCCTCTCAAGGCTCGGGCATGCGGGAATCGAGATGCTGCAAAAAGCCTCGAACAGCGGGGACAGGTTTACAAGAGACGTTTCACAATACATTCTCCGGGACATGGAAATCCGTGCCTGATATCCTGAACCTGGTCCTGCTGATATTTCAGGTGGTCATCCTCCTGTATTTTATACTGATCAACGGCACCTATACCTTCTTCACCCTTGTATCCCTGAAAGACGTTAAGAGACACTCCGTTATGGTGACATCTCAGAACATAAAGAATATTCTTTCCGGCATTTTTTATAAACCTCTTTCGATTATCGTCCCGGCCTATAACGAAGAGGCGACTATCGTCGCCAACGTCAGATCCCTTCTTGCCCTTCACTATCCGGAATTTGAGGTGATCATTGTCAACGACGGCTCAAAAGACAGGACACTCGACAGGCTGATCAATGAGTTCAGACTTATCAGGATAGACAAACCGCTTAGGATTGTCCTGGCACATCAGCCGATAACAGGGCATTACCTCTCGCTCGACTATCCGCAGCTTACCGTGATACAAAAAGAAAACGGCGGCAAGGCCGACGCGCTGAACGCCGGCATCAACGCCTCCAATTTCCCGCTCTTCTGCTGCATAGACGCCGATTCGCTGCTTGAAAACGATGCGCTGCTCAGGGCCTCGCGGCTGTTCGTCGAGGACAGGGAAGTGATCGCAACCGGCGGGATCGTCATGGTACTCAACGGCTGCAGGGTCCAGGAGGGGACTGTCACCGAGGTCAGGACCCCGAAAAAGTCTCTTGAGTGCTTCCAGGCAGTCGAATATATAAGGGGCTTCCTCTCCGGCAGGACCTCATGGAATTTCCTCGGAAGTCTGCTGATCATCTCCGGCGCCTTCGGCATATTCCGCAAGGACATGGTGATGGCAATCAACGGCTACAGGAAGACTGTAGGCGAGGATATGGACATAGTCGTAAGGCTGCACAGGCACTGCAAGGACAACAGGATCAAATACAAGATCGTCTTTGTCCCTGACCCGGTCTGCTGGACCCAGGTCCCGAACGATCTGAACTCACTGTTAAAACAGAGGAACAGGTGGCACAGGGGCCTTATCGACTGCCTCTGGGTTAACAGGGTCATGTTTCTGAACCCGGTCTACGGCACTGTTGGTGTCTTCGGTTATCCCTACTTCCTCTTTGTCGAGGCGCTCGGCCCCCTGGTCGAATTCACCGGCTACCTCTCCTTCATCGTGTTCTATCTGTTCGGAGTCATCAGCAGGGACTTTGCCCTTCTCTTCTTTGTGATCGCGCTCCTTTGGGGAATGTGGATCAACATCGGCTCCATCCTGCTGGACAATCTGCTGTACCGCAGATACAAGGGGATTGGGGATATAATAAAACTATGCCTCTACGGACTGATAGAATTCCTCGGCTACAGGCAGCTGATAGTAATGGAGCGACTTCTGGCCACCTTCCAGTTCTGGAAAAAAGGGTGGGGCAAGATAAAGAGACAGGAGATCCCGAGTGAACCCGGCAGGTAGACTGATCAGAAAGGTCACCTACCTGTTACCCAGGCTCATACTGCTCCTGATCCCGGCGCTCTATGTGCTCTTCGCGCTGCTTACCTACTTTGACTATTTTGAGGCATACCTGTATCCCCTACATTTCATCCAGGGGAAGGCCTCGAAGGTATCGGACAAAATCATCATCGGGCCGTACCCACACTTTGAGGAACTAAAAAAACTCAAGGAGGATTACGGGGTCTCGATCGCCGTCAGCCTCCTGAACGTCAACCTGCCCCAGGAAAAGGCGCTTTATGAAAGAGAAAAGAAGAGCGCAGCGATGCTAGGCATGGTGTCCGTGAGCTTTCCCATGGAGTACTTTCCCCTTGAGAGCAGTTCGAACCGGAAAGTGCTGCAGAACGTAGTCGATTTTATACGGTCACATAGGGCCAGCAGGTTATACATCCACTGCTATCTCGGGAAGCATCGCGTGGGACTTGTAAAAGAAGTCTTGTCACGGGAAGGCCTGATCCGGGACGACCGTTCAAAGGACGTGGTATTGCCATGAACCGCATAAACGGCCTTTTGGCAGCCCTGATATTGTTGTCGGCGTGTGGATCAGCCGGGGTCAGGCAGGCAGACCGGTTGCCGCCCGTGACAACGCCTCCGGACAGGATAACCCTGAATGTCGCTCTGCTGCGGGAGAGTGACTATATAGATATAGTGTACGAAAACGGGGCTATCTCCTATGCGGGCTACCTGAAGAAAGAGGATATGAGGGAACACCCCCCCGCCGAACCCTGCAGGGGTGAATCGGCCGCGCCTTCCCGGACATCAAAAGGCATCTGGATCTGGGACATGCGGAAGATTGCCGGTCATGAAAAGAGCGTCACGGAGAGACTGGCGGCAGATGGGTTCAACAGGCTTTATGTCCAGATCCAAAGGGACCCGGAAACCCTTGTTCCCCTGCTGAAGGAGGCTGCACAGGCCGGGATTGAAGTGTTTGCCGTTGACGGAGATCCGGACCATATTATCAACTATCAGCCGCTTATTGATGACATCATGAAGATCAGAAGATTCAACAATCTTTGCCGGGATGCCTGTTTTGCCGGTATACAGTTCGACGTTGAACCTTATCTCAGAAAGGATTTCAATCTCAGAAAACAATATTACGCCGACCGGTATCTGAGAATGGCCCGCGACCTGCGTCAGGCCGCCGGTCCGGGCCTGAGACTTTCTTTTGCCCTGCCGTTCTGGTTCGATACGCTCAGCGCTGAAGGCAAACCACTTTCTTTTCAGGTCACCGACATTGCGGACGAAGTCGCCATCATGAGCTACAGGACAGATTTTGACGAGATGGTTCAGTCGGCAATTCAGGAGTTGTGCTATGCAGCAACTGCGGGCAAACCTGTCTTTCTGGGATTGGAGACCACAAAACTCCCCGATGAAGAACATGTGATACTTGATGCAGGAAAGGCAATGCGCGATGGGGCCACCTCACGGGGAGAAACGCTGGTCATCGAAACCAGGAAAAACGATATCCGGGCATCAAGAACATACACTGTCAGGGCGGAGAGACTGACGTTCCATGGCAAGAAGGAAGAACTCGTCCGAACCCTCAACAGGAAACCTCCTTTCCGGTCATTTTCCGGGTATATCGTCCATAGTTATGAGGGACTCTATGAATAAAGCCGCTGCCGAAGCAATAGAAGGTTTTGCAGAGCGTATCGACCGGAATCTCTTCAGCGGGGAAATGGAAAAAAATGCCCTCTCGGACCTCCTGTTGATGTCCGGGGCGGATTCGATATGTCTCATCGTACTGCACAAGACCTCCGGTGACGAGGCGAAAGTCTACTCATGTGACAGCAGCGGATTCAGATCCGAAACCGTCTCCGCAGCGCATTTCAGGAAAAGGTTTTCCTTCAGTATTTCCTCGGCGCTGTCAGGCGCCGGAGCCAGGATTCCTGGCACATCGAACGATCCTGCCGAAAGAATCTTCGTCCGTGATACCACAGGAGTGAGGCTCATCGCCATCGTAAGGAACATACGGAGACCTGATTTTTTGACTGACGATGTCCTCTCCCTGGCCATGTCAATAGTAGGCCTCGCGTTACATGCGAGATATGCGGTGCTGGACAATGCCGAAGCCACATTAAGAAAGATCGCCGAGTCGGACCACAGGATAAAGGGAGTGCTCTCTTCCATACGCACGGCGGTAGAGATGCTAATTTCAGAAGATCTCACCACAGAGGAAGAATTACAGCTCAAGAGACTCGCACGCGCCGGAGTCTTTGAGCTTGCCGATATCGTCGAAAATATCGCCGGATCATCAAAGGCAGGCAACAGGCAGAAGATAAAGGCCGCCGGCAGGACCAGGCGAACGGCGCGCAGGTAACCAGTCCGGTCTTTGTCCCGGTCAGGCGCGCGGATCTTTCCTCAGTACCTTTCCGACGATCTCCTCGATCCTGTCGGCAAAACAGATCTCAAGACCGTCCCGGATATCACCGGACAGGCCTTGTATATCCGCATAATTCCTCTGCGGCAGGATGACGGTCTTCACCCCCGCGCGTTTCGCAGCAAGCAGCTTTTCCTTTACACCGCCGACAGGAAGTATGCGGCCCGACAGGGTAAGTTCTCCTGTCATCGCCACATCTCTTCGCGCGGGACATCCTGTAAAGAGCGAAAGGAGGGCGGTCGCAATCGTGACGCCCGCGGAGGGTCCGTCCTCCGGGATCGCGCCTACTGGGATATGGATGCGTATATCATGCCCTTCGAAGAAGTCCTCGCTGATCCCGAATTTCGCGGCGTTGCTCCTGATATAGCTCAGGGCGGTCCTGGCCGACTCACGCATGACATCCCCGAGTGAGCCGGTGAGAATCAGTTCGTGTTTCCCCTTCATCACCGCAGCCTCGATGAAGATGATCTCCCCGCCGGCCTCTGTCCAACCAAACCCGGCCACCGCTGATGATTCTGGACCTTCTACCGGAGCGGCCGATCTTCTCCTTTAGGTCGTCGATTACCGGGTCCGGGTGGTCCTGCTGGTCGCCAGCCTTCCTGAAAAACTTCATCTCTGCTATTCTACCTTAAAAAACGGGTCGGGTATATGTGCATGTCACAACGACAAAAGGCCGAAACATGTGCCAGGACCAACCGGAGAATATTCAGCAAAGCGCGCGTGATTATTTCTTTTGACACTGCAAAATCGATCTTTTAGAATAGCACTACGATGTCAACGAAAACATGCTGTCCATTCGGTCTTCTCCACCCGGCTCTTCCGGGCTCCGTGTCGCTACGCAGGGCGAGGCTGGCCCCCGAATGAGGATCTCGGCAGGAGCGCTCAAGGGCAAAAATATCGGGAGCAGGAAGATCTTTTCCTCAAAAAACGGTACGGATGAGCTGAGACCAACATCGGCAAAGGTCCGGGAGGCCCTCTTCGATATCCTGAGGAACGACATCTCTGGGGCGATCTTCCTTGATCTCTATGCAGGCTCGGGGGCTGTGGGCTTCGAGGCCTTGTCCCGTGGTGCCGGCAGGGTCTCTTTTGTCGAAGAGGACCAGAGGCGCGCAAGGGCGATCCAGGAGACGATAAATAAAGCGGGTCTCGATAAAAAGGCCTCTGTCCCTGCAATGCAAGTCATCGCCTTTCTGAGACAGGCCGAACGATCCGGCGGTCAATTCGACATCATCTTCGCGGACCCCCCGTATGCAACCGAAGAACTGAACGAGGTAATGCAGCTCATCGACACCACTGCCCTTCTCCGCGAGGGCGGGACCCTTGTGATAGAACATGCATCCAAGAGACCACCTGAGGACAGCGGGCTTGGGACACTGCATCTGCTGAAAAAATACCGGTATGGGGATACCATGCTGACACGCTACAGGAAGGTGACATGAAAAAAATCGCTATCTACCCGGGCACATTCGATCCGTTTACTAACGGCCATCTCGACCTCGTCAACAGGAGTCTCAGAATGTTCGATGAGGTTATCGTCGCCATTGCCCCGAGCCAGAAGAAACAGCCCCTCTTCAGCATCGAAGAAAGGCTGTCGATGATCGAACGGTCTCTCCGCGGATACAGAAGGGTGAAGATAGAGGTCTTCGAAGGACTCCTTGTTGATTACGTGCACAAGAAGAAAGGAAGTGCCATAGTCCGGGGGCTGAGGGCAGTGTCCGACTTTGAGTATGAGCTTCAGATGGCCCTGATGAACCGAAGGCTGAACCCGAATATCGAGACGGTCTTCATGATGCCGAATGAGGAATATTCCTTTCTGACCGCAACAATCGTCAAAGAGATATCGTCTCTCGGGGGAGACATCAGCCAGCTTGTGCCGGCTACTGTGGAAAAGGAGCTGAAAAAGCGGTTTTGCAAGTAGTGCTATCCGCGCAACGCCACTCCGTAACCCACACATCGTTCAGTCTTTGAACCTTTTTTTCCGTTATTTGTTGCCTTTTTTTTGCAGCTGATGCCATTTTTTGTCATCATCCAGATCTGCAAATCAAGCTTATAATAACCCTTATTACATGCTTTCCCGAGTGTGAAACCATTAATGAAGGCTTCGCACACTCGCGCGATGGGTTTCGCACAAGAGCAAAATCTCCTGCCTCAAGTTACCTGACCGCCGGACCAGCCTAAAGTTTAAATTATTAACTTTCTTTCATTATTGCAGTCTTTACTCCATTCACTTCAAAAAGCATGTTAATTGAACCGAAAACAATAGAGTCCCAAACCGTCTTCCTCCTTCTCGTTCCGGCATGGACTAAAATGCAATACTTTCTGACAGGAAAACATACTAAACTCAGGGATGACACTGCATACTTTTCATAACTATAGATGGCATTGTTATTGCTTACATATATAACACATAAATAAGTTTAAAAAATCTACCAAAAGCCTAGCTATACACCTTGGAGATATCGGGATATAATGTTTTTGTGCAGATGCAGTCCATCGCCGAGTGAAGGAGGTGATGCAGAGAAGAACCGACTCGGTTATTGCAAAACGAACATTTGCTTCACGTTGAATCAGTCAACTGGTCATAGAAAGGAAACTATACTACCTTTCTCGTACTAACCCTTCTCGTACAAATATTGTTATTATGGAGAGATCAAATGACACAACGTTTGATGATAAGAAGCAAATACTTAGTGTTTACAGCATTATTCCTATTGGTCGTTTCTTCATTATTCGGATGCAGCGGCGATACGGGTCCTAAGGGCGACACCGGCAACACAGGTCCCGCAGGCCCTCCAGGAGCGGACGCATCACGGGTGGTCGACATCAACAATACCAATGCAGATGAGATGGCATCCCTGAAGCTGACCGGGCAGGTCACCGGCGTCACGATCGCAGGCGCTCCGGTTGTCAACTTCAAGGTCACCGATGCCTCCGGAAACGCAGTAATAGGCCTCGGCGCGAAAAATACGGCTGGCACCGCGCTGAACTACCTGAGGTTCACGATCGCCAAACTCGTTCCCGGCACAAACGGCAGCCCGGACCAGTGGGTTAACTATTTGGTTACCGCAACAACCCGGCCTACCACCGAGAGCAACGGAACGGTTGTTGATAACGGCAACGGAACCTACACCTACACATTCGCAACAGACATCACGGACCCCACCAAGACCGGCGGCGTGACGTATGAGCCGTCGTTGACTCACCGCCTGGCGGTACAGGTCTCCGGCACGGTTCCCGGAAGCGCCCCTGCCCTTGCGATCGCAAACCCGACGGATCTCTTCTATGATTTTGTACCCGCAGGCGGCGCCGTCACGACAATGCGGCAGATTGTTTCGAAGGATGCCTGCAACGGTTGCCACGACCAGATAGGGGTATCCACCCCTCATAGCGGCCGCATCGACACCCAATACTGCGTGCTCTGCCATACTGAACAGCGCTCGATCGGCCGCACCGAGGCAACAACCACTGCCACCGGTTACAGCGGATCGACCTATGTCATCAACGGCAAGGCGGTCGGCAACTTCGTCGCACTGGTCCACAGGATCCATATGGGTGACGCGCTGACCAAGACCGGGTATAACTACGGCGGCGTCACGTTCAACGATGTCAAGTATCCTCAGGACATCAGGAACTGCGTCAAGTGCCATAGCGCCTCCACGGCAACTCCCCAGGGCGACAACTGGAAGAACAAGCCCAGCCGTGTGGCCTGCGGAGCATGCCACGACAACATCGACTTTGCCACAGGCGCAGGCCATATCGGAGGCGCCAAGTCCGACGACAGTCAGTGCAGCCTTTGCCATACAGCAACCGATATTATGGCGAACCATATACCGGTAACCCCGATTGCCAGCTCCATCCTTTCAAGCGGCGTGGCCTCCGGCTATACGAACGCAGCCGCTATGGCCGGATATACGAACAATCTGCCGGCAGGCGCCTCGGTCATCACGTACGATGTCGACAGCGCCAGCAGGGATTCCAACAAACATGCCGTTGTGAAGTTTAAGCTGAAGAAGGACGGCACGGATGTGGTATTCAACAGCTCCGGCGAGCTGATGAACAACTTCGTCGGATCTCCGAGCGTCTACTGCGCATTCTCAGTCCCGCAGGATGGCATCACAGCACCGGCCGACTTCAACGCATCATCCAGCGGCAATATCAAGGGCCTCCTGGCCGGCACCGGTGGCACACTGGCCGGACCCGACAACAGCGGATATTATACGGCGACTCTTACCAACACTATAATTCCTGATTCGGCAGCGATGCTCACCTGCGGCATCGGCTATACTTACGCACTGCCGAACACACCGCCTCTTACCCAGACGAACGTCCCGGGATATTCGTACAATACGACAACCAAGATTGGTGGTCTGATTGTCCCAGCGCCGAACGTCTGGAAGGTGGCCACCGGCTATACCGGCCGTCGTGTCGTTGTCAGCACCGCCAAGTGCAACAACTGCCACGGCGTGCTCGGCCTTTTCCTTACAGAAGGCTTTCATGCCGGACAGCGGAACGACGCACCGACCTGTTCGTTCTGCCACAACCCCAACACGACAAGTTCCGCCTGGTCGGCAGATGCCAGCACCTTTATCCATGGCATCCATGCAGCAGACAAGCGGACCACTCCTTTCGGCTGGCATGAAACGGATGTCGACGATGGTTTCTTTAACGTCGGTTATCCGGGCATCCTGAAGCATTGCGAGCAGTGCCATGTTGCAGGAGGCTATGACTTCAGCGGCAGCATGTACACCGCCAACAACGGCTCTCAGGGAGTCAGCAACATGCTGTACTCCACGGTCGGCACAGGCACCTACACCGCCGGGGCGCTCGGTCTGTCACCCTACGTGACTCCGGGCACCAACTACGGCAGCGGCTTTGCCTTTGCCGGCGCCACCGGGACAAGCACCGAGGCGGCAGGCACCACACTGGTG
>JAKAIE010000077.1 GCA_021814475.1 Nitrospirota bacterium
AGTATTAACAGGATTGCTGCCCGAGGATTACGTCCCTGCAGCATTATTCATGATAGGAAGCGAAGCAACTGAAACCGGGAAAACCCTTTGTTACCGGGAGAGAGCGTTGTCCGACCGGAATTTCAGCCCTCGCCGCTGCAGTTCAAGAAGGCTGTTCTGCGCGTCGACATATCCTGCGTTGATGGTTACCGCAGCTTCATATTCCCTGATGGCCGAAGACACGTCGCCTCTTCGCTCATAGGCATTGCCCAGGTTGTTATGGGCAATTGCGCTGTCCGGCGATTTTTGTACCACGTCGCTCCATAAGGTGAAGTCGTTCTTCCAGACTCCCGATCTCTCTCTGGTCAGGACTGAGCAGACCACCAGGAGGCCTGCCAGGACAGCGGCCAGCAGAGTGGGTGTCAATTTTCCAGGGACATTCTCGATGACGCGTTTTCCCGCAACGGCCGCGGCAAGGATGGCGAATCCGGCTGAGGGCAGGTAGAGATACCGCTCGGCAAAGACATAATAGCTGTAGCCTACGGCCGGCAGATACAGGCATGGAATCAGCGGTAGCGCGATCACGGAAAGAGCGAATGCCGCCGCGCGATCCTTCCGTGCGGCTATGGCCGCTCCTGATACAAAAAGAAGGGCAAGCGGCAGGGACGCAAGAAACCCTTCAGAGGAAAACGAAGATACCGGGTGGAACACGTATAGTGCGTTCAGGTCAACGGGCCAGAAAAGCAGCCTGATGTACCGCGTCAGTAACGGTATGCCGTTCAGGAGAACTCCCCCCATATCCAGCGCGGTCTTCCCTCTCTTCGGCGCAAGCCCCCCAAGTGCATAGCTCCACAGTATCAGATACCCTATGGCCGCGACAATGAGAGGAATATGCCTGACGAACATCCTTTTGGCGAAAGAGCTGCTGCGGGAGGCAGCATCCTCGATATTCCGCCTGACGGCAAAATCATACACGAAAAACAGCGGAAGGCAGAAGAGGGCGGTCACCTTGAACAAAATTGCGCAGAAATAGATTACGCCGGTCATAATCAGAGTGCCGATTTTGACGTCATCATTCCTGATGTAGAGGTACACGGCCAGGAGGCAGAAAAGGGCCATGCCCAGTTCTGACAGACATGACGCCCAGTTGACCGCCTCGGTGTTGACCGGATGCAGCGCGAAGAGCAGAGAGGAGGCAAAGGGATACATGATGCCGGGGGCGCGGTATATATTGCGGAAAAGCACCTCGGCTATCAGGAATACCAGGACCGAAGAAAACAGATGAAACAGCAGATTCGTGAGGTGGTATCCCCAGGCCCTGGTTTCAAAGAGACTGTATTGTATTAGCCTGACAAGCAGTTTCATGGGCGCATAATTGGGTGGAGCCGAGGATAAGTTCCACGCCAAGGAGTTCGAAAACAGGATATCGGGAATAAAATCCGTGCTCCTGATCCATGGGTTCTGATAGATTTCGTAGGTATCGTCCCAGACCAGGTCGTGGGTGAGAATATCACGGTAGGAAAGGAAAACAGCGACACACATGCACGACAGGAGCAAGTATCGCATCCATTTTGTCCGGAACAGGGGGACTGATCTGCTCACGGTTCTACTCAGGGATTACTCCCTCAGCATGCTGTCCCGGAAGCCAGGTATAAGCCGGGGATCGTGGCATCCGCCTGATCCCCGGCTTCCGGGCGATAAATCATCCGGGTACGGCTACTGCTTCCTGCTCAGCCTGTGCACCGCATCCACCATGAATGCGGCGTTTTCGACAGGCGTCTCGGGAAGGATGCCGTGTCCGAGGTTGAAGATATGCCCTCGCGCGCCTTCAGCATTGTTCAGGACGTCCTGCACCCTTTCTTCGATATGCTCCCTGGGCGCAAAAAGGACACACGGATCGAGATTCCCCTGGATCGAGGCCCGTTTGCCGATCTTCTTGACCGCCTTATGCATATCGACCCGCCAGTCTATGCCGATGACGTCGGCCCCGCACCTTTTGACGATCCTGAGGATGCCTGCGCAGTCGTTTGCGAAATAGATGACCGGGACGTCGAATTTCTTCAGTGCCTTGACTGCAGTCTTCACATGCGGGAAAATCACGTTCTCATAATCATAGGGCGTAAGAATGCCAGCCCACGAATCAAAGATCTGGACAGCCTGGGCACCGGCCTTTATCTGGGCAGTGAGATACTCGATCACGGTTGTCGTGATCTTCTCTAGCAGTGCGTTGAAGAGCCCGGGGTTCTGGTACATCATCTTTTTGGTATTAAGGAAGTTCTTCGAAGAGCCGCCCTCAATGATATACGTTGCCAGGGTCCAGGGCGCACCGGAAAAGCCGATGAGAGGCACCTTGTCCGCAAGTTCACGCCGCAGGATCTTTATCGTTTCCAGAACGAATGGCATGCTGTCTTCTGTATCGGGAATGACCAGCCTGTCGACGCCCGCCTTCGTCCTGACCGGATCTCCGAGTACAGGCCCTTTCTTGTCGGAGAACTCAAGGTGCATACCCATAGCCTCTACAGGGATCAGGATATCGGAAAACAGAATTGCCGCATCGACCTTCAGGATGTCGACCGGCTGGAGGGTGACCTTTGCCGCGAGTTCGGGGGTCTTGCAGAGCGTGAGAAAATCGACCTTGGACCTCACGTCCTGGTAATCCTTCAGATAGCGTCCCGCCTGCCTCATCAGCCAAACCGGCGTATAGGCAACATTTTCACCCATGCAAGCCTTTAAAAAGGTATCGTTCATTCTTCTGCCTTTCTTAATTTCATTGGTGTATAACTGCAAAAAGGTTCTTCTTCAAGATAGTCGCCGTAGACGGAATAGGCACGGGCCCTGCATCCCCCGCAGACATTCACGAACTCGCATGAGCCGCATCTCCCCTTGTATTTCTTGAAGTCCCTGAGGTCCTGGAAGAGCTCCGAGTTCTCCCATATGTCACGAAAGGACTTTTCCCGGATATTTCCGGCCGGCTTGGGGAAGTAGCTGCAAGGCAGGACATTGCCGTCCACATCGATGAGGCAGATGAGCTGTCCGGCGAGGCAGCCCTTGGAGCCCCCGGTCGAAAATTTCAATGTTCGTCTCTTTACGGTCGTTTTTTCTTCTTTGGCCCTCTGAAGGACGACGCGGTAGTAATGAGGGGCACAGGTCGGCCTGACCAGCATGACGTCCTCATCCTTTTCCATGTCGTAATGCCAGTCGAGGATGCTGTCGTATTCCTCTTTTGAGATCAGCTCTTTCATGATCTCTTCGCCCCGTCCTGTCGGCACGATCATGAACATGTACCAGGCAGTGGCCCCGAGGTCCTTCGCAAGCTTATACACCTGAGGGATCTGTTCCTGGTTCCTTTTCGTGAAGGAGGAATTGACGATAAACTCGATACCGTGTTTCTTGAACAGGCGGGCGGCGTTAATCGTGCCGGCGAAGGCGCCCTTCTGGCTTCTGAAGTCGTCATGGACCGTTTCATCCGCCCCATCCAGGCTCAGCGAGACGATACGGATACCGGAGGATTTTATCTTTTCGCAGGTCTCTTCGTTAACAAGAGTCCCGTTAGTCGCCAGACACATCCGGAGCCCCTTGCCGGTCCCGTACTTCGCGATCTCGAAGACATCAGGACGCGTCAGTGGCTCTCCCCCGGAAAGAACGACCACCGGAGTGGCGTAGCTGACAATATCGTCGAGGACCCTGAAGGCCTCT
This sequence comes from Nitrospirota bacterium, assembly GCA_021814475.1. GTDB lineage: Bacteria > Nitrospirota > Thermodesulfovibrionia > Thermodesulfovibrionales > UBA6898 > PALSA-1316. Next base: position 3,676 of record JAKAIE010000077.1, read on the forward strand.
TCCGTGCTGAAATCGGGGTGTCCCTTTATCTCCATTTCAGAGGAGGAACGGCAGTGCACGCACCGAAGGTTGCATCTCCTCGTGATCTCCCAGGCTATCCATTTAGGCACGAATTCCATATAGTATCCTTTTTCCCTGCCATTCCGGACTCTCCGGAACCGGCATTCTTCTGCAATTATAAAAAAAATCCCGGGCAAGCCGGGACGACAACTCCATAAAAAGATTCGGCCGGCCGAAGCCTATTATACCCTTGCTGCGTCTATTTTTTCATTAAACATGAAGTCCTCTATCGCTGCCAGAAGCGGATCAAATGTCCTGCTGTCGAGAGCCGATACCGCGATTGCCCCGAAACGTACTGAGAGGTTTTCGGCCATTTCCGGCGGGAGCCTGTCGGTCTTGTTGAAGATGAGCAGCCTCCCCTTGTCCGCAAGATCGAGGTCCTTGAGAATGGCATTGACGGAAGTCATATGCTGTTCAAAGCGGGGGTTCGAAATATCGACCACATGAAGAAGCAGGTCAGCATCTTCGAGTTCCTCCAGGGTCGCCCTGAAAGCAGCCACCAGGTCCTTCGGCAGGTTCCTGATGAACCCGACCGTGTCGGTGATGATCACCTCCCGCTCGTGGGGAAACCGCAGTCGCCTGCTGGCGGTATCGAGTGTCGCAAAGAGCTTGTCTTCCACAAAGGTGCGGCTTCTGGTGAGGGCGTTCAGAAGGGTCGACTTGCCGGCGTTGGTATAGCCGACGATCGATACGATGGGGATACGGTTGCCCACCCTCCGGGCCTTGCGCTGCCGCCTTGCCTCGCTGAGACTCTTTAGTTCCTTTTCGAGAAGGGCGATTCGCTCTCTGACACGCCGGCGGTCGATCTCGAGCTTCATCTCGCCGGGACCGCGGCCGCCGATACCTCCCATGAGCCTGGACATGGCGGTGCCCTTTCCGCTGAGTCTGGGCAGGCGGTATTTCAGCTGTGCCAGTTCCACCTGAACCTTTCCGTCCCTGCTGTGAGCCCGACGGGCGAAGATGTCGAGTATCAGCTGAGAGCGGTCGATCACCTTCAGTTCGGTCAGCTCGTTGATCGCCTTGATCTGCGAGGGGTTCAGGTCCTGGTCGAAGATCAGAAGCGTGGCCCCCCGGTTCATCGCGGTGATGACCAGGTCCTTTAATTTCCCCTCCCCGAGCAGGTATCGCGGATTGATCTCCTTCGGCCGCTGGATCACTTTTTCGAGTACATCCACATTGCTTGATGCTGACAGTTCCGCAAGCTCATCGATAGAATCCAGCTGCTCATGCCGGGGCGCCGTAGAGACGCTGACGAGGATTGCACGCTCTCCGGGGGCCTCTGATCTGTCCGTCGCCTTATCTTTTCGTTTTTTTGTCTCGTCACCCTCCGCGATGACAAAACCGCGCGACCTTTCGAACTCCTCTTCAAGCGCCTCGACAAAGGGCGGAAATTCGAAATCATTGTTGAAAAATTCGGCAGGAGGCAATATTTCGTACGCATCCTTCCCCGCCTGAGGAATCAGATGCGCGATCTGTATGTGCAGGGGCATCCCCTCTCTGAGCCCGACCGCCGCGATAAGGTCGAATCTCAGGAGGGAGAGGTCGGTCAGGTCGTCCTTGTTCAGGGGCTCGTCATTGAGGTGGGTATGAACCAGCCTCAAGCCGCGAAGGGGACGCCTTCCGAGCGGGTAGTCTTCGAGAGGCGGGATAAATATGCCGCGTGCATCTCCGACGATAACATGGGTGATAACTCCCTTGCGGGTGATGAGAACGCCGATCTGGCGGTTCAGATCGTCAGAAAGGGACGCAAGGTATTTTCCGAGTTCGACGGTAACTACTTCCCGATGCATACGACGGCGATAGACTTTCTCAAGGGCACTAATCTGGCTCCCCTTGAGTCCCGTCAGTTTTCCGTAAAGTATCGGAATCTAGAACCTCGCAGGACATGAATTATACATACCTTTATTGTAGCATAGGGTATACCCCTTGTTGAGGGGCGATTGCCGGGCGGGGAGGATTCCATAATGGCAGATATCGAAGTATGGGTGGAAAGTGCGGTCATGCGGCTGGTCCGTGGCGACATCACCGGACGGTATGTCGATGCGATCGTGAACGCCGCAGATGCACATCTGCAACACGGCGGGGGGGTGGCCGGAGCGATCGTCCGAAAGGGCGGCGAGATCATCCAGCAGGAAAGCGACCGTATCGGCTATACCCCTGTAGGCAGTGCGGTCATCACCTCGGCGGGGTTTCTTCCCGCGCGGTATGTGATCCATGCGGTCGGGCCGAGAATGGGCGAGGGCGACGAAGACCGGAAACTGAAGAGTGCGGTCGTGAGCATTCTTGAACTGGCCTCGCAAAAAGGACTTCAGAGCATCTCGATGCCCGCCATAAGCTCCGGCATATTCGGATTTCCCAGGGACCGTTGCGCAGAGATCCTTGTACTGGAGACAGCTGCGTATCTGAAGGCGCATCCTTCGGGAAGCCTCAAGATTGTCGAGTTTTGTATATTCGATGAGGCGACGATGGACCACTTCAGAAAAGAATTCGCAGCGCTGGCCAGGGGACAGGAAGCTACCTGATACAGTGACGATAGGCCGTCTTTAAACGACGGTAGATCTCCTCGGGGGTGAGGACAACGCCACCGGGCCTTCCGTAAAACAGAACCGCGGTGCTGCCGTTGACAGCCAGCCTGACGTCCTCGACCATCTGCCCGGCGTTCATCTCGATCACAAATAATTTCTTTGTCCGGCAGGCGGCAGAGGAAAGTTCTACGGAGGGAAAGGGAAAGAGGGAGATTGGCCTGAAGAGCCCAATCCTGAGTCCTTCATCCCGCAGGTCTTTTATCGCCGATAGGGCGATGCGTGCGGCAACACCGCTTGCGACGGCGACCATCTGGGCATCCTCCATGAAATACGCCTCGTGCATCGTCTCGCGGCGGGAGAGGGTGCGATACTTTGCGGACAGGTCCAGGTTTCTCGACTCCAGTTCGCCGGCACCCATGTAAAGTGTTTTGATGACGCGGGGTTGACGCCCGCTGCAACCGTCGAGCACCCAGTCCTTGCCAGGGAGTTTCGGCCTGCGATACGGCGTCGGAGAAAAGGGCTCCATCATCTGCCCGATGACCCCGTCGCTCAGGATGATGACCGGGGTCCTGTACTGGTCCGCTTTGTCGAAGGCCCTCATTGTCAGGTCCCACATCTCCTGAACGTTGAAGGGAGAATAAACGATGCAGCGGTAGTCTCCATGTCCGCCGCCCTTGACCGCCTGGAAGTAATCCCCCTGGCTGGCAGTGATATTACCGAGGCCCGGACCGCCCCGCTGGACGTTTACAATAACGGATGGGAGTTCGGCGATGGCGAGAAACGAGATTCCCTCCTGCATGAGGCTGATCCCCGGTCCGCTCGATGACGTCATCGCACGGACCCCGGCTGCAGATGCGCCAAAGACCATGTTGATCGAGGCGAGTTCACTTTCGGCCTGTATAAATGTCCCGTTTACGGAAGGCATCTTTCTGGACATGAACTCGGGTATCTCGTTCTGGGGCGTGATCGGATACCCGGCATAAAACCGGCATCCGGCCTGGAGCGCGGCCTCGGCGAGGGCCTCATTGCCCTTCATGAGCAGAAGCCGCCTCTTTGTAGATCGTGCCGACGCCGTCTGCTTTCTGAGGGAAATCATAGCGTTTCATTATACCATACTTGCGCTGTTGCGGGGCATGGCCCGTTCAAGAAAGGTATTGATTTTTTTCTCTTTTTTCTGATATTCTAAGAGCATAGCGAATTTTAAGTTTTCTGTTACGAAGAGTGGGCAAACCCACTCTTTTGTTTTATGGATCAGGGGAAGGATCATGGCAACGGTTAAAGAGAGAATACATGATATTGCTGTTCCCGTATCAGGGCAACTCGGCGTCGATATTGTTGATATCGAACTTGCAGGGAACGCCCGGAGAACGGTGCTCAGGGTATTCCTGGACAAACCCGGTGGTGTGACACTGGAGGATTGCGAAAAGTTCAGCCGCTCTCTTTCCGCGGTCCTCGATGTGGAAGACCCGATCAGTTCACGCTATGTACTTGAGGTGTCTTCGCCTGGGCTTGACAGGCCCCTCAGAACGCGAAGGGATTTCCAGATCAGTACCGGGAAGCTTGCCCGGATTGTGACGAGAGAAAAGATCGCTGGAGAGACGTTACTGATCGGCAGGATACTGTCGGCAAATGAACAATCGGTAACCGTGGTGGTCGAAGGCAGCAAAGAGGTGAGTATACCTTTTGAACAAATCTCGAAAGCACGTTTGGAGATAGAACTATCATGACCAAGGAACTCTGTCACGTTATAGATCAGATCAGCAGGGAAAAGGGCATCTCCAAAGAGATCCTGATCGAGGCGCTCGAATCAGCGCTCCTTTCCGCCATGAGAAAGAAATACGGCGGCAGGGCTAACATCTTTTTGAACATCGACCGGCAAAAATGCAATATAAATCTTTATGAGACGAAGACGGTGGTGGCGGAGGTTCAGAACCCTCAGGAGGAGATATCTCTTGTTGAGGCGCAGGCGATATCGCCTGAAAAGGGGGAGGGCGATGTCCTCGAATTTCCGCTGGATCTGCACGATCTGGGCCGGATCGCTGCCCAGACGGCGAAACAGGTGATATTCCAGAGGGTCCGGGAGGCTGAACGCGACGTCATCTTCAACGAGTTCAAGGACAAGGCGGGGCAGATCGTCAGCGGCGTGGTGATGCGGCGCGAAAAGGGCGCCTATTTTCTGAACCTCGGCAAGGCGGAAGCCATGCTGCCTATCAAGGAGACCCTTCCGAACGAGAACCTCAAGAGGGGAGATACTGCCAAGGCGATCGTCGTGGACGTCAAGATCACCTCGAAGGGGCCGGAGATCCTTGTCTCGCGGACAACGCCCGAATTCGTGTCAGGTCTTTTCAAAATGGAAGTCCCCGAGATCAATGAGGGACTGGTGATCATCAAGAATATCGTAAGGGAGCCGGGGGAACGGACGAAGATTGCGGTTTCTTCGAAAGACAGTGCGATAGACCCGGTCGGCTCCTGCGTCGGGATGAAGGGGACCCGTGTCCAGACGATCGTGAGGGAACTCAGGGGAGAACGCATCGATATAATACCCTGGACCGACGATCCGAGGATGCTGATCTCGCGGGCGCTCAGCCCGGCCCAGATCGACAAGATAGGGATCAACGACGAGACCAAGACTGCAATGGTGGTAGTAAATGACCAGCAGCTTTCCCTTGCGATCGGGAAGAAAGGCCAGAATGTCCGCCTCGCCATGAAGCTTACGGGTTGGGACATCGACATTATCAGCGACACCGAGTATTCCAAGATCCGGATGGAAGAGACCGACAAGGCTCTCGAAAACAGCCTGAAAAAGGAAGGACTCAAGAAAGAGATCCCGCCGGAAGAGGCGTAGGAGGCTCAATGTTCAGGAGGCTCAGGACCGATTTTCTCAGGGGGGTCGAAAAGGTACAGTGGTTTTCCCGGGTCTTTTCGGAGAGGCTTAATATCGAGATAGCAGTTATCAAACTGCTGTACAGGTCGGACGAGGTCGAGCGGAAAAAAAACGAACTTCTGGCGCTCATAGGCAACAGGGTTTATGAGCTTAAAGATGCATCAGAGAGGAACCCCCTCAGGGACAGGACCATTGTGGACGCATTGGCGGGGATAGAGGATCTCGACAGGGAGATGGTCGAGCTCGGGAAGAAGATCGAGGATCTGAGCCGCTCGGGCGCCTGATGTCACTCTACCTGATCGTCATTGCCGTAGGTCTTGTCATAGGTTCATTCCTGAACGTCTGCATCTACCGGATTCCGCGGGGGCAATCCATCGTTTTTCCAGCATCTCACTGCACAGCGTGCGATGCCCCAATCAGGCCATGGGACAACATTCCGGTGATCAGTTTTCTCCTGCTCGGGGGCAGATGCAGGAAGTGCGGGGAGGGCATCTCCTTTCGCTACCCCCTGGTGGAGGCGTCGAACGCCTTCCTGTATTGCGCGGTACTCTGGCGGTTCGGCATCGGCTGGTCTTCACTGGTCTATGCGGCGCTCGTTTCGGCACTCATCGTCATCACTTTCATTGACCTGGATTTCCAGATAATCCCGGACAGGATCACGCTGACCGGCATCCCGGTTGGTCTTCTGTTCGGATCGCTGCTGTTGCCGGATCCGTTTTTGCGGGCGGACCTCCTCGGATTCAAGGCGTCACTGGCCGGCTTCCTGGCAGGGGGCGGCATGTTCTACCTTATCGCCGTGCTTAGCCGGGGCGGCATGGGGGGCGGGGATATCAAGATGATGGCGATGGTCGGAGCTCTGATGGGCTGGAAGGCGGTTCTTTTAACAACGTTTGTCGGAAGCCTTACTGGGTCCGTGGTGGGTATTTTTCTCATGGTGGTCAAGGGGCAGGGCAGGAAGACAAAGGTCCCCTTCGGTCCGTTTCTTGCGCTGGGCACGCTGGCAACGCTTTTTTATGCACAGGAGGTTTTGATCTGGTATCTCTCGATCCGCTGATCGCCTTCCTGCAGATCCTCCCGTGAACCACATCACACTCACGTTTATTTCGCTGTCGTTCCTGGTCCTGCTGGTCATACTGGTGTATGTAGTACGCGTCGTCATCTCCCTGCATCGCAAAAAGGTGGAGGAGCAGACCAAGGATGATTCGGAGGTGGGCTTTGTGGTGGATACCTTCCATGATCTCGTCACGAAACTGAAGGAAAAAGAGCGGGAACTTGAGAGCCTGAGGAAAAGGGCTGAAGACAGGGCATCAGAGATAGAGATATATAACGAGGATATATTGCAGAGCGTCCCCAGTGGCGTGGTAAGCTTCGACCAGGAACTCTCTGTCACAAAGATGAACGCTGCCGCTGAAAAGATCCTCGGTCTCCGGCAGACGGAGGTTGTCGGGAAGGGGCACGACAACGTATTTGGCAGTCCCATCAAGGAGCTCCTTGCGCAAAGGCAGATTGTCGAGAGGTCCGAGGCGGGCTATGTCACGGCCAGCGGCAACAGGGTCTGGCTGGGCCTGAACATGTCCCCGCTCAGGGACAGCTCCGGTACGGTGATCGGCCAGATCCTGGTATTTACAGATTTGACCGAACTCAAGGCCTTCCAGTCTCAGACAGAACTCAGGGAGCGGTTGCTGAATCTGGGGGAGATGTCCGCGGGTATTGCCCATGAACTCAGGAACCCGATGGCGGTCATATCCGGGTATACCCGGATCCTGTTGAAGAAGGTTGATGTCCCTCTTATGCCGCCGGTTGAGGCGATAGCAAGGGAAGTAACCGTTATGGACAGGATCATCACCGATTTTCTGGCGTTTGCTAAGCCTACGGAACTGGTGCTGAGCTCTTTCGAACTCACGGCATTGATACGGGACTGCATCAGTGCCGCAAGGGACCTGCACGGAGGGGTCGAGATCATTGAAAAACTGGATCTTTCCGTTACCGTCACTGCGGATGAGGTGCTGCTGAGGCAGGCCATTACGAACATACTCCAGAATGCGATCGAGGCTCAGGGGGAAGGGGGAAGGGTGACCGTAGCGGTCTCCAGGCCCGGGGATCTTGTTATCAGTGTCTCCGACACAGGACATGGCATACCGGACTCCGTCCGCGACAAGATATTTCTGCCTTTCTTTACTACAAAGGAACGCGGTACCGGGCTTGGACTGTCGATCGTCCACAAAGTCGTGGTCTCCCACGGGGGCAGCATCACGGCGGATTCCGGAGAATACGGCACGACCTTTACGATTTCGCTTCCGGCCGGACTTATTTCATGAAACCTGTGTCTGCAGTGGCCGCTTCGCAACGCCGTGCAGCGGCTATGCGAAGCAGGCGATTTGTATTAATATACATACATGATGAATAGCGACAGGGTGAGTGCGATTCCCCGGTGCCTCGTCATCTCGGCGCTCCTGGTACTGGCAGTATTCGGCGGCATAAGCCGTGCGGCTGAGACGGATACGCAGGGTATCGATGCGGTGATCCTCCTGGACTGCTCCGGCAGTATGAAAAAGACCGATCCGATGATGTACCGCAAACCCGCGGCAAGGATGTTCATTTCACTTTTAGGCGAAGACGACCGTGCAGCAGTTGTCGGATTCAGTGACACGGCTGAGGTGTTCAGCGGGTTAACGCCCGCGGCCGACGAGGCAGGCAGGCAACGCCTGGTCAAGGCCCTCGAAAGAATACAATCGACCGGAGCCCATACAAACCTCTATGAAGCCCTGTCAAAGGGATATGACCTGCTCAAACCGTCCCCGAAGAAAAAAAAGATGATCATCCTTATGTCGGATGGCAGGATGGATGTCGGGGACAGAGCCCGGGACAGCGCGCTCATTTCGGCCATGAAGACAACTCTGATTTCTGAGGCAAGGGGTGCGGGCATAAAAATATATACAATGGCATTTTCCGATGAAGCGGACCGTGATCTTCTCCGTGATGTTGCCCGTCTTGGCGGCGGCCTCTTTATCTCGGGGCGCTCCGACCGGAACCTGCACCTCGATTTTGCTTCGATCTTTGAAAGGGCCAAGTCTCCCGATTCCCTCCCGATCGAGAACGACTCCTTTATTGTTGACGATTCGGTCCGTGAGATGACGCTCCTCCTGACAAAAAAGACGGCGGGTACGTCGATAAGCGTTTTCGATCCTTCCGGAAGGGCGCAGACGGCGAGAAACCACGATCCGCGCGTCCAGTGGTTCGATTCGCCGGTCTTCGAGATGGTGACGCTCATGAACCCTGAGCGGGGAAAGTGGTCGCTTAAATACAATGCCGGCGAAGGGAACAAGGTCTATATTGTTGCAAATCTCAGGCTGGCCAGTTCGTTTGACCGCTTCTTCGTGCCGGAGGGTGAGAATATAAAGATCGAGGCATGGCTCGAGCGCGAGAAAGACCAGCTTAACGTGCGGGAGATCCTGGACCAGGTTGGCATGACCGCGACCATTGTAATGCCTGGAGGCAGGCGGGTGGAGGTCAAGCTTGCTGACGGTGGCACCGGAGGCGACGACGCACCGGGCGACGGGATTTACGCCGGTCTCTTCAGGCCTCCCGCCGAAGGAGACTACCGCCTGCTGATCCGAGCCGGCGCAAAGACGTTTACACGGGAAAAGGAATATCGTTTTTCAGTTTTTGAGCCTGCCGTTGCATCGCCCTCAGATTCTGCAGTGTCGGGGTCTGCCTCCACGGCCACAACTGTTGAGGAGCAGGAGGAAAGCGTCAACTGGGGTATGGTTATCATGAAATTTGTCGCAATAAATCTCTTCTGCGCGCTCCTGTATTACGGCGGGGGGAAGGGACTCTCATATCTGAGGATCAAGACCAGGGGGAAATCATGATAAAGATTGATGCCTTATACCTGCTTCTGCTCGGAGAGGCCTTTGTACTGATCGCTGTCCTTGCCCTCATTCTGTACCTGCGTCTCAGGAGGGCGAAGGCCGCGAACAAAAGACTTCAGCAGCAGAGGGAGAAAAAGGCCGAGCTTGATCCCACCGAGACGATCCGGAGGCAGAAGCTCGTCTCCGGTCTTGAAACAGAGATTGAGCGGCTGAAGGGGGTTGTCAGAGCAAAGGAGAGCGAGATAGCCGAACTGGTGCAAAAACAGCCGGCCTCGGCGGTCGATAGCGCACTGCAAGAGGAGCTGATGAGCATAAACCTTGACATGCCAAAGGGGGAGGATCTGTCGGAAAAGGTCAGGGAACTCGAAGCCATTATCCAGTCGAAGGATAAGGAGATTGCCGCCGCCCAGAAACGCTTCGACGATCTTGAGCGGGAATACCTGGCTCTTTATAACGAAAAGATGGCCAGTCAGTGAGCAGCGGGGTCTGACGGGGTATGCAGGGGGAGATGGCATACAATCCTTTTGCCGGACTCCGGGAAGCGTATCCTGAAAAGTGTGCGGAAGAAGGCGTGATCTTCAGTCATATTCACCCCGGTGACCATATCTTTATCGGGACGGGATGCGGTGAGCCTCAGCGGCTGGTCGGTTCCCTGACCCGGTTTGTTCAGACCCATCCCAAGGCCTTTGTCGATGCCGAAGTTCTCCAGGTATGGAGCTTGGGGGTGGCTCCGTACACCGACGAGAAATATCTTGATAATTTCAGGCAAAATTCCTTTTTTATCGGAAAAAATACGCGGGAGGCGGTTAACAGGGGTGGTGCGGATTACACCCCCGTCTTTCTGTCTACCGTGCCGGGGCTGCTCAAATCTGGGCGGGTGAGGGTGGATGTGGCGCTTATACAGACCTCTATGCCGGACAGTCACGGCTATGTCAGCCTTGGAATCAGTGTCGACATTGTGAAGGCTGCCGTGGAGAACTCGAAGCTGGTCGTGGCCCAGGTGAACCCCGCCATGCCGAGAGTCCACGGTGATACCTTTATTCACGTCAGTGATATCGATTATTTCCTTCCGTTTGAAGAAGCCCTCCTCGAGTTCGAAACCTTCGTCCCCGACGAGATCGTACAGAAGATAGGGCGGTATGTGGCGCAGGTGATCCAGGACGGTGATACGATCCAGGTCGGCTATGGCAGCATACCCAATGCCATCCTCTCCCATCTTTCCGGGAAGCGGCATTTAGGCGTGCATACCGAACTGCTCACCGACGGCATCGTCGAACTTATAAGGCAGGGGGTGGTGGACAACACCTTCAAGGCGCTGAACAGGAACAAGACGGTT
>JAKAIE010000007.1 GCA_021814475.1 Nitrospirota bacterium
CGGCATGGTTTATGATCTGGTCCATGCACATCGGCAGAAAGTCAATGCGCATATGGATAAAGACCGGCCGCATGCCGGTCATGGCCGCGCCGATCGCAACCCCGGTCATCCCGTTCTCCGCGATAGGGCTGTCCATGACCCTATCCTGGCCGAATACGTCCTTCAGCCCCACGGTCGTGCCGAATACCCCCCCGGGGTCGTCAATGCCCTCTCCTATAAGAAAAACCGATGGGTCGGTCTGGAGTGCCTGGGATAGGGCCTCCCTGATGGCGTCCCTGTATGAGATCTCCCTCTGGCCGGCCCCTGCATTATCAAAGGCAACCGGCTGGCGCGAGTCATCCGCCTGAATTTTTGTCCACGGCATATTAAATCAGCCTTTCAATATACATAATCATAAAGCTCAGAGCCGTCCGGCTCAGCACCCGACTTCCCGAAGGCGATAGCCTCGTCCACCTCTGCTTCGATCATCGAGTTAATCCGACTTGCCTCTTCTTCGTTCAGAAGACCGCGTTCCCTGAGGAGCCTGTCGAACTTGTCCACAGGGCATTTCTTCAGCCATGCCTCATGCTCATCAGCAGGCCGGCAGCCTATCTTGATATCTTCAAGAGGCCCCACATGACCCTTCCAGCGGTAGGTCCTGAACTCAAGGAGAGTCGGCCCCGAACCGCTCCGCGCCCTCTCGACCGCATATCCTGCAGAAGCGTACACTGCCTGCACATCGTTGCCGTCTATGACAATACCGGGGATTCCGTATCCTGCAGCACGGTCCGCAATATTCACCTCGGGCTGCCTGGCCCTCTGGGGCGAATTCGTTGCATAGAAGTTGTTTTCGCAGACAAAGACAACAGGAAGTTTCTTGAGGGATGCATAGTTGAGGCTCTCATGAAAGGAACCCTCCTCTGTGGCACCGTCCCCGAAAAAGGCGACCGATATCCTTCCGGTCTTCATCTTCACCGCAGCCAGCGCAGCGCCTACTGCCAGGGGGATACACCCTCCTACAATCGCAGTGGTGCCCGGGATCCCGTTTTCAAAATCCACAAGGTGCATCGAACCGCCCCGCCCCTTTGCACATCCGTTTGACCTGCCGTAAAGCTCGGCAGAGATCGTCTTCAGGTCCATCCCCTTTGCAATGCAATGGCCATGAGACCTGTGGGTGCTGAAGATATAGTCCTTCTTTGCAAGGTGGGCGCAGACCCCTGCGGCGATCGCCTCCTGTCCTATGCAAAGGTGCACGGGACACTTGACAAGTTGTTCAGGGTAGAGGACTGCCGTGCGGTCCTCAAAAAGCCTTATCCGCAGCATCATCGTGTAGAGCTGCAGGAGGACGTCCCGGCTCAACTCGGCGCGCTTGCTCATATGAAATTCACATGTGCTGACGGATGTGTCAGCTCCCAGAGGTAGAGATTCACCTCATCCATCCTGCAGTTCATCCTGCAACCCTCGGGGTCGAGATCAGAAGCCACCATCTTCAGGTTCTCCCTCCGCCGGTCGCCAAGCCATATCTGTTCGAAGGTCTCTTCACAAATATTTCCGTACCTGAAAGACTCATCGCCCAGGTAGGCGCTGCAGCCCCATACATTTCCGAGGGAATCGATATACGCCCAGAAAGGCAGCGCCTGGCATCTTTCATACCCTCTTTTGGTGCGCTTGATCTTCTGCATCGTCCTTTCCCTGAATATGACGCTGAACGTATCATCGTTGAACCGCGCGAGCTTCTCCCTGAGATAGGAAAAGGCTGAATAATCAACAGAGCTGTATTCATGCGTATGGCTCTTGTGATGCTGGGAATAGGGCTTGATGACAACATATCTCAGCCCGATCTTCTTTGCGGTCTCCGCAAGAGATTCCATCGTATCTGCGTTTTCGGGTATCAGAACGGCCTGGGCCCCGAGCGTGCAGCCGGAGCCGGTCTCCTTCCTTATCCTGACGGCCTCAGTCAGGTTGGCTACAACCCTGTCGAAATCTTCTTCCTTTGTGCGGTGCACCTTCGCATACGCCTCCCGTGTACCCGCATTGAGGCTGACCTTTATCCAGCTTACACTTCCGAGTATCTTCTCCGAAAGCCCCGGGGTAAGGAGTGCCCCGTTGGTCGTTATCGCCACGTCGATCCCCGATCTCTTGGTATGCACGATGATATCGCCTATTTCTTTATGAAGAAACGGCTCGCCTTCTCCCCCGTACATGACACTCTTTACGCCCAGCCTCCCCATCTCGGTGAGCCGCTCCTTCAGGATTGCGGTATCCAGAAAGCGGGGTTTATATTCCATGAAGTCCAGGGCGCAGAAGGTACACCGGTGATTGCACGCGCCGGACGGTGAAATCTCGACGTAGATCGGATAGACCTCCCCGCCGCCGAGCCACCTCGCAACAGTCGCAGGATGAAATATCAGCTTATGGCTGTCTATTCTGAACTCATCCATTCGTAATGCCCATGAGGGTATCGAGGATGCAATGGCAGATCGAATGATGAAGCACCTCAACAGGGCCATAGGCCCTGGAAGGCACGTAGAAGTTGACGTCGCCCATTGACGAAAGAGGGTTGTCGCTTCCGAAGCCGGAGAGCGTTATCACCGAACATCCCTTCGCCCTTGCCGCGTGCACACCCCTGAGAATATTCTCGGACCTCCCTGAACTGCTGATGGCGATCAGGACGTCTCCTGAATCCGCGAACATCTCGACCGGCTTTTCGAAGACCAGCGGATAACCATAGTCATTGCCGATACAGGTGAGCAGCGAACTGTCATTGAACGCAACAGCACGGATGCCGCCGTTTTTCCAGAAATCCACAGACATATGGCTCGAAATGGCGGCGCTTCCGCCGTTGCCGATGAATATGACCTTCCCGTCCCTGCTCATGGTCTTGATCATGGCAATGGCCTTTTCAACGCCGTCCTCAAAGGAAAAGACCCCGCCCTTGCTGTCAGTCACCCTGATCTTTCCCGCAACATCGAACAGCCTTCCATAGTAGCCTGCCATGCCGTCCACCACCCGTTTAGCGCTCCTTATTTCAAAATAGTGTTCATGAACTCCAGGAGTTCATACTTTTCGACCGATTTCTTGTTTCCCACGATCTGCACAGCCAGGGCGCCCACCGCATTGCCGATGAACGAGACCATGTCCAGGGGAAGCTCCCGCGCAAAAGAAGGCGCCGTAAAGGCAAAAAATGCGTCGCCGGCGCCGATGGTATCGACAACCTTCGAAGAAAAGATCGGCGTCCTGTTTATACTGTCGCCGGCGCCGATGCCGATTGACCCTTTCTTCCCGAGTGTGACAATCAGGTTCTGAGCATTGATCTCCCTCTTGATCGTCCGCGCGATGTCCTCTATATTCCCGTAACGGTCCTGGGCTGCCAGCCTCATCTCCGGCTCATCCAGACAGACGAAGAAGGGATTTTTGTATTTCGTGATCATATTGTATCCGGAGTTCGCCGCGTTTGTCTGGGTGTTGACCGCATAGCGTACCGAATGTGCCTGTATAGCGTCAATAATCCTGCCGGTGATGAACCCATGGCCGAAGTCGGAAACAAGCACCAGGTCAAACTCCCCTGCAGCCGCCTCGATATAATTGATCACCTCCTGCTCGCACTCATCCCTGATATAGTCGTCGTTGAGGTAGTTGACCTCAAAGATCTTCTGGTTCAGATACTGATCAACGTAGCGTTTCTTTACGATGGTGGGGCCGTCCTTCCTGAAGAAAAAACGCGGCGTTACATTGCCCTTCAGGTTGCCGGCGATCCCGTGCTCCCGCGAGTCATTCGTGCCCAGCAGCGTCGCGATATGGACAGTGTCGCAGATACCTGCAATGTGGTTGGCGATCGCAAAGGCGCCTCCGTAGAAGACTTCGTGCGTCAGATATTTGCTCACGACCAGATGCGACTTCGCAGACTTGCCCATGGCGGAACAATAATGATACTCGTCGATAATGCCGTCACCGATCAGCAGTATTTTCAGCTTCCTGAGACGGTTCAGGGACTCGACGATATCTCCGAAGCTGAATCTCCGCGAAAAGTCCCTGAGAAAATCTCTTGTCTCCTCCGGGTATATATCGAGAAAATTATTGATGATCTGGGACGAGCTGAATGAGAATCCCCCGGTCTCATGCACTCTGCTTTTGCCGAGGTAAAACTCTTTCTCTTCCTCGAATATCTTTTCATGGACCCTGCGGTCGCGCTCCTTGTATGCCTGCCCCTTGGCAAGTATATCCGGGTTAAGCACCCTGACTGACTCGAAAGGTATCTCGTCATCGACAGTGCAGACATAATCGACCATTTCGAGAGAGGCGACATTTGACGCACGCAGGATATCGGGGAAGATCGGTCTGCCCGGCCCCCTTCTGACGTCCCTGTCCCTGATGACAGTGACAACAAGGATATCCCCCTGTTTTTTTGCCAGTCTGAGATGGTTGATGATACCGGGGTGGATCAGGTCGAAAACACCATGGCTCTGGACCACCACCTTCCCGTGATGGCGAAGGTCCTCGATGGTCTTGACCAGGTCGTGGAGCGGCAGGATCTTATCTTTGTCGGTTTCTGTCATTATTCAGACTTTAGGCAGGGCACGGGGACCTAGCTGGCCGGCCTGCAGCCGGAGCCCTTGAAATAGGTATTCAGCAGCTGGGTCGAAGAAAAGACAACCTCGTGGGTGAACCGGATTTCCGCTCCGATCTCCTTCACCACGTCGTACTCCTTCTGTATCTTGCCCGTCTTGTCTTCGAGCTTCTCGAACTCCTGCCCCTTGACATACACGTCAGGCCTCAGCAGTCTGATTGTCTCTTCGGCCGTGGGCCAAAGATTGAGGGCCACAAAATCAACGCACTCCAATGCGGCAATGGACTCGGTCCTCAGCGCCTCGTTGAATGCCGGCCGTCCAGGCCCCTTATCCACATACATGTCCGGGGTGACTGTCACCACCAGGATATCCCCCATCTTTTTTGCGGCCTGGAAGTATTTTATGTGGCCCGGATGCATGAGGTCGAAGCAGCCGTGACAGAGGACTATCTTCCTTCCCGAATCCCTTAGTGAGGCCAGACGCGCGGCGAGCTCCTTTAGAGGAAAAATCTTCATTAATATTATAATAACGTTGATGCATTTCAACTTTCAAGGTCATTCGGCCCCGTGATTACCCTCTTCCATGGTCCGGCCAAGTGCGGTCCATAGTTGCGGAATTGTCTCGGCATGTCTCGCCCTCACATAGAAACTCTCGCCCCCGTCGGCGACTGTCCTGAGCAGCATCGTCTTCCAGGGTCTGAAGTAATACGCGGGATCATCTTTCGCCGGCTCCTTCCCCAGCTCATCGGGGAGGGGATACAGGTCACAGACCAGCGTGGTAAAATGCCGGATCTCCCCGCCCTCCTGAAAGGCGACGTTGCGGGCCATGCTGAGGGCCTTAAGATATACCTCCGGGGCCATCACCGCGCTCCCGAAA
This sequence comes from Nitrospirota bacterium, assembly GCA_021814475.1. GTDB lineage: Bacteria > Nitrospirota > Thermodesulfovibrionia > Thermodesulfovibrionales > UBA6898 > PALSA-1316. Next base: position 5,424 of record JAKAIE010000007.1, read on the forward strand.
TTCATGACAACACCCCCTTCAAGGCGCTCCAGCACGTCCGCGAAGATCAGGAAGTCTTTATAAGACATGGCGCCGGCTGCAGCACCGTCGAAGTTCGGATGCTCGTGAATGATATCGTAACCGATGCCTATATGCACGGTTGCAGGGATCCCCAGCCGATAGCAGGCGGCCAGGATGCTTATATCCCGATTGGGGAATTCCCCGTCCCCGATGGCCCGACCCACGGCTGCGCCCATGCCCATCACGCCTTCTGCATATGCTTCATTCACAATATCATTGATGCGGCCGGTCTCTTCCCAGAGACCGAACTGGCCATCTCTTATATACCGGGCAACACTCTCGGTCGTGGCGCCGATCAGCGCAAACTCGAAATCGTGGATCATGACGGACCCGTTCATCGCGAGGCAGGATATATAACCCTTTTCCAGCATATCAATGATATACCGCTGCACCCCGGACCTCACTACATGCCCTCCAATGATCATCACCACGGACCGGCCTTTGTCCCGCGCTGATTTCATGCGGGAGGCAACCGACATCAGGGCAGGAGCGGCGCAGGCAACAGGCTCAAGATTCCTGACCGCGGAAAAACCAAGGTCGTGGATCCGCCTCTTGAGCGGTTTCAGCATTATCCTGGAGCGGTCGAAAAGTACCGGCGGCTTTTTCACTGCTGCCCCATCATGACCTGCCGGGCCATATCGAAGTCAGCCTGGGCCCGTTTGCTGTCTCCCAGCATCTCATAGACATTCCCGCGGCTCATATAGGTCTTCGACATGTTTGTCGGTGTGAAATCGGAGTTCTCCCACGCCATCTTGTCCTTGGCGTTCGGGAAGAAACTGATAGTCTTGTCCAGATCCCGCAGGGCGAGGTCGAGTTTTCCCTCTTTCATATAGGCGTTCCCCCTGTTGTTATAGCCGATCGCCTTGCCGGTCTTCTGCACCACGTCGTCCCATAACGCGACCTCGCTGACCCAGACAAAGTTCCGCCTGTATGTAAGGCCCGAAAGTATGATGACAATCACCGCCATGACGGCAACGACCCTGGCAGGCCGGTACCCCCTGCCCAAAAACCTCTCCCCCGCCCAAAAAAACACTGCCGGAACTATCGCGAAAAACCCCACGCTCGGGAGATAGACCCGGTGCTCAAAGATCATGTCCTTGATCGGTATCACCGACGACTCCACCGAAAGCGTTACAAAGAACCAGAGCACCCCGACAGAAAACAGCCTGTAGACCGGCGCATCGGAAGGAGATGCGCTCCCCGCCTTCCGCCAGCTGTATACCGCCGACCCTGCAACACAGAGCAGGAAGGCCAGGGGCGCCAGCACCTTCAGCTCAAATAGTGAATAAGCGGCCTTCAGGTCGTAGACCGCAAGCTGGTGGATCGGCAGGACAAGAAGCCGCATATAGGTCAGGATAACCCCGAACTGGTTTATCAGGTAATCGAACGACGAGCGCTGATACAGATCGTAAAGCTTGTCCCCGCGCGTCACCTCGTCAATCCCTGAGCCCTGCGCTATTATTCCCCACTCCGGGCCGAAGAGGGCCAGGGGAATAATTATGAGAGACGCCAGGAAAGGCACCAGGAACACAAACCTCCGGGAAGGATGCCCGGACCCGGGGAAAAGAAGATACTCCAGAAAGGCGATCATGAACGGAGCGGTAAAGGCAATCTCCTTCGTCTTCATCGCCAGGACACAACTCAGCACACCCAGCGCATAGATCAGGTACTCCCGTGTCGCCAGCTTTCCCTCCTCTATGCGCGCCCTGACCGCCAGATAGGAGAGGATGCTGCCGAGATAAAATAAGGACGTAAGTGAGGTGAAACGCTGTGTTATGTAGGAGACCGCCTGGGTCTCGACCGGATGCACGAGGAAGAGCAGGCCCGAAAAAAAAGCTGCAAGCTGCCGCAGGTGCGCGCGCTCGTCCTCAAAGTGAAGCAGTTTCAGCAGTAGACCGGTCAGGAGAAACACCTGGAAGGCATTGACGATATGGATAATGACGTTCAGCAGGTGATACCCGTACGGGTCCTCCCCGTCGAGCGCGTAGTTCAGGGCAAAACTGAGATAGCCGATATGCCGCGGGTCCGTGATATTAGAAAAGAAGGAGAGATCATGGATAAGGGGATTGCCCACAATATATTCGAAGTCGTCAAAAAGAAAGACCCCGTTGGTGATCACATTGGAATAAAGAAGAAGCCCCGCCGCGGCGTACACAACCAGGACAATGAGCCAGAACCACCTGCCATTCAAACGAAACATTCCTCAGCCGTCTCCCTTCTTCACAACTTCGAGACTCTTGCAGGCATTCTGGAATCCCATGTCACACGCCTTCTTGAAATCTTCCTCAGCCTTAGTGCGATTGCCTGACCAGGCATATGCTATCCCGCGGTTGTGATATGCAAGGACATATCCAGGCTCTATGGCAATCACCCGCGTAAGATCCCGAATCGCCTCGGGAAACCGCTTTGTACGCGAATAGGCATTTGCCCGGTCGTTCAGCGCCCGGATATTCTCGGGATCCCACTCAAGGATCATGTCATATTCTTCAAACGCATGCTTAAAGGCGCCTTTTTTGGCGTATATATCAGCCATCCTGAGCACACCGTCCACATCCATGGGCGGCCTGACAAAGATGTCCTTGGCCTTCTTGAAATCCTCGCGGGCCTTCACGTTGTCCCCAAGCGCAATATAGACGTCTCCCCTTCCGGAATAGGTCTTTGACATATTTGACGGGGTCATATCCGCGTTTTCCCATTTATTCAATTCCTGAACATTTTTCGGAAAGAAACTGATAGCCCTGCTCATGTCTTCCAGTGCGCGCTGGTAATCACCAACCTTTGCGTATGCATTACCGCGGTTATTATACCCGATAGGCTTGTCAGGAGATTTCTTTACCACATCATCCCAGAGCTTTATCTCATCAGTCCAGACATCATTCCGCACATAGGTGCCTATCGATAAAGGAACCACTATAATCAATGCAGGCACAATGATTTTCAGCATATTCGCCCGCCTGAAAATCAGATGCGAAATATGCATAACGATTACAGAAACTGCCATAAAGAAACCAACGCTAGGGAGATATATCCGGTGTTCGAATATGACATCCTTGATCGGAATGACGGATGACTCTATCGAAAGGGTAATAAAAAACCAGAACACCCCAAGTGCAACGAGACGACAGGAGATGGAAAGCTCCTGATTCCGGGGGTTTTCCGCATCCCGCAGCGAGTGGCCTTTGCGCCATAGATAAATACCCGCCGCCGCGATGCAAAGGAGTATAAGGAAAGATCCGATCACGCGCCATTCAAAAAAGGACCGGGATATAGGGAAATCGTAAACAACTCTGAGATTGACAGGAAACAAAAGCGTCCGAATATATACAACAATTGCACGAAACTGCGTAAACAGATAATAAATGGGTGATCTTTCTGTCAGATCATAAATTTTTTCCATTCTGGTAATATCAGCCACGCCGGAACTGCGGCTTACAAGGCCAATCTCGGGTCCAAAAATGGACAACGGAATTATAATCAAAGTCACCGCAAACGGCAGAACAAAGAGGAATCTTCTCTTCTGATAACGGGAAGCACTCATCACAAGAGTCTCGAGCATCAGAATTATAAATGGAATAGTAAAGGAAATCTCCTTCGTCTTCATGGCAAAGACCGTGCAAAGCAATGAAGCCGCGTAAAGGCCATAACCCGCACTGCTCCTTTTCCCCCGCTCAAACCTTAAACGTGCGGCAAGATACAAACAGACCGAAAGAAGATAAAAAAGTGTAGCCAAAGAGGTGAAACGCTGAGTTACGTAGGAAACAGCCTGCGTCTGCGCCGGATGAACGAGGAACAAAAGAGCCGAGAATAAGGCTGCTTGACGAAAGATCGGGGTAGGCTCCTGCCCTTTATTGAGACTCCTGACGATACCGTCAAGCAGAAGGAGTACGAGGAGACTGTTGGCGATATGGACCAAGACATTAAAGAGATGATAACCCATCGGGTTTTCCCCTCCGATGAGATAGTTCAGGGCAAAACTCAAATAACCGATCTGTCTGGGGTCGCTCATGTTTGTCGCTGCCAGATCGGCAACAATAGGATTGTTAACCACATACTCGTAATCATCAAACAGGAAGGGTCCATCAACAATAACCCTGGAGTATATAGCCAACCCTATGCATGTAAAAAATATTCCTAGAAGAAACCATCGTCTCTTGTCAACCATTTGTTTCCACCTTATAACGGGCATTCTTATTCCTCTGCATTATAAAGGCAATACCCCCGGCCGCCGCCATAAGCAGCCCCGGAATCATCAGATAAAGTCCCGGATCCCAAACAATCTGAATTTCAGCCCACCGCTTGACATCCCCGAATGAGACAAGCACGTCATCCGCTGAAACCAACTCACCTGGCTCCGCATAACCGTTATGTACAAGATCAAGATTGCGCGCAATCCGCACCTTGTACAGTGGACCTTTCCTGCCTGCGAAAGCTCCCGCCTTGCCCGGCACCCCCGACGCGTCAGGATAGTATCTCAGATAAAAGGTATACGGAAGCATCGTCGTCCGGAAAGAATCCTCCTTGCCAGGCGGGTAAATGTTCATGACCGCGTATGCATCATCAACTATGTCACCGCCTTGCCGGAAGAAACGTACATGAGGAGAGTATCCAACCCTTCCTACCTTATAATAATACCCATTTGATAATACCGGAAATGCGTCATTGACCCTCAGCTCCTTCCCCCATGATCTGCCGTCCCTCACCAGGAGGCGCGCCTGATGCTGTCTTGTTTTGCATCCCGCTTCCTCAGGAAAAGGAGCAACTTCAACCATTGCAATGTCTGCAGAAGGCGGTCGGGAAAATTTGCGGACATATAGCCTGATGAGATCAGGCGCACTACTGGCAGTGTTGCTTCCCTGGCCCTCGTTCAAAATAAGACTACCCTCGAAACGAGTCAAACTACTCACGAAGATGCCGGCGCCAGTCAGCAAGAGTCCCGCATAAAAAACCGCCAGAGCCTTTCGAGAAGAGTCCCTGAACGCCCCAGTCTTGCATGCCATCCATAATTCAGCGATTGTTGCCCCCATAAGCACCCCGACTCCGGAAAGAACTGGCCACTGATGCAACAGTTGCATCAATCCATATACGGAAGGACCAAACAGCCCCGACGCCTGCAGAAGTATATAGCAGAATAAATACCATCCCGATAACGCAAATATATATTTATTAATAAATCTTATCTTCTTCACCATGAGAACAACCTGTCTGCAGGAAGAGGAGCAGGCACTTCTCCCTGCGGATAAACCTCATAGTCAACAATTATCCACCTGCCCCACATCTTTTTCAGGAAATATCGCACAGTAACAAAGTCCGCCTTCCTTCCGGATATCTGGCGCCTGGTCGTGTAATTCTGGAGAACAATAAACCAGCTCTCATCAACAATGGCAACAGCCCGCTCTGGAGATAAGAAAGTAATCTTCCTGAATGTGCTCCTGTCGCGGTCCATGACAGGCAGTTCCCCCTTTTCCTTCCATCTGTCGATATCCTGAAATATCCTCCTTTTGACCATCTTTTCGGCCGGAAACAGATTAAGACCAGCAAGACTACCCCCTGTTGCATAAAAACCTGACAATGTGGCGCTAAAAAATCTGACTGTGCTGATGATCTCCTGTGTCACCAGCGCCCGCGGAAAATTTCCTGTTTTATACCTGTAATACTCATACGCTCCGGAATCCCGCAATAGCGACGCTGCAATGGCAAAAAGCAGACCCAGGGACAGTATTACACCTCTTGCCCTCATGAACCCGCTTTGACCCCGAAGATATGCTGGCTATTTTTCACAAAGAAATCCACGCCCCAGTAAGCAATGACAATGCCCACCATAGCGAAAATATACAACCAGGCAAGTCTGCGTCCCCTCCAGCCAAGTGTCTGTCTCAAATGAATTGAAAGTCCGTACACCAGCCATGAGGAAAGGGACCAGACCTCTACCGGGTCCCAGCTCCAGTAACTACCCCAGAGATCTTTTGCCCAGATGGATCCTGCCGCAATCATGATAGCATCGCAGATAAAGCCGTATATCACAAACTTGAACATCAGTTCGTCAATAATCCCGAGAGAAGGAAGCTTCTCATAGAGGGGATGAATCAATCCTTTATCGGCCTTGGCCTTCTTTAGAAGGAAAACGGCTCCCAGCCCTGCTGCAACGAGATATGCCCCAAAGGCAAGCTGGGCGAAGAACACATGAATAATCAACCAGGAGCTCTTCAGCGCGGCCCCATGCGGAAGCGCAGTCGGATGCTTCATTATCCCGTATCCGAGAAAAAGCAGGGTAATGGGAACCGTAAACATGGCCAGACCAATAAGCCCACGACGCCTCAATAGAACATACAGGGTGAGAAGTATGGCAAACCAGCCCCCGTTAACGGCGTTCTCGAACTCTCCGTTAGCCGGGAAATACCCTGTCCTCTGCCATCTGATTACAAATATCGCAGTGTGGGCAATAAAAGCCGGAACCATGAGAAAAGGAACATATCTAAGAAGCAGTTCTTTGTTAAAGACATATGCCGTCAGTAACAAAACCGTGCTCAGCGCATATGCATATATCATACCCCAGGCCAATAATGACTCAACCCAGCTCATCCGGTTGCCCCTCCTTTAACAGTTCCGCCTTCGGCCAACAGATGTGCCTTAAGTGCTGAAACGATGCCATCCAGTTCACCCGCAAAGGTCTGGGGATAATATTCACTGTTTCCTTTAATGAACAATTTATATCCCCCGCAGGTTTCTGCTACATGAACCCGAACCAGTTTCTGGGTAAAGACAAGCCTTATGATCAGGCCGGCCGCTCCGAAGAAAAAACCAAGGTAGAGAGGAACATTGCCGTATTCCCGCACTATCAGGAAATCAACCCAATACCTGATATCGCGGCAGGACAGCTCATAGTCGCCAAAAGAAGCCCATTCACCAGGTCTCCTGAACGCATCGTACAGCACTTTATCGCCCAGTTCGACGCGCATCCGCAGAACAGGGTTCCTGATTTCAAGCGACCTGGTGTCTGTCGCGCCATCATGCTCATAATAGTCCGGGTAAAAGCGGACACTGATCCTGTACGGGAGACCGGGAAACTTAAAAGAATCCTCATCCCCTCGCAGGATCTTCAGGCTAAAGTATCCGCCCTGAATTTCTTCACCGCTTTTCTTTCTGAGGACAAAAAGAGGTGAAACGCCTATATCCTCAGCCAGTATTGAGATGGCGCCCTTGTTTATCGGCTCGTTCACCTTCATGACAGCATCCAGGTTCTCCTGCAAGTATTTCATTCTTATTATAACATCCAAGTCGGTTCCAACCTTCCCTTCATATCTGGGCGCAACACGGATCAGGGAAAGGCCGAAATCCGGAAGGGCCTTGAAAATCTTAGGATCGTTTTTTATGATTCTGAACTGCGACATGTCGGCGTGAAACTCCTGCCCTTCGGTAAGCACAAGATTTCCCGAGAAACGGGTATAGTGCAGGAGAAGACCCCCAATCAGGCAAAGCAGGAAGCTGAGGTGAAAGAACAAAAAGCCAAACGGAGAATAACGATTCTTCACAGCCAGAAAAGACCCCCCTGCCGGCCTTCCTATGACAGACCAGAAATGTCCCCGTAAAAAAACAGCAACACTGTCAGAAACAGAAGTCTTGTCTGCATGCGACACATTGTCGACGAATATCTTCAGGGAGGTCGGGTCCTCCCTTATATTCTCTATCCCGGCCGCGGCTGTAGCCCCTCCAATAAGATAGGAACGACGCAGGACTATCGGTATGCGATGAGCCAGAACAACCATTAGGTTTACAAAAAAAATTCCAAGAGAAGCCACTGTAAGAGGCGAAGTATATATCTCATTCAGGCCCAGTTTCTCGATAACCAAGGAGGTTATCGGATAATCCGTCCTCCATCTGTCGTACTGTCCCCTGGATAAGTACAACTTCTTTTGAGGAACAACCAGTCCAAGGAAGAATATCAGCAGTAAGACCATGATGATAACTATTGTCACCCGAGGTCTTCTGAAACCTGTATAGAAACTTACCACACTCTCAGCAAAACTTGGCATTAATTTCCATCGGTCATCTCAATATCTATATAATTCAGTAATCATAAAGGCCGTCAAGTAATTTCAGTCCTTTTGCATTCTTTTCTTTTTCGTACAGCTTCCTCAATCTTTCAAGGCCAGCCTGCTCGCGGGGATCAAGCCGATATCCTCCCGCAGCCTTATAGGCTGCAACCGCTTCTTCGTATTGGGATATCGCCGTATCCTCACGTTTCAATTTGTATGCACAGTCGCCCATGAGAAAGAGCCCTGCTACCCAGCCCGGCAGGTCAGGCGAGGCAGCAAGCACCCTTGATGCCTCTTCATATCTCCCCAAATCATACAACGCCACCGCAAGTTCCAGCCTTGCCTCATGCATACCCGGCTCCAGTTCAACAGCTTTTCTGAAGAACTCCAGCGAGCCGACTACGTCGCCGCTTCTGTACCGCATAACGCCGGCATCCACTATACCGCGACAGGCAATCGCCTGTTTCTTACATAGCCGGGACAAATTGTCAAGCGCCGGAGCCTTGCCGGCAAGCTGTGATCGTGCAATCTCTCTCATAACGGCAAGATAGGGATCATCAGTATAAGCCTTGGTCTGAGCAGTAAGGAACTCAAACGCCTCTTTGATCCCTCCTCCAGACAGCATGTTCTCAGCCTGGTCACGGACCACCCAAACAGGCTGAGGTGAGTTTGTGTGAATCAGAGAAGGTTCACTCAATATTGTCTTGACTATATCAGGGAAATAGCCATATATGGAATCCAGATCAGGAGGTGATATGACATGGACTGAGCCGGCCATTATGCGCCAGGAGGCAATTGAGTCAAAAAAATCCCTGATGGCGCCCAGTTTATTCATCCTTTTCTGTACAGCATACAGGGGAAAGAAGCTCATATCCAGATTAACAAGCGCAGAATCATTCAGATGTAATTTCCTTGAGGGCCCGCATATTTGAATCCCGACTCCCGCAAGCTTTCCCGAAACTGTGCCATTATCGAACTTCAGGGAATCGATCTCACCGGCCGGAAAATGTGAAGCCTCATTCCTGAGAAAATATTTCACACGCTCCTCTGCATCAACAAAATCAAGATACCTGAAAGGGATAATCCAAATTATCCTCTTTACTATTCCAAGCTGACTTCCGGCAAAAAGATAATTGTCTCCGTTAACAAAGGCCTTCAGGCCGGAGCGGTTTCCACCGCGGCCCAGTGCATCCCTGATAAGCTTCATTTTTTCGGGAGGGATAAAGGCCAGACCGTCTTTCGGTCCCACATTTATTGCAGTCATATCTCTGTATCCGGCATCAGCCCAGGAAGAAAGAACATCTGTATATCTGTCAGAAATCGGAACGGATCGTATAGGATCAACGCCAATCACAGGGGCTAAATCCGTTTTTTGAGGCCGTCCGCTGCACGAAATGACGCAGAACAAAAGGAGCATAACTGCGGACTCAAACAGACGCTTAACTACTGATGTCGATCCTATATTCCGCACTTAACAGTACACTGCCCCTGGATCAGGATATGTCCATTAGTTTTCATCTGTCATTTATTTTAATGAGTCCAATTGAGAATTTACAAACCGGTTATTGATAAACCAATGAATTCAGTCTTTGCAGTGGTCGGCTCCACGAGCATGCAGACAATTACCTGAACCTGGCATTGATTTCATCGATATATCTGCGCGCAATCGGCGAATCATGTGATGCTGCCAAAACGGCCGCGAATTCCCCCAGCGCCTCCCTTGAATGACCGCTGTGATAGTAGGCTATCCCGAGATTTTCACGGGTGCGCACATCATCCGGCCTGTAATATGCCGCAGTCTGAAATTCCCTGATCGCTTCCGGATACCGGCCCCTCTCGTCATAAATCACCCCGATGTTATTTATGGCGTCAATATTCCGGGAATTCAGTTTCAGGGCGGCCCGAAATTCGGCAATCGCCATGTCAAACTTCCGCTGGAGATAATACGAAGTGCCAAGGTCAACGCACGCTGTATCCGAATTTGGGTTTATCCTCTTTAGCTCCTGATATTCCATCACTGCATCGCCAAAACGCCCCATGTCGTCATAAAGAAGTCCGAGACTTCGACGTGCATCAAAATAATCCGGCCTCAACATTAATGCAACTCGAAATTTCTTCTCCGCCTCATCAAAGAGACCGAGTTCCCGATCAACCCTGCCCAGAGCCCAGTATGCCGCATGATAATTTGGATTCAGTTTCAATGCAGTATCGAACATTTCTGCTGCCTTCGAATATTGACCAAGACGAAAATACACGCCGCCGAGATTGTAATACGGCACAAACTTGCGCGGGCTTTCCCTGATTGTATCTTTCCAGAACGTCTCCTCATCGGACCATGTGGCATTTCTTTGATACGCAGCCCCTGCATAGCCGGTCAAGGCCAGTCCAATAAGCAGTGATGCCGCAATTCTCAACAGCCTGTAAGTCATTTTTTCCATTACCATAAAATAGAGGGCCACGATCATCAAAAAAAAGCCGGCAGAGGGAAGATACACCCGGTACTCACAGATCAACAGCCGCAGGGGAACAAAACTGGACTCGACTGAAAGCGTTATGAAAAACCAGAAAATGCCGAATGCCACCAGCCGCAATCCTCGATCTCCTGTCCGCGATCTGTGAAAAGAATATAAGCCGGCACCGAATATGGCAGCAAGAAGCAGGAAAGACAAGAAGACCTGAGTATCAAAAAAAGAACGATACACCGGGAAATCATAATCAATGGTCTGATGGACAGGATGGAAAAGCAGACGAATATATCTTACAATCACCCGGAACTGCGTAAACAGGTACTCAGATCTGTCCTGAGTAATAAAACTGTATTCCCTCGTTGCCGAATCAAAAGTCCTGTCAAGTCCATAAAGGTAGTTCAGAGGAATTATCCCCGCTGTAAGCGCAAAAGGAAAAAGAAGCTTGCCCCTTCTTGCAGGCGTCTCCCTAAAAAAGAAAATTTCGCATATGACAATTACAAAAGGAATGGTAAATGTATTTTCCTTAGTGAACATACCCGCAACAGCTGCGGCGAGGGCCCCGACGTAAAAAAAGCCGGCATAGAATCTTTTCCTGTTCTTCACTGTTGCTTGCGGCATGTCTTCATCCTTCTGCATCAGCAGCCTGGACTTCAGATACATCATAACTGACAACAGATAAAAGAAAGCCGCCAATGATGCCAATCGCTGAAATATATAGGTCACGGCTTCGGTCTGAACAGGATGGGAAACAAACAGCATGGCTATCACCAACGCAATATAGCCCGCTTTCCTCTGCAGGTAGTGATCCTTCATAAACGGAGTGCGAAAAACGTATGCAACCATCAGATATACCAGCACGGCATTAAGCAGATGAATTGCCAGATTGACAGCATGGAAACAAGAGACTCTAAACCCGCTGATCCTGTAATTGAGCGCAAAGCTCAGCATTGTTATATACCGCTGTCTTATATGCTTGTAGAGTTCTTCGTCTCCCCTGGCAAGCGCGGATGGGAGGTTCCAATTCCTGACAAAGGGATTCTGAACAATCAGCCTGTTGTCATCCCATATAAACGGCGCATGAAACGTATTCGAATACACAAGCAGACCCAGCATACAGACCAAGATCAGGTGGACCGCTGGGCTGCGCCAAATAAATCCGACGGCCCATTGCGTACCTTCCTTCCGCACGAATCGCTTCATTTTTCCCTGAGGAAGCGAAAGAACTCATGGAGAGTTTCCAAAACATGACGGAATCTGACAGAAGATCTGCCCTTAAGCCTCGGATGGCTCGCAACTCCCAATTCCTTTATCCTGTTTTCATTATTAAGAATTATGTAAATGAGTTCAGCATCAACGAAGAACCCCCTGGAATGCAGCTGACTGTCTGCAAGAACGGACCTTCTGAACAGTTTAAACGGACAGTTGATATCCATAATCCGGAACCCCAGAAAAAATGAAACGAGGCTCCCGTATGCTTTTGAAAGGCCTATCCTGACGATAGAGTCACTCCGTCCAGTTCTGTATCCGATAACAGCGTCATAATCTCCGGCATAAGAAAGAAATGCCGGCAATTCCGAAATATTAATCTGCAGGTCCGCATCGGTAAAAAATATCCACTCCATTGCGGCCCGGCCGAAGCCCGATGCCAAGGCAGCGCCTTTGCCCCTATTTACGTCATGACGAACGTACCGTATCCTTCCGTCACTCCCGGCCATATTCATAACTAGCTCGCCAGTCGCATCAGTACTCCCGTCATCAACGACAATAACCTCATACTCACCGACAGAGGCCGGGATACCGGCCAGAATCTGCGTCAACACCTCTGTTATTGCAAGCTCCTCATTGAAGGCAGGAACCACAATGGAAAGGCTGTCAACCATCTATAGCTTGACCCGCTGGAATACTTACACAATCACTTATTAAATGCATTTGTGTTTATTATGTAATCGGTCCGAATATAAAGTCAAAGCACTCTGCTGCCCCTGCCAAAAGTGCCACGAAGACTCTGCTCAGCCGGACGCGATGAGACTAAAATATTTTCCCAAAAGATTAAAGTTTCTGGTATATTATCCGATATATATATATTACTGGAACCAAGACTTTACCAGCATGGTAACAATACTTAAATTATCAGGGAAAGGGGTTTACATGAAGGCAATTCGAAAACAGTCCGGTTTTACGCTTATCGAGGTAATTGTCGTAGCAGGCATTATCGCAGTGCTGGCGGGTATACTTGTCCCGCTAATCTTCAAGGAAATTGACGAGTCCAAGATCTCACGGGCAAAGGCAGATGTAAAATCCATTTCAAGCGCACTTGTCGTCCTCAAGAAAGACACGGGTGCATGGCCCGGTATAGCAACACCTCTATGTGCAGCAATAGCAGACACGGCTCTTACCGGCTCCGGTTCAGATCCTAATATTGTCGGTGCCGGATGGGACCTGTCGTCAACTGAAAATATCGACCACTTCCTCAATACGGACAGCAACGGCTGCTGGCCGAACAGCGGAGAGGGCGCATGGAAAGGGCCCTATATGGCTCACGTCGGTTCTGATCCATGGGGCAGAAGATATATCCTGAATTCGGCAGACTTTGCTAATCCTGCGGCACCTGTATGGGTAATATCTGCCGGTCCTGACGGTAATCTTGATACTGCAACAGCCAACAATCAGCCGGCAGGGGACGACATAGGAGTCAGGATCAGGTAACCAGATAGGCTTGCTTGCAATAAAACGGAGAAGGCCTCAGGTAGCACTGATGCCTTCTCCGTTCCGCATTCAAACCATCCCATGAATTGTTCTGTCTGTCATTCTTCCCATTATTGGAATTTTTGTCATTAAAAGAAATTGCTGACCGCTGAACGGAGCATGTGAAGAGCCTACTATGGTTTAATTATATTGTCTGAGAGTATAATATAATATTCACGGCCAATGGATTTAGATACAGCCATAAAGACCAGACGCAGCGTCCGCAGGTTCTCGGACCGTCCCGTCCCGGAAGATCAGTTACGACTAATCGTTGAGGCCGGCAATTCTGCCCCTTCCGCATGCAATTTTCAGGCATGGAGATTCAGGATACTTACTGCCGCACAAAAACATAAGATGGTGAAACTTGGCGGTGCAGATATCATTGCCAATGCGCCTCTTGTCATCATGGTCTTTTATCCTAAAACTGACAACCCGTATCACGACGGAATCCAATCGGCCTCGGCCTGCATTCAGAACATGCTTCTGACTGCGACAAGCCTGGGTATAGGTTCATGCTGGATATGCCACCTGCCAATGAAGACTCAGGTGAAACAACTTTTTTCTGCGCCCTTTCATTACGAGCCTGTGGCTTGTGTCCTGCTTGGATACCCTGCCGGTGCCCAGGTCCCGATGAAGCGAAAATTTTCCTTTGAAGAGCTCTTTGAATTCGGCTCAAAATCGTACCGGAACATATTGAAGTATTTCTATACAAGACTGCCGTTTAGACCAAAGATTGTGGAACGGCTTTTCACAAAGAGGTTTCCCAATTGAAAAAATATAGCATGGGCTTCAGGATTGAGGAGGTCATTGCCCACTGGAACAGCGTTGCATTCAAGTATGACAGCTCAAACCGCCATCGTCTGAATCCTCATCACTGGCGTTTCATAGAGGGAATAAAACACATCCCCCCATCAGATTCTGCTGATCTCTCGATTCTCAGCATCTGGTCGAGAACCGGCGATGCCATCCCTTATATCAGATCGAAACTGCCAAATGCAAAACTGTACAATTTCGAGTCGTCTTCTGCGATGATCGAAATCGCCAAAATAAAATATCCTTCAGAATCTTTTTTTGAAACTGATCTCTCAAGGATCGATCTGCCTGGCGAATCCATGGACTATATCCTTTCGCAGGAAACGCTTGAACATACCCCTGCCCCTCCTGCGCTCCTTGAAGAATTTTATCGTGTGCTGAAACCGGCAGGTCGCCTGGTCCTCTCTCTTCCGCCCCGCATAGCCGATCTCCACCAGTTTACTTGGGAGGCTGTTGTCGGAGGCCATGGAGACGGTCCGAGGAGGGGAATTCCTTCACGTGTCGTCCTTTTTTTCCTGAAAGAGGCCGGGTTCAGAATAACGGAGCATAAGGCAATCCTCTTGTTGCCTGTCGGACCGAAATGGTTCATACTATTTGGGGACTGGCTACTTGATAAAGCACCCTTTCTAAGAGAGCTTGGGATCATGCAATTTTATATCTGCACAAAGATCTGAGTTGCGGGATATGCGCCTTTCCAGTGATTCAGTTTATGCTCTTACCATAGCTCTCTTCTGCGCTGTTGTCATGCTTTCCCTTCAGCTGCACGGCAGACAGGGCAGGGTTTTTCTCCATAGGCCCGAAATAGCTGCCATTGATAACCTAGGTGATGCCCTGGCCGTTTGGCAGAAGAGCGGAATCAGCGGACGAACCCTGCTCATATTCTCCAGAACCGTGGGAGACGAGCAGATGGACCGTCTGGTCCCGCCCGCCGCATATCCTGTAAATGATGCCACCTACGTCTATTTGGCCGTCAAGAAGAACATTGTCAGAAAGGTATATCATGTGTTAAATGACAAAGACTGGGCTGAGGCCGCGGATATCCTGGCAAGGTATTCCTCTGTCGCAAGATCGGGAGAATCCTTCCGATCGGGAATTGAAGATGTACCGCTTATTATCACGAAGCTTCGGGATCTGGACCATCTGGATGAGCCTGTCCTCATATTGATCGATACGGAATACATAGGGGCAGCCGCAGTGCACCGAATTGCGGATAGCCTGAAAAATAGAGGCATATGCGGCGACTTCGTTATCTTCTCAGGGAAGGAAGCGTCTGCGGCCCTGAAGCAGGGTCAGGAGTTCACTTGTGGAAAATAGACGCCTTGGAATGGTTCTTATCCTTGTGCTTTCTTTGCTGACTGTCGAACTCCGTATATGGCGGCTCGATGTAGTTCCCACGTTCCGTGACAGCGAGATATATCTTGTCCCGGCAGCATACAATTATGATGTAACCGGGCAGGAAACACCCGACAACTGGTACCTCACGCCACTCAGACATATAATCATGCAATGGAGTATCGCCGTATTCGGGAACAATCCGTATGGCTGGAGAATGCGAAATGCGATCTTTGGAGTGATGGGAGTGCTGCTGATCTATCTGATTGCGAAGAGAATATTTGAGGACCGGAAAACAGCCTTTCTTGCAGCCTTACTTCTCAGTCTTGACGCGCTGTACCTCAGATACTCGCGAGCGTCGCACGGCGAGATCATGGCTGTCGTTTTCATCCTCTCGGCGCTTTATTGCGTTCTGCGTTATTCAGGGAGGTCCATGCTTCCCCTGTTAGGTGCAGGAGTCTTTCTCGGTCTTGCAAATGCTGTGAAGTGGTATTTCTTGCCTGCCCAGCTCATTTTGCTCATCTTAATCATTTCACGGATATACAGAATGAAGAAACCTTCATTGCAGCCGATACTTGCCGCAGTGCTTGCCTTTACTATTCTCCCGTTCAGCATTTATGCGCTCACATTTTATAACTGGTTTGGACGCGGCTTCGGATTGTCCGACTTCATTGCATTCCATAGTGATGCCTACCGTGTCATGCAGGGGCTTACGCTTGAGGCGGTTCCGGGCTTTTATCCCGAGATGATCAAACATAGCGGAAATTTTTCTGGGTGGTTTCTCAGGCCGGTGATCTTCGGATATCAGAACTGGTCTGACGGAAAGACCGGAGTATACGATATTGTTATGAACAACTTCCCACTTGTGCTGCTGGTATTGCCAGCAGTCCTGTTTTTGCTTTATAAGTCGATCAGAACACGATCAGAGTCAAAGCTGCTTGTCGCCGTCCTTTTTCTGTCAACCTATCTTCAATTCCTGCTGGCAAAGCGGCCTATATGGATCTATTCGGCCATCCCGCTTCTGCCCTTCGGGTATCTGGCCGTGGCCTTTCTTGCTGCTTCTATCCTGGAAAAGATTAAGCATTCTTCCCGCCTTTTTTTATTTCTGACCGCAGTCATAATCCTGTATGGTCTATACCTCTTCCCTTTCATTAACTCCTTTCCTGTATCCGAGGCGTTATATGCACCGCTGCGGGCCATCGGGCATATAGAGAAAGGTTCCTGATCCTCGTCAGTACAGTTCAGGCTTCGAGACTATCCCCCTCTCGATATCGTTCCTGAGTCGTATAGCATCCTCGTAGTCCGGATAAATAGCAAGCGCAGCTGATACATCCCGCCTCGCTTCCTCGGACATGCCGAGCGCTGCCTCGACCGCGGCCCGGTTCTTGAGCGCCTCCGCATAGTCGGGCCGGCTCTGCAGGGCCACATTATAGTGCCTTAGCGCTCCCCTGAGATCCCCCCTTCTGACCAAAACCATCCCTATGCTGTTGTTCGCCGCTGATGCCTTTGGATACGCGTCCGTGATTTTCCGGAGTTCAAGCAGTGCCTTGTCATATTGGCCCAGCCTGAAGTATTTATTGCCCAGATTCAAATGCCCCCTGGCCTTCATGGGACTTTTTGAGACAACGTCGGTCCAAAGGGTGATCTCATCCGCCCAAACCTTATTGCGTCGATAAGTCGCCACTGAAAAAATGCCGACTATCACGACCAGAATCACGACAGCTACAGGCCGCAAATACGGGCGTCTGCCGGAAAGTCGTCTTAACGCAAGGACACCCGCGGTACAGACCGCGATGAATATGCCTGCCGAAGGCAGATACAGACGGTGCTCGAATATGACATCCCCTGTCGGAATCAGACTCGATTCGATCAGCAGCGTGATAAAGAACCAGAATATTCCGAAGGAGATGATATTCAGCTCAGGCATGTTAAATCTGCGGCTTTTAATTCGCAGAACAAATCCTGACCCTATCAGCGAACAAATTACAACAGCCGCCCATAAAAACTGTAGCGGCACATCAGGTCCTGCGATTACATAATCGTAGTCAAGGTTCTGGTTAGAGGGCAGGACGAGGAGCCTCAGATAAGTGACAACTACCCGTACCTCTGTCAACATATACAGGAGGCGGGACATATCGGTTTTGGCGCGTGTCATATCGTCGATAATAGCAAGAAGACCGCCTTCAGCATTACTTATAAGGAGCAGGCTCAACGGAATAATCGATAACAGCAGGCAAAAAGGGGCAAGTCGCCTGATCCAGCCCGCTTTGTCTTTTTCGTGGAACAGCAATTCATACACTGCTATCACAAACGGTATTGTAAATGCTGTCTCCTTAGTCTTCATGGCAAGGGTCGCCGACAGCAGAGATGCTGCATAAAGAGGCCATGCGCGACGCCGTTCGGCTGTGCAACGCCATTTTGAATAAAGGACCAAAGACAATAGATAGAAGAGGGCCGCAAGTGAGGTGAATCTCTGGGAAATGTAGGTCACTGCCTCGGTCTGTACAGGATGCACGGCAAAGAGCGAGGCAGCTGCGGCAGACGCGGCAAATGCCGCACCAAATTGGCTGGACCCGGCTACCCCCGATCTGACTGACACATCGGTCGCCCTGAACAGATTCATCGAAAGCATGTAAACGAGTATTACATTTGATAAATGTATCAGCAGATTGACTACATGATATCCCGGCAAGGAGAGTCCATGCAATGCGTAATTCAGTGCAAACGATAATACACCCACAGTTCTCATGACAAATGTTGGATATTCAAAAAAATCCCGATACTGGCCGGCATACTTCGGATGGATTAAGTTCTGAGGATCCCTTATAAGCGGGTTATTAGACACATAGGGAATATCATCAAATACAAAAGGACTATTGAGGGTATTCGAGTAAGCGAGGGCGCTGCAAACGATAACCGCAGCAACGGCTGCCATCCGCCAGAAACTCCTGCCTGAATAAACGTCACTCATACACTAATAAACTCTGCAAATCCTAATAATGACATCTAACAGCCCGCACCAAAAAAAAAGGGCCGCTTAAGCGGCCCTTTTAGTCGCTGCTATACTAATATTTGCCGGGTCTTCCGTAACGATACGTGCCACCTCCTGTACACGTCCCGCCGGCAGTATGGTTTCCGCAATTCGAGAATTTTACACCCTGGAAATAGCAGGTAAAAACCCCGTTTCCGCTGCCCCATGCCGTGTCGCTCGCCGGATTGGGGTTCATCCATGTGCCGGGGAAGAACCTGTAGGCAGTCCTGGACGGACCAACAGATGACCATGAAGCGCTAGTCTGCCATCCAGTTCCGTGAATATTACCATAAGAAGCGTTTGCAGCAACTGTTGAAACCGCATTCCATCCGGCATGACAAAGGAAACAGTTCTGCGAATTCGTAATTCCATATGCCATATACGAACCAGTAATTTCGCCGCTATTGTCAAGCTGATTGCCATGCGGCATCCTGGAACCCGATGTAGCATTTTGCATATACTGCACTGAGCTGTGGCATTTATTACATACAACCTGGAAATTGCTGGAACCCCACATATTGTACTTGTTAACTCCACCGTGTGCGCCGTTGCCGGCATCCAGTATATGACAATCCGCGCAGCTCATGAGCGAAGTGTCCCTGCTGACATTCACGTTGACGCCCGTCTTCTTAAGCATATTACTGTTCCACGCTGTTGCAAGCCATGATGTCCATATCGTGCTGAATCTCCTGCCGATAACCGCATGCTGCGAAGGGTTGCCGTTGTATGCTCCGCCAGTACTCCAAGTAGGCGCCGCGCCGCCGATACCTTGAGAGCCACCGTTACCAGCGTACAACTTACTCTTGATGTCTACGATCCTCGCTCTTGCGCCTGCTGAAGTCTGCCAGGTGCCCCCAAGCAATCCGTTTGTAGCGCCGACAGTGGCCCAATCCGTTGTATTGAACGGTGTAAGCGCAGCGCTTGGCGTTGTCCAGAGGCCTCCTGTCTTATAAGGTCTGATGGTTGACGATGCTGTAGCGCCCGTCAACAGGCCATTATTCGTATTGTTCACAGCGATCTGGCTTGCGCCATCGGCATCGTGACAGCCGAGGCAGAAATTATCGAGGTTCATATAATCGGTTGTGGTCCATGCCCTGTTATCTATAGCCCATCCCGTTGTCCAGTTGTCGACGTTCCTTACGTTAACACGACCGCCCGTTGCGCCGGAGCCATCATTGTGATTTATCGGATCAGCCTTGCCTGTGGTGGCATCTCCTTCGAGATGGCAGACCATGCAGTCCCACTTCGTTATCGTAGTTGCGCCATAGAGATGTCTTGATCCGGCTCCGTTGCCGATCGTCGTCATATTGAAATCACCGCCCGCTCCGACAACCTGCCTAATGGTGCCACCGCCACCAAGGGTTTTGGTAAAAGATGCAGCATGACACGTAGTGCAATCTGCGGTTCCCGTACCCCACTTCATATTGCCGTTACCATGGCATGAAATGGTTGTGCAGGTGCCGCCATCCGTCGCATATGCATAGGTGAATGATATACCGGGCCCGGGGACAAGATCATAATTCCTGTCTGCATGGTTTCCTATGCTGGTGATCGTTGTTCCAGTTGTAGTTGTTCCATAATGACATTTATAGCAGACAGCGGCGCTTGCATGCGCCTGGTGATCATTTGCCTTCACTGTTCCGCCGCTCCATGTGGAGGTATACCAGGGCGCGCCATTACCCGGATTTCCGGTCTCGTTGCCGTGGCATGCCGTACACCCGGTTATCGTTGTGCCCCAGAGGGGAGATGTGCTCGCTGCAACCGGTCTCGGATCGCCGGCGTTCAGAGTGCCGCCGGTACCATTGCTATGGCAATATGTCCCGGAGCAGGTGCCCGCGCTGACCGTATTCACCTGGGCGAAGCTTGCACCTTTGCTATACGTACCCCAAAGACCGTTCAGGGGCACCCGTGTCTGTATCAGTCCGTCACGATGATTGAGAGTGGTCCAGTTCGGGCTTACATGGCAGACATCGCAGGTGAACCCGTAGCGGGGGTCGGTATCAGTATACCAGGCCCCCGCATGGGTGTTATGCGACCCCGGAAACTGACCGGTGGTCCAATCCCTGGTAGCGCTGTCTACAGGCGGGTTGCCGTGGCAGCCACTACAGGTCGTGATCGCCCCCGTCGCCGAGGCGGTTCCTGTCTGGACAAGCCCCACGATCAACAGGCAGGCCAGCAAGGCCAGTACAAGGCCGATCCTCGCAGTCCCAAGCTTTCTTCTACCCTTCTTCGCGATTACCCTTCTCATACTGTCCTCACCTCTTTTCGTCATTTTATCTTCAGTATGTTTCTGTCTCATTATCTGTCCTCCTCCTACCACTGAGGTGTCGGCTTGAAATGGCAGTCGACGCTGGAGCAGGACCTTGTTATCGTGTTCCAGCTCGGCGCTGCTGAACCGAACTGGTCCGCGGTGCTGCCGGTAAAGATCATCCGGCCTGCCGCGACCGTGTGATTCGCGGATGACTGAGTATGACATATGCCGCAGACATTCGTAAATGCCGTGCCGCCATAAGTGTCTGTGCTTGCGGTCAGCACAGACCCCCATCTCGCCTTGAGATGGTTGATATGCTTCACATGGGCACCCCAGGCGTTCGTCGAATTCCAGAGGTTGCTCGACGGCGAAGGTTCTGATGTCACCCATGCGCCCGCATCCGAGGTGTCATACCAGTGGCAGCTGTTACAAGCGGCCGCTACCTCAAGCCTGCCATTGATGTGGTTTGAACCCCATCCGTTATGGCCGTGGCATGTGTTGCAGTTAGCCGGGCTTAACGTTGCAGCCGGATGAGCAGTGACTCCGTCATGCTTCACATTAGGCGGTGACAAGTGACACTGGTTACAGACCACGCTCATCGTGGAGGTGTTCCACGGTGATGCTGTCAGGTATGCGCTGGATGTCCAGCCCACTGTCAGGCCTGTACCTCTGTTTGACGGCCAGAAGCCGGCGCCATGGCAGTATACGGCAGAGCAGGCGCCGCCTGTGTAGCTCGGCGTCAGCACACCGGATACTGATGTCCAGTCTGTGCCGGAGTTCCTTGCGAGTGAACTCCAGACAAAGCTGGTTACGCCGTTCATGTGACCCGCAGTCTGAGGCGTTGCGTATACGGTATGGCAGTTGCTGCAGGATACATCGTTAGAGTATCCAACCGTACCCCAGACCGTCGACGCACTAAGATGCTTGTTATGGGCTCCGACCTTGGAATCGTTGGAAACGCCGTTTGTAAGCGTACCCACAGTGCCGGCCGTATTCACACCGGTATTCCAGTAGCCAGGGGCTGCTGTGTTATTGTTCGCTGTAAATCCTGCAGCCGTCGTTCCCACCACACCGTGGCACTTCACGCAGGTTGCGTCATTGTTTGCAGTACCCCAGTTGCCTGAGTTGCCGCCGTGGCAGTACGTAGCGTTACACGTACCGGTAGTGGAGGCCACCGCCTTCTGGTATACAGTGTTCCAGCCAGCAGCCTGACCGTTATAAGTCGTATTCACGGTGCTGTAGCTGTTATTGATGCTTAAGGTTACGCTCTGGTTGACGTGATTCGCGTAATTGCTGATCGTCGTCATGCTCGACGCGGTTGCGCTATGGCATATGTTACAGGTATAGCCATCCGCCACCACGTGTCTCCAGTGTGCGCCTGTTCCGGTGACCGTCGACCAGGTCGTCGAGTCTCCGTGGCAGGAGGAGCAGTTGGTGATAGTCGTTGTCCAGACCTGGGCCGCATGGGACCCTGTCAGAGACCTGCCGTTGCTATGGCAGTATGTATTGGAGCAGGTCTGTGCGCCCTGTGCCCCAGCGATCGTCACCCACGACCCGCCCACTGTCGCGTTTATCAGCAGATCCCTGTTGCCGTTCGGATGCTGCTGCCTTGCAACAGTAGTCAGCTGAAGCGCAGTATTGCTTGCCGCAGTACCGCTGTGGCATGCGTTACAGGTAAAGAGTGCGTTATTGCCCGTAACACCGTATGTGTTTATATGTTTAGTATGTGCCGCTGACCATACCGGCGCCGCATCGCCTGCCTTGTTATGGCAGACTCCGCAGCTGCCTGTGTAGCCGCTGCCCCAGTTCGGTGTCGCTATCGCTGAACCCACAGTCACACCATCCTTCGAGTGGCATGTGGTACCGCAGGTGCCTGTGAGAGAGTACTTGAAGCCCTTGGCATCAGTGGTGTTCGTTCCGCCCACCGTGTACCAGGATATCTTCACACCCGTCACCGCTGCCGCGGCCATGCTGTTCCACGGACCCTGTGCATGCTGGTTCGTCGGATGGCACTCAAGACATGCATACACATATGCAGCGCTTGTAGGCGCATCCACACCTCCGGCAAGGACCGTCGGAGCGGTTGCACTGTTGTAATGCCTGTCATGCCTCAGTGAGAGCCCACCGCCGTTTGTTGCGTCATGACAGCTTGTGCAGTTCGTCGTCGTACCCCATGCAGGCGAAGGCCCTGTGCCATGGCAGTATGTCGCCGAACATGTCTTGCTGCTTGCCGCATATGAACCCCACAGACCGGCGTTCTGGCTGAAGTCTACGTTGTCCACCCTGTTAAGGTGAGATCCGCCGGCTACCACCTGCGTTGTCGCAGAGTAGGTCGTCCAGGCTGTGTTCACCGTATTGGTATGGCACTTGTCGCAGGTGATGCCGCTGCTCTCCACGTGCTTCACATGGCTGTTTGCGGTCTGCGACCCGGCAGGGCCGGATGCATAGGTCGGATGCGCACGGTTTGTTGCCGTATCACCATGACACCCGCCGCAGCCTATCGTCGTGTTCCACGATATCTGGCTGTACGCTGTAGGCGCTGCCGCCGTACCAGCGTTGTTCACGTTACCCCGGCTGTGGCAGTAGACGTTGTTACACGTCCCTGCTGCTGTACCCACTGTCTTCCATGAGCCGCCCGCCACGCCTGATGCGGCGCTCGACGCATTGAATGTCGGCAGGTCAGTGTCCTTGTTTCTCGTACCGTTGTCGAACCGGATGTTCACCGTCCTGTCGACATGGTACGCGTAGCCCACTATCGTGCTGATGCTTCCAGCTGTCGCGCTATGACACTCGTTACACGCTATGCTGAAGCCTACCCTGTTGTTCGTATCGTTCACGTGCGTCGCATGCGCGCCGCTCGCCAAAGTCGTCGGACCGCCATGGCAGCTCGTGCAGGTGGTGACAGTTGTCCAGACCTGAGGACCATGAGAGCCGGCCAGTGCCTGACCGTTGCTATGGCAATAGGTATTGCTGCAGGCGTTGCTCGACCAGCTGCCGCCAACCACACCGTTAAGCACAACCGTCTTCTGACCGTCGACGTGCTTCGACTTGTCGGCGATCGTCGTGTTGTTGGATGCCGTGGCGCTGTGGCATGTATTACAGCTGAAGTTAGCATTTGAACCGTACAGGTCGGTCGCCATATGTTTCACGTGCGGCGCGCTCATCGGAGACGGCGTACCGGCAGCGGCCATATTGGCAGCCGTGTCAGAAGTCTTATGACATGATCCGCAGCTCATGGTACCCGAGTACCAGTTGATGGCGGAGAAGGAATTGCTCCCGCCAGTAGGATTGCCGTTCGAATGGCAGTAGACGTTCGAGCAGACTCCGCTCGTGCCTATCTTCAGGCCCTTCGAGTCAGTAGTCCAGGATACAGGAGTCGTCCATGTGCCTGTGCTCACCCAAGCCCAGGATACGTCAAAGGAAAGGGTGGGCGGGGTTACGCCGATGGTGCCGGGATGACCCGTTGCATCGTTATGGCAGACGCCGCACTCAAATCTGTAGTTTGTCGAAATCGAGTCATTGGTTACCAACCTTCCGGTCGCATCCGTTGACCAGTCATAGTGCTTGTTATGCTTACCCGCCAGAGTATTGTTGGCGTTATGGCATCCGTTGCATCCGGTGACCGGCTCGACAATGCCGTTTGCATGCAGGGTCTTGTCTATAAAGCCGTCACCCGCCGCGTTCACATTCGGATGACATCCACTACACTGGTTAGCTGCTACAACAGGATGGCTGCCTCCCGGAGGGTTGCCGTGGCAGGTGCCGCAATCGAGGGCCTTATTGCCGACGAGATAGGTGGTATTGTTCCAGGTCGGCACATGTCCCGTACCGCCGCCGAACCCGTTTTTGAACCTCGTGCTGTCATGACAGTATACGTTGCTGCACTGTCCGCCAGTTGTCGAATAGGTGAAGGTAGGAACCCCTGCCACAACCCTGGGGTTGGTGTCAGCCACAGTACCCCAGAGAGGCACCGTAGCCAGGCCGTTTGCGTTGAGATGTCCCGCAGAAGCAACCGTCGCAGGCACTGTATGACACTCACCACACGCCACGGGCGCGCTGTAGGTATTGAGTGTCGTATCCAGATGGATCTGATGTGCTCCGACCTTCGGGTCCGCGGCGGTAGCCGCAGGATTCTGATCCGTCGCCATAGGCGGCGCGATCTGATGCTTGTCAGCCGCAATGCTCGCGGTCGCGGTCGGCGTTCCATGGCATCTTGTGCAGGAGTCAACGGCCGTGAAGTTTGCGCCCCACGACGGCGTTCCGCGTCCGTGGCAGGCAGTAGCGCTGCCGCAGGTGCCGTATCCGTTGCCCGGCGCACCGCCTGCAGTATATCCGTTAGCAACATCGATCAGCTGATTGACATGATTCGGAGAGCTGTACCAGGTTCCAGTCCCGGCCCCTGTATGGCAGTTCTCGCAGGTGATCGTCACAGCGCTTCCAAGATGCTGCGTATGGCTGCCGGTATTGATCTGGCCTAAAGCTGTACCGGTCGTCGTAGCGTGACAGGTGCCGCATGCGCCGCTGGCCAGATTGTCCCATGTAGGCGTAACATACACAGGCGAACCGGCCTGACCGTTGGCCGGCTGACCGGAGCTGTGACAATAGATGTTCGAGCAGCTTTCGGTAGCGCCGACGCCGCTGATAGTGCTGTACGTATAACCGCTGGAAAGGGCCTTGCCCTGATACGAGCCGCCTGCAGCCATGCCGGTAAAGGCTATCGTGATCTTCGAATCGATTGTCGGCATGCCGTTTCCGTTGTGGCATGTATTACAGACCATCCCCTTATCGACCACGTGTTTCTGATGAGCACCCGCGGTGTGTCCGGTCGTCCCGTAGGACAATGT
Organism: Nitrospirota bacterium; assembly: GCA_021814475.1. Lineage (GTDB taxonomy): Bacteria > Nitrospirota > Thermodesulfovibrionia > Thermodesulfovibrionales > UBA6898 > PALSA-1316. The sequence goes on from JAKAIE010000007.1 coordinate 31,001, forward strand.
CTTTACACCCACAAGTTCAGAGGTCTGAGTCGGAGCGCCTCCGCTGGCTATTGAGCCGTGGCAGGACGAGCAATCTCCCCTGAATCCGGCCTTATGCGCATGGCAGCTCGCGCAATCGGCTGAAGCCTGCGTATGCTCGGGAACTGAGGGAGGAGGCACTGCCAGTGTGTGACAGACATAGCAGACGCTGGTTCCGGTATTGGCGCTGTCACCAGGTCCGTATGTCCCGCTAGGCCTGAAGAGCATGACGGGCTTCACAATCGTCGCGCCGCCCGGGTTTGTATAGGTGATAACGTCATTGACATTCTTCAGGAAGACGACCTGTACGGTCTTGCCCACGGACGCGTAGGAGGGATTGACCGTTCCGACGACATTCACAACCGTCTGGTTGAGGGTCGAACTTTTAATCTTGTAGACAATCATCTTATACAGGGTATTAGGGATGAGGTAGTAACCCTGGTATTCGGTCGTAAGTGGCGCGCTCAGAGTTATCGGAGTGACGTTATTGACGTTATCGTACGCTCCGATGCTGGTCACTGTTATCGCCGCCCCGGTCAGGAGATAGGATGCGGCGCCGTACGCCCTCACCTGCCTCTGGTAATGCGGGTTATGACAATCTACGCACTGCGCGGTAAAGCCGCCCACAGTGGACCACAGCACACTGCCGGTCGTCGTGGTCGAATGTGTGCTCGCTGCAGTCGCAACGCTGCCGTCATGGCACTGCGTACATTTCCGGTTGCTGAGAGTGTCATCAGGGCCGCCACCCTGCGGATTCACCCACGAAGGCGTCGCAGCTCCGGCTGTAAGATGACAGTTGTCGCAGGTTATGTTATGTCCCGAGGATGTATCATGCGGCTGATCCAGTGCCGCTGCCGTGCCATACACGAAGAGCAGCGATATTATGCTGATCAGTAGTCTCAACATCCGGTTATTGGTCATCTTGTTTCTCATTTACTCACCCCCTGCGCATTCGAGAGATCAGCAGTCACCCTGACACCTGATCGCGTATTGTAGATATTCATCTGTTTTTTCGCTGTTCCATCAAGGCCGAAGACCGCAACATCGCCGTTCTTCAAACCGACAACTATCTCTATGGCGCCGTCTCCGTTCACATCGCCTGCCTTCATATCGACGGCATCGTCAACAGCCAGCTTGACCGACTGAACAGTGCCGTCACTACTCAGCACCGTCAGGCTTCCATCACTTCGCAATAGCATGACATCGTCAATCCCGTCACCGTTCACATCTCTCACCGCCATCGCGACGAGGGCGGATCCGGAAGCCGGGAGACTGATCTCCTTCTTCATCGAAACCGTCCAGTTGCCGATGCCGTTCGTGCCGTCGACAGACCAGATTCTGAGGGCGCCCTGCTTGGCCGTGGCCTGGACCGTCACGAGCTCATTCCTGCCGTCGCCGTCTACATCGCCGCTTCCCATAAGCACCGTCGCATTTGAGGCAGCCGGGAAGGCGTTGAAATATACGCCGGTGTCGGCCACCGCACCGTTGCTGAAACCAAAGACCCTCACCGAAGGCGCATCGGTTGTCTTCATCACTGCCACTTCGGCCGCGCCGTCACCCGTCAGATCTTTTGCAACTATTTCGTAACTCCCCATTCCGGAGAATGCAGAGAACTTCGCCAGCAGGTTGCCGGCCTGGTCGAAGAGACCGACCCTCGACTTGCCGTAGCGGACGGTTGCCGCGATCTCGCCCAGGCCGTCTCCGTTCAGGTCAGCGGCAGCCGTTGCCAGGCCGCCCCGGACATTCCCGAAGGCGACGAATTCAGAACTGGTACCGCCATTCATATCAAGGATCTTTACATTCGTCATGTCATTGCTTCCGGCCAGTGTTGCCACAACGTTTTCCTGGATGATCTGGCTATACATTCCGCTGAAGGCTATCGAGCCTCCGCCGGTAATCGTCTTGGTTTCAGACCTCGGCGTGCGATATCCCTGCACCGGGCTGTAGGTTATGGTATAGGCACCGTCGGCCACGCTGCTTACCGACCAGGTTGCGCCGGTACCGTTGAAGCTCTGGGGTCCCGTTATGGTATATGTCGCGTCACTTCTGTTCGAAGTGACAGTGATCCTGTTGCTCGAAATAACCGTAAGCGCCACCGAGATTGTCGCAGTGCTGCCCGCTGCGTCATTGGCCGCAACCGTGATCAATCCGGAATATACGCCCGGGACCATGCCGGTCGCATTAACACTGACAACCGCCGGGGTCTGGGCATTCGAGACGCCGCTGGACGGCGCAATCGTCAGCCAGCTGCTGTTGGACGAGGCCGCCCACGTCAGCTTGCCCGACAGGTCGTTGTTCAGCCCTATCCCTGCCTGCTGTGTGACCACCGTCCCTGCATCAGCCTGCAGTGCCATCGCAGGAGGGGTGACCGCCAGTACCGGCGGCGCAACCACCGAGAGGGTTACCGGCACGTCCACATACCCGCCGTTATACGCAAAGGTTATCTTTCCGGTATAGTCTCCGATTGCGAGACCCGTTGGGTCGATCACAACGTCGGCCTGGTCGCCGAGACCTCCGGCGATGCTGCCTGCCGTCTTGCTCACCGATAACCACGCCGAATCGGATGTGGCTGTCCAGTCGAGCTGGCCGGCGCCTGCGTTTGTCAGGACAATCGTCTTGTTGCCGGCAACAACATTACCCTGGGCCTTCAGCGCCACGGAGGATGGAGCCACCGTAAGATTTGCAAAGTTGTCAATACCGAGTACTGTTGCGGAATTAGTCATATAGGAGACGAAATACAGCCGGTTATTCCTGAAGGCCATGTCAACAGGATTCCTGTAGGGGGATGCATTATTGAAGAGTGTACCGAGGAAGCCGCCCTGGTAGTCGAAGACCGCAATAATGTCCTGCATGTTATCTGCCGCGTACACTCTCCTCTGACTGTCAATCGCCAGGCTGGACGGAGATGCCAGGGTGCCATCGGTGGCATACCCGAAGCTCGAAAATTTGCGCAGGAAGTTGCCTGCGAGATCAAAGGCCTGGATTCTCCAGACATAAACGGCATTGCCGCTTGAATCAAGGGTGCCGGTTGGCTGGTTGCGATCGAGGACATAGAACTCATTATTAGGCTCATCCACAACCAGGTCGCGCATATCACTGCCGAAGGTGGCGAAACTGCCCATGGTCGACAGAAGAGCTCCGCTCGCGTCAAACACCTTGATATTATACGCGCCGGCATCCAGAACATATACCCTGCCCGTGGAAGTCGTATCGATGGCGACCGGCCTGACCACGCCATTTATGGCGGCAACCTGCGTTGCGCCGGAGTAAACGGCGATCGCCTTGGCCATACCGATATAGAGGAGGCCGTTATCCGCGGCCTTGATGGCCGTCGGCGACGAAGAAAGCGGTATGCGGCCCACAATGCTGCCGGAGGGGGAATACTTGACAACGGCATTATAGAGAGTATCACTGACTATAATATTGCCTGCAGTATCCACCGCCACACGGTTAGGCCTGGACAGATTGTCGAGACCGCCGATTTTTACTGCCACCGGGACCGTTGCTGCAAACAGCGCCGCTGACAATAACAACACGATGCCGACAGCTAGACCCCCAATACTCACTAGCTTCTTCATTTTGGCTTCCTCCTGTATCTCGCTATTTTTATATTTCATATAATTCTGGATTTATCTCTTTTTATTTATTGTGGCAGACCAGACAAAGGGCGCTGCCGGCGTTTGACATCACCAGGAAGTTGTTTCCGGTCGGAAAGGCGTTGTTCGTCAGGTGCGGATCATGGCATGATGAACACTCCACCCGGTTACCGGTAAGGGTCATGCGGGCCTGGACCACTGGGTTCGAGATCACGTTCAGGCCGCCCTGCAGATCGACAGCAGGATTGTAGACAAAGCCGATCGGGTGGTCATTCCTCAGGTCTGCGCCGCTGGAGCAGGCAGTGCCGAGTCCGCCGTCGCAGACCGCATCGCCGACATTCAACCGATAGTTGGGATCGCCCAACGCAAAGTCACCGAACTGGTTTTTGGTCACACCGGGCATTTCAGTGGGCTTGCCGCCGGCGCCGCCGTTCGAGTCTGAAGGATTCTTGATCAGCACATTCATCGCGCCGACACCATCATGACAGCTGAGACAGAGGAGGGAGAGGGGGCCTGGGCCCAGTGTGTTGTTGCTGTCCATGGTGGGGCTGGTATAGACCTGCCATGCCCTTACCGGGACCGCCCTGTTCCACAGAAGCGTTCCGTTCAGGGTACCGGCAGCGCCGACAGTCGCAGGATTAGTGCTGTATGACTGGGTCATATTGGCGCCATGAGGCGTATGACAGAATATGCAGGGCTCCTGCGTGTCATACTGAAAGTTGCTCGCACCTGACAGTGACAGGTCATGACGGGAGCCGGTCACAAGAGCAGAGGCTTTTCTCACACTAACTGCGCCAAATAACACTACCACCATCACGGCCATCACCAGCAATATTCTTATTTTTCCAGCCATTCTTAACTCTCCTTCCAAATTTCTTGTGTATATAGTTTGCAATTCATATGCCATCAATGAGATATTTATAATAAAACAATTTTTTAAAAATTAAACATCTTTAATTACGCCATAATTGTCACCGTGGCCATTTTTTGACAGTGTAAAAGGCATTGTCATGAGTATAATCCTTGCCTCCTATGTGACATTTCAGGAAGCAGAGCGGCCTGCCGTCCTGGGCAGGGGCATACGATGCCAGCTGCGTGAAACCGACAAACTGTGTATCGAATTCAATAAGATTGGCGTTCCGGTTCGTGCCGTGAGGGGTATGACAGGCCGAGCACGGTGTCCTCTGATAGATGATATGCTCTTTATGCAGCGCAAAACTCTCGTTATTGAGAATACTGCTTCGGTCATGGCATGAATAGCAGAGTGCGTAACTCGCCGGCGACTCGGCGCCCTCTGTCTTGATATACCTGTCTTTGAGCATAAAATCATAGTTGGACGCGTGAGGCCCCTTGGGCCCATAGGGGTCGTCGTTACCGTGACAGTCAGAACAGGTGATCGTGCTGGCGGTATTCAACCGTCCCTTCAGGCTCGGGACCCGATAGTTCTTCCCCGGGCCCTCGACAGGGTGATAAGAAGGGTTGTTCATATCGAATTCCAGGCGCTTGTTCTTTTCATTCGGCGGGAGGTTGGCGCTGTCGGAGTGGCATTTATAGCAGAGTTCATACTCGTTCTGCACGTCATCAACCCGCCTCATACCTGCCCCGTACCCCTTTACGTCCCCCCATTTCTTTTCGGGCGTGATATCGTGGATATTATGGCAGTCCTCACAGGCGACATGCCTCATCGCTGAAGGAGAGCGCTCAGGAAGTTCCTCCCCTGCGACATGATATATCGACGTCTCCACAACGGGATGCCGTGATTTTTTCGAAAAAACCGTCATCATATCCGTTTTTGCCTGAATCCGCTCGCCTGAGCCTCCAAAGCTGTGACAATTGAAGCAGAAACCCTCTTTCGAGGTCCGCAACATGGCGGTCCCTCTCTGTCCATGCCCCTTGTGGCAGGCCGCGCAACCCACAGGGTTCTTCGTCCTGTCGAGATGAGAGGCATGAGATCCGGCTGCAAAAGCCGTTGACACACACAGCAGCAGACCCGGGAGAAGGGCCAGCAGACTCCTGCTCCTTCTTGATGTATCACCGGGAATCACAGCAAACTTCTCCAAAACTAGGCATACTATATCATATATGAAATTTCTCATCAAGGGCATGTCCCTGTGCAGCTGATATGGCACTGACAGCATAGACTGTCCCCGAATGTCCAGGGCCAGCCCGCCTGCGTCGACGGCGCACCCGAGGCCCCCCTTATAAACTTGGTCACTCCGGGAACCGGATCCAGGTGCGGATCGTGACACGAATTGCATTGCACCCCATGCCTCATGGTCACGTTGTCCTTGCAGCCGTTGGGGTTGGCAACCCTGTTGCAGGGGTACGAACTCCGGGTCGGCTGGAGATAGGGATACGCGATCCCGCTGTTGAGTTTATAGGAGACCGACGGGCACTGGGCGGCCTTGTCTGTCACGAGCTGATTGTTTATCTCTATAGATATGAGATGGTGACCGGACAGGTTCGTCCCTAGATAGGCAGTACTGGCGGCCGGAAGGGGCCCGAGACCCACCCCGCCCGTCATGGATATGACAGTGCTTACCCCCCCGAGGTTCTGGACGCTGCCGAGCGGGACCGTACCGTCGTGGCAGCTGAGACAGAGCCTGGAGGCCTCATCCGGAGGGTTCAGAGGGGTCGTCAACTGCGTTGCCGAAGGGGTCGGCATTGTATAACTCGCCTGTATGGTGAGGGAATGGTTCCAGAGAGGGCCCTCTGTAAGAGACATATGCGGGGTGTGGCAGAAGACGCAGATCTGCTGTTCCGACGATATATACGCGCCTGTTCCGCTTGCCGAGAGGTTGTGTTTGTTGCCGTTGGCCGTAAGGTTGCCCGTAGCGCCCCGCGCAACGGAATAATAGGCCCCTATGCTTAACATTACCGCGACCACAATTGCCATCCGTACATTCCTGTTTCTCATATTCACCTTCCGCCTCATTCTCCTGACAGTAACTGGAACGCCTGCACACGCATATTAATGGTGTCGGCCACATAGATCACATTCTCACGGTCAATAAACAGCCCGGTCGGAAGATAGAAGTCCCCGTAACCGTGACCGGTCGTGCCGAAAAAGAGCAGCAGCCTTCCTTCCGGATTGAATATCTTTACCATATCCTTGCCGTCGTCCACAACATAGATATTTCCGAAGCTGTCGGCGGCAACTCCTTTCGGCTTGTCCAGGGTGTCGTAGCTGTCTCCCAGCCGGCCTATCGCGCGGGCAAAGGCGCCGCCCGGCGCAAAGACCTGCACCCTGAAGTTCAGGGCGTCCGTCACATACAGCATGCCCTTTCCATCCACAAAGGCATAGCCCGGATAATTGAACTCCCCGTTGCCGTCGCCGCGTTTCCCGATCACACCCTTGCGGACTCCGTCGGTTCCGTATATGTAAACGCAGTGGCCGAGTGAATCGACCACATACAGCAACCCCCTGTCGTTGTCGATCGCAAGCCCGGCCGGCCTGGTCATCGCCCCCTGCAGATACGAGACGAAGTCGCCCTTTTCCGAGTAGATGCTCACCTTGCCCAGGTCGGGATCGGATACATACATCCTGCCGTCCCTGCCTGCAACCACGCTGAGCGGATATGCAAGGGGCACCCCTTTTGCATCGGTGATATCCATCACCTCCATCGTCTTTCTGTCTATCACCGTGACCCTTCCCGCACCCGGATCGGCGATATAAAAGCGCCGGTCATCGACGTAGACACCCTGAGGTCTCAGCAGGATCCTCGCCTTTGAGGGATCGGTGGATCCGAAGAGGAGTTCGAGAGAACCGCTCTCCTTTGCAGCCTCCTCCGCAGCCACGTTCTGGAGGCTCCAGAGGTACTTTATCCTCGGCTTCTCAGGCTTCCCCGGCCAGAGGATGCCCCCCGAGGCGGTCATATCTATATGCGCCCGGAGCGGGGCCGGCGCACAGCCTGCCGTATAAAGAAGCGAAAGAACGATGAATATTGCAGCCCTGCGCATGACCGGCTACCTCAACCCGCCCTTGATCGCCCGCGTCAGCTTGAGGAAGATGCGGTGCTCGATGCCGTTCTGTGATGCTGTCAGGGCATCGACGAGATCTGCAGTGGATGCTGTTCCGCTGACAAGGCCCCCCCGCTTTGTCGCAGTGTATTCCGCTGATATCGACATCTGCCTGTAGGTCCATAACAGGCGTGTGTCGAGGGAGGTTGCTGAGGTGTTGTCTATCCTGTTCTTGATATAGGAGAGGCCTAGGAAATAGGTGAGATTGTGCACAATGTACGTATTGTAGTAGAGGTTAGCCCCATAGAAACTGGAATTGGTATTCTGGGTTTCGGACCTTCTCACGAGCCGGTATTTATCGTAATAGGCGCTCAGGTTCAACTGATGCTTCCCGTAATGCCAGTTCGCCCGCAGATCGAGCCTGTCGGATGTTTCGTTATAGGGATCGCTGCTGAAGACCTCTGTATTCCTGCTGGTATAGCGCACCTCGGTCGAGAGATACGGAGAGAGATAGGCGACCGCACCGACATTGAGTACATGTGATGTAGAGGAATCTCCGCGATGCGTCAGCTCCGAAGAGTATCCGTAGCCGCCGTTTATCGACACCCACCTGAGGGAGGTGGTCGAAAACCCGATATTCCCCGCATAGGGGACGCTGCCATCGCTGTCGAGACCGACGTGGCCGTCCGCATTGAGCAGCAGACCCCTCACCCCGGCATACTGAAGGCTCTGATCCAGGGCGAGCTGATAGGTCGACCTCGTCAGCTTCACAAGCGAATCGGAGAAGGCATTAGTTATATCGGAAAAATCAACGGGAGTGGACGTGGTATCGCGCAATGTCGAGACAGACCCGGTGAGTGTCGTTGTAGAGATCAGTGTCGGCAGGATGTTCCTCGTGAGGGACCCAGAGGCGGACAGCCCGTAGCCTGACTGGCTCCCGCGGGTGTTCCTGTAATACCCGCCGAGAGTGACTATATACCTGTTGAGGCCTTTTTCAAAGACCCGGTTGGCCGTGCTGTCCGCAGCAAACGTCTTCTGGGAATTCTCGTCAGAATATTCTAGGCGGCTGTGCACCGAAAAAGACTTGACGATATTGCTCATATCCAGAATCAACCTGTCTTCCTTGTCCGTATCCTTGACACCGTCAGCACCCGGGTATGTCCTGACCCGGTCTGTCACCCGGTTCCGGTAATTCAGCAGGTAGGTATAGTTCTGGCCGTTCATCCTCGCCCTGGCGTCAAACACTGACGTATCGGTCTTGGACGTCTGCATCTCGTATATATTCCTGTCGTAGTTGAAATCGAAAAACGGGAACGGAATATACATCCCGGACTCATAGGCAATGTTGTTATTCATGTTGTTTCTGTTGTTCATATTGTTTCTGTTGTTATTCACGTTGCCATTGCCATTGCCATTGCCATTGCCGTTGCCGTTTCCGTTTCCGTTGCCATTGCCGTTGCCGTTGCCGTTGCCGTTGCCGTTGCCGTTTCCGTTGCCGTTTCCGTTGCCGTTGCCGTTGCCGTTTACATTGAGATTGTTGGCATTCCTGAGGTTATATTTCAGCCTCTCCTGCTCCTGGTAGATGCTCCTGACGCTGATAAATTTTCCGTCGGAGAAAAATTTCAGATAGACCGGTTCATAGTAGGCGGTGCTGAACGAATACGTGGTCAGCTTATAGTCGGACCCGTTGTAGTATCCATACCCCAGCCGGATCGGACGCGGGACATGCATGAGAAAGGCGTATTTGTGGTTCTTCACCCCTTCGATCGCATTCAGGAGGTCCAGCCTGAAGTCAAAGCCCGCGGTCCTGTAAGCGTCCATGGAGGTGCGCGTCTCATGGGTGAAAACTCCCCTGAGGCTGAACGTCGCAAGACGGGGGTCAACAATAGGGCCGGTGATCCCGAGCTGATACGACTGAAGAAAGGACGACTGCGTCTGCTCGGACCCGCCCCACGTCCTGTCGTACTCCAGGCTCAGAAGCCCGTCGATCTGATAGCGGCCATACCCGTTCACCCTTGTCCCATACATGGCCTCTGCGTCGGGAACAGGGAAGAGTCCGCTGATGCAGAATAGGAGACAACACCAGAGCAGGATTCCGGCTATCCGGCCGCCTTTCGTCCTGATCACGGGATTATGCAAGCCGGTCCTCTGTAATCTGCATCTCCGGTCTTCTGCCGGTTCCCTGGACGGTCAAGCCGCGCGCCTGGGCGACCCTTGCGGGGTTATCGACCCGCGGGGACTGAGGTATGCACTTTTCTTCGCATCGTCTTCTTCTGTTCTTCAGGGCAATCTCCTCGCCGGAGCCCTCCAGGCAGGCGACATCCCTCTTCAGAGTCGCAAGGGAGGTGAGGAGGAGCCTCGACAGATCGTCATACCCGAGAGGCGCGCCCTGGCACTCAGCCTCGCGGGTGAGCCGTACGATCCGCCTGAGCCTCAGCCCCCTCAGCCCTTCTTCCTGCAGCACATCATCGTCCTGCTCGTCGATCAGTGTCAGGAGGATAGTCCGGTTACTGGCCGGCTCTTTATGCGGCCTGAATGCGTAGACGATCTTCCCGACCTGCTGCTTCCTGCCCATCATTCCTTGTAAACCACCTCTTTGAGCGTTAACACGCAATACTGTGCGCAATCGCACAGTATTATCCCTATCCGGATGTCACCGATTATTGCCCGACCGAGAAATGAGAAGCTCAAATGAGCTTATATTTAAAGGCCGTATCACGGGTATTGGAACAGAAATTATTATAACTCCTACGATATGTATATATATTATTAATTCAAGTATCGTGCCAGTTATCAAGCCAGTTATCAGGGCCCCGGTTATTTTGACTTCTCCTGATCCCGTTGCTATACTTACAGAGGATTTCGATACCCGTGATGATAACACAAAAGCATAGGGAAACGTGCCGGATTTTCAGTACAGGGCTGGCGTGCATCGCCTCTGTCCTGCTGGCGGCCGCGGTCTCGCTGTCATATGCAGCTGACGTGAAGCCGGAAGGTGTTGCACCCTCCTCCGGTATGGCCCTCATCCCTGGAGGCGATTTCATGATGGGAAGCGCGAAATCAAAGGATACCCCGTCAAATGAGACACCCCGTCATGAGGTCAACGTCAGCCCCTTTTATATCGACCGTTACGAGGTGACGAACGAAAAATTCGCCGCCTTTCTCAATGCGGTGAAGAAGGACGACTTCGAGAAGAAGAGAAAGACATGGGTGGTCATACGGAACGATATTGATAACGATCCTTCCACTGTATGGTGGCCGACGGAAATCACCCTGGAAAAGGGTGTGTACAAGGCCGTCCCCGATTCCGGGAAATACCCTGTCCTGAGCGTCAGCTGGTACGCGGCCGACGCATATTGCAGGTGGGCGGGCAAGCGTCTGCCGACAGAGGCCGAGTGGGAGAAGGCGGCACGCGGAGGACTCGATAACAAGGACTACCCCTGGGGGGATGAACTTCCGACCGCGGGCATCATTTTTTCCAGGTTATGGATGAACAACTTTTATCCGGCCCCCACAGAGGTGACGGCAGGCTCGTATCCGAACGGCTTCGGCCTTTATGACATGGCCGGAAACGTGGCTGAATGGTGCTCAGACTGGTATGACCCTGACTACTACGGCAGATCTCCGAGGAACAACCCGAAAGGCCCGGAAAAAGGCGACCAGAAGGTGGTTCGCGGAGGGTCCTGGGCCTCTGACGCAAAATCCGTGAGGGCAGGATTCCGCAGCTTCAGCCTGCCCGATGCGATGAATACCGGCGTGGGGTTCAGGTGCGCGGAAGACGGACCCGCGAAATAGCCCCTAGCTTCCCGGCTTTGCAGGAGCAGGAGTCTCAGGCCTTACTGCCTCAGGGATGATGGTCACCGGAAATTTTGCCTTGGCCTCTTCAAGCAGGGCATTCCTCTTCGCCTCGAAGCTCTTTATCTGAAGCTGAGACCTGATCTTGTCGCGCACATCATCCAGTGAAAGGGTCGATCCCTTGTGGTGTTCTCCAGCCTTCATGATATGAAACCCGTGTATCGTCTGGATGACATTGCTCAGTTCACCCTCCTTCAGCCCGAATGCGGCATCGTCGAGTTCCGGCGGGGTGAGCTGGCCCCTGTGGATCACCCCGAGATCGCCGCTTTTGTAGCGGTACGGATCATCGGAATTGTCATAGGCAACCCGGCCGAAGTCAGCCCCGGACTTTATCTTCTTGAGCAATCCCTTTGCCCGCTTCTCGGCCTTTTTCCATTCATCAGGCGTGGCCGTGGCCTCCACCTTCACGAGGATGTGATAGAGCCTCATGGAGTCAGGCTTGCGGTATTTTGCCTTGTTGGTCTCATAGTAGTCTGCGATCTCTTTGTCCGAAGGCGCGCTTTCCTTATAGATCTCTCCAAGGAGCATATTGGCGGTGTTCAATCTGCGCGACTGTTCGGCAAAGGCCTCCGGAGTGAGGCCCATCGCTGCCAGGTCACTACGGAATTTCTCCTCTGAGCCGGCCTGCTCCACATTCTTCTTCATGAGACCCTCGACCACTCCGTCGGGCAGGACAACCCCTTTTGCTTTCGCCATTTTATAGAGCAGCTCGACCTCGATCAGGTCACCCAGCGCGCTCTCCCGGTATTTTTTCACCTTTATCTCGGGAATATCTCCATGGTATACACCGGGCGGTATGTATGTCTTTATCCTGTAGGCGAGCATCGCCGCCGAGATCTTCGCATCCCCGACAGTAGCCACCGCATCGTCGGCGGATACGCCCTGCGGCAAGACAAAAAGAAGGCCTGCCATACAGGCCGCAGCAAAAAAACGCACCAACAGTCTCATCGATCAGCCAACCCTTTCCGATCCATGCCGGGCATGAATCAAAAACAAAGGGGGTGGATTGCTCCACCCCCTCTGCTGCAACATGTTCATCCGAATTACTTCGTGTTATGGCAGTCCTGGCATAAAGTCGCATTCGCGGCTCTAAGGAACTTGGTCTGACCAGCTACAGGCTCGAGATGCGGCTCGTGACAGCTTGCGCACTCAAACGTTGTTGCATTGCCTACTCCGTAGTTGAAGAGCGGGTAATGTGTAGCAGTAGTCCCTCCGGTAAGGTACGGGCTTGAACCTGAAGTCAGCACAACGCTGATACCAGGGATGCCGCCGCCTGCGCCATATCCGGCTGTCGGATACTGGAACCCGACAGGATGATCGTTCTGAAGGTTCGCACCGATGTACGGGGAGTAACCCGTCACAGGATCGATGTTAGTCGCCTGGAACGCTCCGCCTGCAGTCAGACCGCCCGGAAGGGTAGAGGTCATCGCATAAGAACTGGGCACGCCGTTCTTTGTGATGGTGCCCAGACCGATCGAGCCGTCATGGCAAGACAGACAGGTCAGAGAGAACGTACCCGGGGCATTGATCGTGGTTCCGCTCAGGGTAACGCTGGTCCCTGCAACGCCAGTCGATCCGTAGACCTGATACGAGCCGGTTGCCGGGATAGCACGCGCCCAGAGAGGAAGCCCGGTCGTTGCCGTGCTGCCGCCGTGCGGGATGTGACAGAAACCGCAGAGGGTTGCCGTAGCAACCGTGGTCTTTGTGATGCCCGTGCCAGCTGTAGTCAGGTTGTGCTTCGTGTTTGCGATCGTTGCGAATGCTGATGACGCTACTAGCAGAAAAGCTGCAACCAATACAATAATTTTCTTCATTCTTTTCACCTCCTTCCACTTAAAAAATGAACTCCCAAAAGTAAGAGTTATCCTACATATAAGCAATTTACATACCACAATCGCATCAAAAACTTCATTCCGGGTCATTGCCTTGTATTACGGGGTTCCAGGAGTATATAGCCCTTCCCGCACCCCTTCCGGAAGGGCAATGAAGCGCCCTGGACAGCGTCATATGACGCATACTGAGGGATTTCATCATGCAGCCCAACGGAACCTCAAGCCTCATTTCTTGGGCTTCTCCTTCAGGTACTGGAATATCTGGAGTGAGGCGGGGATCTGGTCGATCACATAGATCCGGTCCTCCCGGTCTATCGCCATGCCCGCAGGGAGGAGAAACCTGCCCGGTTCGACACCCGAAGAACCTACGGAGAGGAGGAGGTGTCCCTCCCGGTCGAAGATCTGGAAGTTCTGGAAAGCCGCATCCACCACATAGACATGCCCATCGGAATCCAGCGCAATACCCTTTGGCCGCGCAAGGGCACCGGGGTTATCCCCGAGCTTCCCGATCGACCGGATGAAGACCCCGTTTTTGTCGAGGACCTGGACCCTGAAGTTCCCTGTGTCGACCACATACAGATTTCCCTGGGGATCGACCGCGATATTCGTCGGGAAGTTGAACTCACCGTCTCCCTCTCCCCTCTTGCCGATCGTCCTGATCTTCTGGTACGTCGAAAGGGAATAGACATCGATCAAATGCTTCTTCGAATCGACCACGTAGATGAGGCCGTCCTTCTCGTCCAGGGCAATGCCCGTAGGGTTATCGAACTCGCCCTGAGCCCCGATGGCGTTCAGGTATTTCCTGTCCTTGTAGATAAAGACCCTCTTAAGCGCGATATCGGTCACAAAGACCCTGTTGTCTGCCGAAACGGCGATCCCGAAGGGCAGGCCCACGCGGCCCATGCCGGGGTCCACGCCGAGGAGGTAGTAATCCTTTTTCTTCATATCAAAAACCAGGATCCTGCCGAGGTCCGTGACATAGATCTCCCCGTCCGGGCCGACAGCCACGCCGTACGGCTTATCGAGCCCGATACGGGTGTCCTCACCGAAGATGCTCTCGGCAACGCCGACCTGCTTGCCGACGTCGTCCGAGCCGGTGATCTTGTCCAGATAGCGTATCCTGGGTTCATCAGGCGGCAGCGGCCAGACAAGGTCCACCTTCTCGCGCCCGGGACCGGAGGCGCAGGCGGACAGGAAGACAGGAAGGGAGAGCAACAGGATAAACAGGAGGCGGATAATCACCACAGAGCGTTTTTCAGAATGCATAATAATACCTCATAGCGTTAGTAAGAATACCACAGGGGTTCAGAAATAAGTCAAGCAGAATCGTGGGCGCGGCGCCGGTCTTTTCGCAACGCCCCGGCACTACTTCACGTGGCAATACTGGCAGATGCCGAACGACGAATTCGCCTTGTACCTGAAGAGCCTCATCGAGTCGGAGCTGTGCGGGTTGTGGCAGCTGCCGCAGTAAAAGACCTTGCCCGGCCGCGCAGGGTCGGTGACCGGCTTCCGGCCCTTTTTCGGCTCTCCGATCGCATGCCCCCTGCCGCTGAAACCTGCCAGCGCGTGGGGAGCCCGCCTGACATCAGGGTGGCATTCGAGACAGACCTCCACCGGCGCCTTTACAAGCAGGGAGGTGTGCTCCGAGGCGTGAGGCCGGTGGCAGCTGAGACACATGCCGCCTGCAACCGGCGCATGGACATTCTTCTTCGTAAACTCCTTCTTCTCGTGGCAGGTGAAACAGAGGTCAGGCGGTTCGGAGACAAGGAGCTTCGGATTCGGCGACGAATGGGGGTCGTGGCAGGCGGTGCACATGCCGATTCCCACCGGCGCATGGATGAACTTCCCGCTGAATTTGGTCTTGTCGTGGCAGGTGAAACAGAGGTCAGGCAACTCGGCGTTCAGGAGCTTCTCGTTTTTCGACGCATGGGGGTTGTGGCATGCGGTGCAGCCCATGCCGAGCGCCGGATGCACGACCTTCCTGGTGAACTTGGTTTTGTCATGGCAGCCGTAGCAGAGCTCGGGCTGGTCCGCGGAAAGCCCTTTTGCGACCGTCCCCGTCATCTTATGGGGGACCTCCGTTGCATCGACCCCGGTATGGCATGCGGTGCAGCCCATGCCCACGGCAGGGTGAACATCTTTCCCCTTTGCAACGGCTTCATGACAGGACAGGCAGTCGACCTCCTTCGCATAGGGAGTCCCCGGCGCCAGGGCCACGAAAAAGACTACCGCCAGACCGCAGAAAAAAAGTCGTACAGAGAACCTGAACCGCAACAGGGAAATCATGACCATAGTATCACAGCCCCTTCTTTGATCGATATTTCATAAAGTAGCAGATGCCCGAAAACATTGTCAATCTCCTCCGGCAATGCAGGCATTTACTCCTCGTCTTTGCCAGTTAAGTTTCGCAGTTTCGGCGAGGCATCCTGCCTGCCGATCCGGTTTTCCTCTATCATGCGGGTCAGCTTCGGAATATTGATCGTCCCGTCCGGCTTCATGATATCCGAGGCACTGGAGTCGGAGATGTCAGCGGGAGATATGGAGGAGAGCTCGGGAACCATGAAGAGCTTGCTCTCCCCGTAGT
The DNA here is from genome assembly GCA_021814475.1 of Nitrospirota bacterium. GTDB lineage: Bacteria > Nitrospirota > Thermodesulfovibrionia > Thermodesulfovibrionales > UBA6898 > PALSA-1316. Next base: position 46,846 of record JAKAIE010000007.1, read on the forward strand.
TGCGCTGCAGGTCCTTATAAAACTCATCGAGACAGCGGCCGATAAACCCTCCTCCGAGCATCACGGAGTTCGCCCGTATGGCATACAGGAATTTGATGATCTTTTTCCTGTCGTCTCCGGAGATGACGCCGCGGTTGGGATAGCGGGAATAGAAATAAAGGACTGACGGAGACTCGTTCGTCACCTCGTTGATATACCGCATGTATTCATCTTTTCCGTCCCTGTATTTATACGCCTTATAGGTGCGGTAGGAATACGGCAAAAGCAGGATCAGCAGCTTTCGTTCCGTGGACATGTACTCGATGAAATCCCGCAGCATCTTCTCCTGCGCCTTCACCAGCCGTTCAGGGGCTGAAGAAGTAGTGTCCCGCAGGAATCTCTCCATGACATTGCTTGAGCCTACGGCATCGGCAACCTTATACTGGCCGATCTCGTCGCCGAAAAAAGTATAGTAGGCGGGATGCACGATGATATACACTTTCCCGTGGTCGAGATAGGCGGCATAATTTCCGTAGTCTTTTTCATCGAGGTCATCGAGGTCCTTCACCCTGAAATGCTGATAGGACTCGCTGATCCATCCCCTGTCCGCCTCGACCGTTGAGTTCCGTTCCAGAATCTTTTTGACAACCTCCTCGGCATGGAGACGCTCCCCGTCTTTCAGGTCGCCGGTGATGATGCGTGGGGGTTCTATCCCGTGGGGCGTCGCCTGCGGGGTGGCGCACCCCGCGGACAGGCCAAAAATAACCGCCACCACGGCAGCCGCTGCCAGCGCCTGAACACGCCTCAGGAAAAAACCGCCGCCCATTATCCGGCCTCTCCTCACCTGGCAATCCCTTTCTGCGTCGGCCTTGCGGAGTTGTACTTCAGGTAATACTCGAGCTGAGAGATCTCGTCTTCAACCGCAGCCGCCGGGGAGACAAAGCTGAAGACGGCGCTGTTGCCGTATTTCAGATACAGGCGGAATTCATTGATCGCCTCCCTCACCTTATCCTTTCTGAGGTAGGTCCTCCCGAGGTTATAGTGCGCCTTTGCAAAGGACGGTTCCAGTTCAACCGCCTTCCTGTATGCCTCAAAGGCCTCGTCGATCTTCTCCTGATGGGTATAGGCGTTGCCGAGATTATAGTAAAAGCCGGCATGGTCCGGCATCAGTTCTATCGCCTTGAGATAGCGTTCGACTGCATAGGCATAAAAATGGCGTTCCTTGAAACTGTACCCCAGATTATTCTGGGCGCGGGCGAACAGCGGGTTGATCTTCACCGCCTGCTGGTAGGCCTTTGTCGCCTCCTCGAATTCTTCCGCCTCCTCATGGATGACGCCGGAATAGTACCAGGCATCGAAACAGTCCGGATTCAGTTCGATCGAACGGTTGAAATACTCAAGGGCCTTTTTTGTATCACTTCTCATCGAGATCATTCCCATCGCCGCATATACCCTGAAGTCGTCCCGGCCGCCGGAAAGCATCCGGGAGAGCACGCTCAGCGGACCTTCCGGCGCTTCCCTCTGCGCGTCCACCAGGGCCCGGAGGATCCTCGTGGGAAGAGAGTCCGATAGCTTCAGCGCCCTGTCGATGACCTCCGCAGCCTTGTCCGTCTTGCCGAGATAATAATACGCCTCTGCCAGCCGGTCCATATCCTCCCTGCCCAGGCCCCCGGCAGAAGCTTCTTCGTAAAGTCCTGCAGCCCTCTGCCAGTCGCCTACAAGGGAATAGTGCCGCGCCTTTTCGATTTCCCCGCCGCCTGAGGCACGGCCGGCCAGGACCGCCAGCGCAAGACAGATGGCAACCGCATAGTACGCGGCAAGCGCCGGCATCCCGCTGTCACGACGCCCCCGCGATACGTTCATGCCGCTACCCCCTCAGTGAATGACCGGAACCGCATATCGCCGTTACTTGAGATACTGGAAGATCTGGACCCTTCTGTTTATCTGGTCGACCACGTAGATCTCATCTTTTTCATTGATGGCGATGGATGAAGGGAGCTGGAACTCGGCAGGCCCGATGCCGTTGTTGCCGACCGCGAGAAGGGTGTTTCCGTCAAAGTCGAATATCTGGAAGTTCCCGAAGGCGGCATCCAGGACATAGATATGCCCCTCCGAATCCAGGGCCACCCCCTTGGGTCTGGCGAACTGGCCCGCCGACATGCCGACCTTGCCTATGGACTTCAGGTACTTCCCGTTTTCATCGAATATCTGAAGCCTGAAATTGGCCGAATCAACGACATAGATCCTGCCCTGGGGATCTACCGCAACCCCGTAAGGGATATGGAATTCGCCCTCCCGGGTCCCGGTCCTGCCGAAGGAAAACAGAACGCTGCCGTCATAGCGAAAAACGGTCACCTCGTTTTTCTTGGCGTCGGAGTAGATTATCCGCTGCCTCTTCCCGTCTATGGCAAGGCCGGCCGGGGTATCAACCTCTTTGCCCCCGAATTCGGAGATGAACTGGCCGTCCCTGTCGAACTTAAAGAGCTTTTTTGACGCAATATCACCTACCACCACGAAGTCGTGAGAAGCGGCGATCGCCGTCGGCACCCTCAGCTTGTCGACCCCGATGACCTTGAACTTCATCTTCTCGAAGTCATAATAATACACGCCGCCGACCTCGGTGACATAGAGCCTGTTGCCGGCAGCGGCCACTCCGAATGGTTTTACGAACAGGGTGTCCGCTTCCTGTCCCAGGACCAGATCCTTCAGCTTGCCTTTCTTCATCCGGGCATCGAGACTCCCGATAATAATGTCCACGAACTTGATCCTCGGCTTCTCCGGCGGAAGGGGCCAGTACATCTCCGGGATCTTCTCGACGACCACTTCATTGGAGGCACAAGAGGCGAGCAGAAGAAACGGCACCAGAACGAGGAGGATGAGGCGTACTGTCGAACGTTGCATAATGTCTTATCCTAACAGATACATCCCGGCTGCTGCAAACGCAGGGACGGTCCCCCGGACCCTCCCCGGAGGGAGAATCATCCCTGTCCGGGCATTTCGCCACGGGAATAAATGACCCTCCGGATATCTGCTATAATGGGATAAATACGTCATTAAGGGGGACCAGGCGATGAAGGATGCGTTAGAGACAGCCATAAAAATGGAGACGGACGCGATCGCGTTTTACGAGGGCGCCGCGGGCAGGACCAGCCACCCGTTCGGGAAGGAGATGTTCAGGGGGTTCGTCAAGGATGAGAAACGCCACCTGCAGATGCTCAGGGACATCTTCAGGGGGGTGAACGCTGAATTCGAGTTTATCAGGCCGAAGGAGAGCATAAAAACTGTATTCAGCGACCTCAAAGACAGCATGATGCAGAGGATCAAGGCGCTGGAAGATGAAAAGGGGGCGCTGAAGATCGCGATGGAGATGGAAAAGGAAGGGTACGATTTCTACAAGGCCGCGGCTGCAAAGGCCGGCTCTTCGCGTGAGGGGGAGCTCTTCGAGAGGCTCGCGGTCGAAGAGAACGACCATTTTGCGATCCTGAACGAGACATACGAGTTCCTCGACAATACCGGTCAATGGTATATGTACGAGGAGCGGGGGATCGTGGAGGGCTGACCGGGGATGAAGACGATCGCCTTTCTCGGCAGTCCCCGCAAGGGCGGCAACACCGAGCTTCTGCTGGACCAGGTGATAAGAGGTATCGGGGAGACCGGAGGCGAGGTCAGGGCGTTCAATCTGAACCTTCTGAAGATCAGGCCCTGCCAGGACTGCGGGGGATGCGAACAGACCGGCGCCTGCATCCTCGACGACGATATGGGCCCCCTCTACCACGAGATCAGGACCGCTGACAGGATCATCCTGGCCTCGCCGGTCTTCTTCTTCGGCCTGAGCGCACAGGCCAAGACCCTTGTGGACCGCTGCCAGAGCTTCTGGTGCGAAAAGTATCTGCTCAAGAAACCTCTGCCTGAGGGCCCTCACGGAAGGAAGGGTCTGCTGATCCTTGTCGGGGGGATGAAGAAAGAGGTGGGCGTCGAGTGCGGCAACGCCTCCGCAACCGCCTTCTTCCGGACGGTCAGCGTAAAAGAGCACCAGGTCCTCTCCTTCCTCGGCGTAGATGCAAAGGGTGCGATCAGGGAACACCCGACCGCGCTCCGTGAGGCGTTCGAGGCTGGGAAGGCCCTGACGGGCCATTAAGTTTCGACCATTGACCCCAGAGTATATCCAGCTCTATCCCACCCTTCGCTGCAACCAGAGGTGCTCGTTCTGCTTCAATGATGCCGGCGCGGAGACAGGGGATATGAGCCGGAAAGACGCATCGGCACTGCTCAATATCATGGAGTCCTGCAACATCCCGGAGCTGGACATCATGGGGGGCGAGCCCTTTGTTGTCCCGTGGATGCCGGACTTCATCCGGGATGCGTCGGGGCGGGGCCTCGCCGTGAACGTCAGCACAAACGGCAGCCTGCTGCCGGCATTGAAACCCCTGGAGGGGATATCGCCGGCGTCTCTTACGATCGGCATCTCCCTTGAGGGCAGCAGCGAAGAGCGGCATAACCGCATCACCGGTTCGCGGAACTTCGCAGCGGCGCTGGAGTCCCTTTCATGGCTGTCTCAGGCAGGACTGGACCCTCTGGTCAAGACGGTCCTCACCAGGGAGACCGCTCCTGATGTGCGGGAGATCGTTCGGCTGGTGCGGGAAAGGGGAATCCAGCGCTATTATCTCATTCATATGGACCTCCTCTCGCCCAATGGTCAGGAACGTGCGGCGCCGATCGGGTATCCCGAGTTCGCCGGTTTCGTCGCGGGACTGCAGGCCGGCAACCCTGATATCGAAATCAACAGCGTCAGCGCTTCGTGTTTCAACGGCGCAGCCTCCTCGATGAACATCCGCTGCGCGGCAGGGACGAGGAAGGTCGCGGTCATGCCGGATGGTTCGGTCTTCCCCTGCAACCTCTTTCACCGGTATCCTGAATTCCGGCTCGGCAATATCCTTTCCGATGATCTTTCCGCGCTCATGGAGAACCCGCAGTTGGCATATTTCCGGAGTTTCTCCGGCAACACCTGCCCCTCACCGGACTGCTCAAACCGGCCCGCCTGCACCGGCGGCTGCCCTGCCCACGGGTACTACCATTTCAGGGACACCGGCGGCCGCGACCTCCGCTGTTCACCTGGCGACGCAGCTGCTTCCCTGATAACGGCCCATGATGATACGGCTCCGTGACACCTTCATGCAGTCGTAGTCGGGGTCTGTGGAGGAGACGAAGCGTAGCGTCTGCTGCTGCGATATCAGCCCCTGCCTGTCCAGGGTGACGTTGGCGGAGCCGTTCCTGCTGAGGGCGTACGCCACTTCCTTCGGAAACATCGGCAGGAGCCTGTCGCCGTTGTCATTTTCTCCGTTGTCATTGGTGTCTTCGAGGATCGAATAGGAGAGATCCCCCAGGACCACAAAGTGATTCCGGCTTGTCTGCATCGCGCGAAGCCGCGCAGCCATAAGGTCGGCATACAGCTCGCAGGTCGCCTTTTCGACCCGGTACCGCCCCATCCAGTCCTGATAGGCAAAGACCGTTGCCGCGGCAAGACAACCCGCGACCGCCAGTGCCACTGCAAGTTCGATGACCGTCACCCCTTCTTCCCTCATGCGCACCCCCAAAAAAGTGATCTGGGGGAATTTTCAGGAAAAGGCGAAAAAAAAGCACCTGTCAATTCTGACAGGTGCTTTTTTTGGAAATATATGCTTTAATATGCGGCTGGATTACTCCTTGTTGTTCTCTTTTTCCCTGCCGTTTTCTTTCCCGTTATCCTTCTGATCCTCTTTCTTATCCTTCATCGCCGCCGCTATCTCTGCAAGCCGCTTCTCGACGAGATGATACAGGGTCCCTTCAGGGAAGGTCCCGTCCTCACTCCTTACGCCCGCATGCAGCCCGGTGAAGATCTGAAGTCCCTCTTCAACCCTGTCGATCGGGTAGATGAAGAACTTCCCGTCCTTCACCGCATCGACCACCTCTTTTTTGATCATGAGGTTGCGGACGTTCTTCCGGGGCATCACGATCCCCTGCGTCCCGTCGAGCCCGCGCACCTTGCAGAGGTCGAAGAAGCCCTCGATCTTTTCGTTGATCCCGCCGATCGGCTGGACGTCTCCGTTTTGGTCCATCGAGCCGGTGACCGCTATGTACTGTTTCAGGGGCACTCCGGCAAGGCTGCTCAGGATAGCAAAGAGTTCCGCGCAGGACGCGCTGTCGCCCTCGACCATGTCGTAGAGCTGTTCGAAGGTGATCGATGCCGAGAAGCTGATCGGCTTTTTCCACGCAAAGGTGCTGTTGATGTAGTGGGAGATGATCAGGACCGCCTTGTCATGGATCCTCCCGCTCATCTTCGTCTCCCGCTCGATATTCACGACACCGGACTTGCCGGTGTAGGTACGGGCGGTGATGCGCGAGGGCTTTCCGAACTGGTAGTCTCCGAGGCCGAGCACGGCAAGCCCGTTGATCTGGCCGACTTTTTCGCCCGCGGTGTCGACGATGATCGTGCCTTCGACGATCATCTCCTGAAGGCGCTCTTCGATCCTGTTCGTCCTGAAGACCTTCTCCCGGAGGGCCTGTTCCACATGGTCGTCAGTGACAACCGCGCTCCCCGCTTTTTTCGCCCAGTAATTGGCCTCCCTGACCACGTCGGCGATATCGCTGAACCGTGAGGAGAGTTTTTCCTGGTGATCCGCGAGCCGGGATCCGTATTCGACGATCTTTGCCACGCCCGTCCTGCCAAAGGGCATAAGTCCGCCGTTTCTGCAGGTGCTCGCCACAAATGCGGCATACTTGTGCATCGTCTCTTTAGTCTTCGTCATCCTGCTGTCGAAATCGGCCTTCACCTTGAAGAGCTCGCGATATTCTTCATCGAGGCTGTACAGCATATAGTACAGATTAGGGTTGCCGATCAGGATCACCTTCACGTTCAGGGGGATCGGCTCGGGCCGCAGCGTCGTCGTCGAGACAAGGCGGTACTGCTCCCAGACGTCCTCGATCCTGATCTCCCGGTTGCGGAGCGCCCGTTTCAGGGTGTCGTACGACATGACGTTCCTGAGGAGGTCCAGGGCATTGATGACGAGATAACCGCCGTTGGCCTTGTGAAGCGCTCCCGCCTTTATCATCGAAAAGTCTGTCACGGCCACGCCATACTGGAACTTATATTCCAGCCGGCCAAAGAGATTCAGATAGGTCGGGTTGCTCTCGAAGACGCAGGGAGAACCCTGGGATTCCCTGTTGTTCACCAGCACATTGACCGTATACCGCGTGAAGGTCGGCTCGGGCTTTCTCATGCCGGCGAAAGGCATCTGGGGAGCCTGTTCCTCCTGCGTGCTGAAGTCTTCGATATGGCTGAGTATGTCCTCTGTCACCGCATTGAGGTATGACGTTATCTTTTCATGGCTGCTGTACTTCGTCTTCAGGTCGTCCATGAGATGGCCGACGGCGGCGAGGGTGGCATCGCGCTCCAGCTGGGAGAGCGCCTTTTTAACGCCCTTTTCGATCTCACGCACCTCCCGCACCACGTCGTTCAGCCGTTCCTGCAGCCCCCTGCCGAGTTCGTCGATCTTCGCCTTCATCGCATCGTCGAGGGCCTCGTACTCCTCTTCGGTGAGGGGCTCCCCGCTCTTTTTGACCGGCACGATCATCAGCCCGCTGACAGACTTCCGGATCGAAAAGCCCTTTGCCTGCGCCTCCTCTTCGAGCCCGGAAAACATCTGCTTCTGCTTCTGCTGAAACTCCTCCAGGATCTTGTTCCTCTGTTTTTCGTATTCCTTCGACTCGAACATCTTCGGGATCTCGACCCTGAGGACCTTGACCAGCTCCTCCATGTCCTTATGGAAATCGACCGCAGTGCCCGACGCCATCGGTATCGCCAGGGGCACGTCGGCATCTTCGAAGTTATAGACATAGCACCAGTCCTGCGGCACAGGCTCATCCGCGGACTTCTTTCCCAGGATCGACCGTATCGTCGTGGACTTGCCTGTCCCGTTTTCGCCGAGGATGAAGATGTTGAAACCTTTGCTGTCGAGGTTCAGACCGAAGTCTATGGCGCTGAGGGCCCTCTCCTGGCCGATCGTCTCGCCATAGTCCGGCAGGTCGTCGGTCGTGGTAAAGGGAAACAGCTCCGGATCACAGCATGAATAAAGCTCTTCGCTTTTTAGCGGTTCTGTCATGAATGGCCTCCTGGTCTGGATCTCTGTTCAGCAGCGTCAGTCCGCGTCGCGGCCTTCCACCCTTATGCAGACTGTCTTGCCCGCAACAACAGAAAGACGGTTGATCTCCCTGAGCGCGGCGGCGACGTCTCTTTCACGGGCCAGATGGGTCAGGACCACGAGCGGGACAGCCTTGCCGCTGTGCCTGCCCTTCTGGATAACCGAGATGATGCTGATATTGCGGGAACCGAGGATGCCGGAGATCTTCGAGAGGACCCCCGGCCGGTCGAGGGCCGCGAACCGGAAGTAATACATCGAGACGACATCGTCCATCTTCATCAGGGCCTTCCGCCCGGTCGTGGCCAGCGACGGACGGGCAGGCGCGCAGCCTGCAACGGCCAGCGCAATATCCACGATATCGCTCACCACGGCGCTCCCGGTCGGCATATCTCCCGCCCCTCTTCCGTAGTAGAGGGTCGACCCGACCGCATCGCCTTCGACATAGACCGCGTTATAGACACCGTCCACCTTGGATATGAGATTGTCTTCGGGCACCATCGTCGGGTGCACCCTCAGCTCGATCCCCCCCCCGCCCGCTTTGGCGATCGCCAGGAGTTTCAGCTTATACCCCAGTTCGCGCGCGAATTCGATGTCCATCGGGGTGATTGAGGTGATCCCCTCAACATGCACGTCCCTGATGCTGTACGGGGCCCCGTAAGCAAGGGTGGCGAGGATCGCCAGCTTATGGGCCGAATCGATCCCCTCGACGTCGTAAGTAGGGTCCGCCTCGGCATAGCCGAGTTTCTGCGCCTCTTTCAGCACCTCTCCGAACTCGGCCTTTTCATCGGTCATCTTCGTCAGTATATAGTTCGTCGTTCCGTTGACGATCCCGTAGATCGCCCTTATCCTGTTGGCGACAAGGCCTTCCCTGACCACCTTGATGATGGGGATGCCGCCGCCGACGGAGGCCTCAAAGCCGACCTGCACGCGGTTCGCCGCGGCAGTCCTGAATATCTCCCTGCCGTAGGTCGCAAGCAGGGCCTTGTTCGCCGTCACGACATGTTTCCCGGCCTTCAGGGCCTTGAGCACGACCTCTTTCGCGATCGTCGTCCCGCCGATCAGCTCGACGATCACGTCTATCTCCGGATCGTTGATCACCGCATTCGCATCGGTCGTCAGCACGCCCCTGGCGAGTCTGATCCCCCTGTCCCTCTTTATGTCCAGGTCCGCGATCCTCCTGAGGTTGACGTCGATGCCCGTGCGTTCCCGGATAATGTCACGGTTGTTAAGCAGGATCTTTGCAGTCCCGGTGCCTACCGTCCCAAAACCGATAATTCCGACATTGATCATCTGTTCAGCACCCTCTTGATGCCGGCAACCGCCTGGCGTATCCGGTGCTCGTTTTCGACAAGGGCGAACCGCACATAATCATCGCCGCCTTCGCCGAAGCCGATGCCGGGGGAGACCGCCACGCCCCCTTCTTTGATCAGATGCTTGCAGAAATCGAGAGACTTCATCTTTTTGAACGGCTCGGGGATCCCGGCCCACGCGAACATCGTCGCCTTGGGGGGCTCGATATTCCAGCCCGCCTGACGGAGGCCCTTCACGAGGACGTTCCTCCTGCGTTCATAGACATTCCGTATGTCTTCGACGCAGTCCTGCGGGCCGCGCAGCGCGATGACGCTTGCGATCTGGATCGGCTGGAACATGCCGTAATCCAGGTAACTCTTGATCTTGACCAGGGCGCCGACGATCTCCCTGTTGCCGACGCAGAAACCGACCCGCCAGCCCGCCATGGAGTAGCTTTTGGTAAGGGAGTAGAATTCGACGCCGACATCCTTTGCGCCGGGCGCCTGCAGGAAGCTAGGGGCTTTGTAATCGTCGAAGACGAGGTCGGCATAGGCGAGGTCATGGATAACGATGAGGTTGTTCTCCTTCGCAAAATCGACCACCCTCTTGAAGAAGTCGATGCCATGGACCACCTCGGTCGTCGGGTTATGCGGAAAGTTCATGATCAGCATCTTCGGCCGAGGCCAGGTCGTCTTGAACGCCTTTTCCATCTCGTCGAAGAAATCGATGCCCGGACCGATCGGCACGGTCCGCACCTCGCCCCCGGCGATGATCACGCTGTACGGGTGGATCGGATAGGCCGGGGTCGGCGTCAGGACCACATCTCCGGGGCCGACGGTCGCCAGGACCAGATGGGAAAGCCCCTCCTTCGACCCGATCGTCACGCATGTCTCGGACTCGGGATCGAGATCCACATCGTAGCGGCGTTTGTACCATTCGCTGATCGCCATGCGCAGCTGAGTGATGCCCTTGGAGGCCGAGTATCTGTGGTTTTTTCCCTTCTTCGCCGCCTCGCAGAGCTTCTCGACGATATGCTTAGGCGTGGCGCCGTCGGGGTTGCCCATACCGAGGTCGATGATATCCTCGCCCTTTCTGCGGGCCTCCATCTTCAGAGAATTGACGATGGCAAACACATAAGGCGGAAGTCTCTTGATCCTGTTAAATT
>JAKAIE010000078.1 GCA_021814475.1 Nitrospirota bacterium
AAACAAAAGTTGTCTCACACATGCGCAAGCTGCAGAAGTTGCCGAAAAGGATTTCGAAATACTTTAAGCACCCAAGAATAAATTATGCGGCATAACTTGTCCTATTATATTGCCGGGTTAATAGAAGGGATTCGGCGGTCGCATGGGCAGGCCTTTTTAGTTGAGATAAATCAATGGGAACGTTAATATACACGATGTCATTTTTCAGGAGGAAAATATGGTTGTTGGCAAGCCGTTTCTGACGGTTGAACAGATACAGCGACGGGTGAACGAATTGGCGGGCAGTATCTCCGCGGATTATGAAGGAAAGAATCTTCTTGCCGTTGGCATACTGAAAGGGGCCTTCATCTTCTATAGTGATCTCGTGCGTGCTATCCAGACGCCGCTGTCGGTCGATTTTCTGATAGCCTCGAGTTATCTGAAGGACAATTCGACGGGTCAGGTGAGGATACACTATGACATACGCGAGGAGGTCGCAGACAGGGACGTGCTGCTTGTCGAGGATATCGTCGATACAGGGGTGACTCTGAATTACCTGCGTGAACGTATATTGATGCAGGGGCCGAAAAGCCTCCGGATCTGCACCTTCCTGGACAAAAAGGAAAGGCGCGAGGTTGATGTGCCGATCGACTATATAGGATACGAGATCCCGAACGAGTTCGTCGTCGGATACGGTCTGGACTATGACAACCGCTTCCGCAACCTGCCGTATATTTCGGTTTTCAAAAAAAGGACATGACCACGGAGGTAGACAGATGTATGAAGTGACTGTCGAGGTTTCATTCGCCGCGGCCCATCAGCTCAGGGGCTATAAGGGCAACTGTGAGAATATGCACGGTCATAACTGGAGGGTCCAGGTCAATGTGATGGCCGAGCGGCTTAACGAGATAGATATTGCAATGGATTTCCGGGAACTGAAAAAGATCGTCCGCGAGGTAATAGCCCCGCTCGATCACGCCTTCCTGAACGACGTATTCCCGTTTACTGAGAAGAACCCTTCTTCCGAGAATATCGCGAAATGGATCTACGATTCCCTGAAGAAGAAGATTAACGGAGACGGTCTGAATGTGGCCGCGGTTACAGTCTGGGAGTCTGATACGTCTTCAGCGTCGTACTATGAGGAGTAGCGCACTGGGAGGATTCTCCGTCCATGCGGATTGATGCCTCCTTTGCTGAATCGGCGCTTTCAAAGGCGCTCCATGCCGGCGCTGACCAGGCCGAGATATTTCTCCGGTATTCGCGGGGCCTTGCCGTTGAGGTGAAGGACAGGACCGTGGATTCGCTGAAGTCTTCCCGGAGCTTCGGTTACGGGTTGAGGGTTTTGCGGGGCGGCTGCCCGGGTTTCTCGTATTCCAACCTCAGGGACGATATAGACCTGGTCGTGAGAAATGCGGTGAATGCCGCAGCTTTCGCGGACAGGGACGCGTATCTGGATTTTCCTGAGGCCTCTGACGCTCCCGAGGTGGCGGTGCTGGACCCGGAAGTGGAATCTACGGGTGAGGATGAGGCTATCCGAATGGCGGTCCTTATGGAAGACGCGGCCAGGAATGCGGACCCCCGTATCGCAAAGGTTCGTAAGGCCTCTGCGAGCTTCGGATCGTCTGAACTGCTTATCATGAATTCGAAATCGCTGCATGCGGGGTACCGTTCGACCGTCTGTTCGGCCCAGATAACCGTAGTTGCGGAGGAGACCGGTGATGCGCAGGTGGGGTTCGACTACAGTGGGAGCCGCTTTCTCCGGGATATCTCTTTTGAACAGACCGGTATTAACGCCGCGCTCCAGGCCTGTTCGCTTCTGGGCGCAAGGAAATTCTATGCAAGAAAGGCTGCGGTTCTGCTCGACCGGGCGGTTGCAGTGGATTTTCTCGGCATCCTGTCCGGTTCTCTCTCGGCCGATAATGTTCAGAAGGGCAAATCGCTGCTCTCCGGCAGGACCGGGGATCTCGTCATAAGTCCCAGGATCAGGATCCTTGACAACGGACTTCTCCCAGGCAGGCCGGGAAGCAGCCCGGTGGACGATGAGGGGGTCCCTTCGATGAGGAAGATCCTCTTTGACAACGGCATCCTGAGGGGGTATCTTCATAATACGTATACGTCCAGAAAGGCGGCCGCGGTTTCGACCGGTAATGCGGCAAGGGGCGGGTACGCATCAGTACCGTCAGTGGGGGCCACAAACCTTTACATAGAGGCGGCATCCGAGGAAGCGACGGTTCCTATGAGGGCTGTCTTTGATACGATCGGCAAGGGGCTTTATGTCGTCGATGCGATGGGCGTGCATACCGCAAATCCTGTCTCCGGTGATTTTTCGGTCGGCGTTACGGGCATATGGATAGAAAACGGCGAGTTGTCCTATCCGGTCAAGGAGGCGGTTCTGTCAGGCAATATCCTGGAACTCTTCAGCAGTATCGAGGCTGTCGGCGACGACCTGAGATTCTACGGAGGCGTCGGCAGCCCGAGTCTCCTTATCAGGGATATGGACATCAGCGCATGAGTCCTTTATTTCCGTCCAGGAGGGATACTTGATGAAGGCAGCAGTCTATTACGGTAAAGACGATCTGCGGGTCGAGGAGATGCCTGTCCCGGAGATCTCCGCAGGGGAACTGCTGGTCCGGGTTCATGCCAGCGGCATATGCGGCAGCGATGTTATGCACTGGTACCGCGCCGGCAGGGGGCCTCTGGTGCTTGGGCATGAGATAGCCGGAGAGGTGGTCGCTGTCGGAGCCGGGGTACAGGGGTATAAAGCTGGAGACAGGATCTGCGCGGCCCATCATGTTCCCTGCAATACTTGCCATTACTGCCGCGGCGGACATCATACCGTCTGCGACACGCTGAGGATGACGAATTTCTATCCGGGCGGGTTTGCCGAATATCTGAGGCTTCCGGCAATTAATGTGGACCGGGGAGTGTTTCCCCTGCCTGCGGAAATGTCCTATGAAGAGGCGACGTTTATAGAACCCCTGGCCTGTGTGTACCGGGGACAGAGGATCGCGGGGATGGACATGGGCAAGACTGTTGTTGTGATCGGCAGCGGGATATCGGGACTTCTGCATATTCAGCTTGCACGTGCCCTGGGTGCGAAAGTTGTCATCGCCACCGATGTGGAGACGTACAAGCTGCAGGCTGCAGAGAGGCTTGGTGCGGACGAGGCTGTGCCGGCAATGGAAGACGTTCCGGCACGGGTGCGCAGCGCCAACGGCGGAAGGGCCGCCGATATCGTGATTCTGACGGCAGGGGCCGCCGCAGCGATCAGGCAGGCATTCGGTTCGGTTGACAGAGGCGGCACCATACTCTTTTTTGCGCCCGCGGCCCAGGGCGCGACGATCCCTCTGCCTGCAAATGACCTTTTCTGGAGAAACGAGATCACGTTGACGTCGTCGTATGCCGCGAATTATGATGAGCATATGCGGGCCATGGAATTTATACGGCAAAAGAGGGTCGACGTGGCCGCGATGATCTCTCACAGGCTTCCTCTGACGGAGATCCGGGAAGGATTCCGGCTTGTGGAAGAGGCGAAGGAATCAATGAAAGTTATTATACTGCCGTAATCAGGATGATATAATTACAGGTTCGACAAGGAGGTTTTGAAAGATGGATTGGGGTTTAAAGAATCGTCTGTCCCGTATCATCAGGTCCGATGGCAGGACAGTCATGCTTGCGGTGGATCATGGGTATTTCCTCGGGCCAACGTCAGGTCTCGAAGACGCGGCGAAGACGATCGGGCCGCTTCTCCGTCATGCCGATGCGTTGATGCCCACCCGCGGGGTGCTTCGCACATCAGTGGATCCGCAGTCAGATACGCCGATCGTGCTGAGGGTCTCAGGGGGCAACAGTATTCTCAGCGAATTATCGAATGAGGGTATCACAGTGTCGATGGAAGACGCAGTCCGTCTGAACGTCGCGGCGGTGGCGCTTTCGATCTATGTCGGGTCTCCGAACGAGAAGAAGACCCTGCTGAATCTTACGAGGCTGGTCGATGAGGGGACGCGGTATGGCATCCCCGTCCTCGCGGTGACGGCGGTAGGAAAGGACATGGTCCGCGATGCGCGTTACCTGGCTCTTTGCTGCCGCATGGCTGCCGAGCTTGGTGCGCATTTCGTCAAAACCTACTATTGCGAGGGGTTCGAGAAACTGGTCAGGACCTGCCCGGTGCCTCTGGTAATGGCGGGCGGCAAGAAGCTGCCCGAGTTCGAAGCCCTCGAACTTACGTATAATGCGATAAGGAGGGGGGCTGCCGGAGTCGACATGGGCAGAAATATCTTCCAGTCGGACGACCCTGTTGCCATGATCCAGGCGGTGAAGGCGGTGGTGCATCAGAATGCAAAACCGAAGGATGCGTTTGACCTATACCAGAGTCTGAAACAGGTAAAGCGCGTCGCCAAAAAGACCAGAGTGAAGGGCGTGACGGCGAGCAGGGAGGAGCTGAACAAGCATTAGTGTGCGGCGTCGGAGGCCGGCATTAAGTTCTTTCAATAACAGAGAGATATCTGGTAAAATTATCAGTCGTTTCGGAATGGCAGTGAGTGAGTTTTTGAAAATCTGGAGGTTGTTATAATGGATTATTTTCTGACTGAAGAACAGGTGATGATAAGGGATCTCGCAAGGCAGATCGCTGAGGAGAAGATCGTCCCTGTGCGTGCCGAGCTTGATGAGACGGGTGAGTTCCCGTGGGATATTATGAAGACACTGGCTCAGTCGGATCTGTTCGGACTTTTTATCCCCGAGGAGTACGGAGGGCTCGGCAAGGGCAGTCTTGAACTCGCCATTGCGGTGGAAGAACTGTCGCGGGCCTGCCTCGGAGTCTCTACAACATACGCGGCTAATGCACTCGGGACCTATCCCCTTCTGCTGTTCGGTTCCGATGAGCAGAAGAAGAAGTTTCTGCCGGATATCGCCTCTGGCAAGAGACTCGTCGCCTTCGGCCTCACAGAGGCGAATGCGGGCAGCGACGCGGGAGGGACTCAGACCGTGGCGCGGCTTGAAGGCAACGAATATGTGATCAATGGGACCAAACAGTGGATTACCAACGGTGGTGCGGCCGAGGTTTACACGATCATCGCGATTACGGACCGGTGCAAGGGACCACGCGGGGCGTCCGCCTTCGTCGTCGAGAAGGGGACTCCAGGCTTTACCTTCGGTAAAAAGGAGAACAAGATGGGTATCCGGGCATCGGCGACTACGGAGCTGATTTTTGATAACTGCAGGGTGCCGAAGGAAAACCTGATCGGGAAAGAGGGCATGGGCTTTGTCGTGGCGATGAAGACGCTTGATAATTCACGCACAGGCGTCGGCTCTCAGGGCGTCGGCGTGGCACAGGGGGCTTTTGACGAAGCGGTTAAGTTCGCCCGCCAGAGGGTTCAGTTCGGCCATCCGGTCATCACCTTCCAGGCGGTCCAGCATATGCTCGCGGATATGGCGACATCGATTGAGGCGGCCAGGTCGCTCGTTTATGCGGTCTCCAGGCTGGTAGACAGCGGGGCCAAGGACGTCTCGAAGGAATCGGCCATGGCGAAGGTCTTCGCCACGGACGTTGCGATGAAGGTGACGACCGATGCGGTCCAGGTCATGGGCGGCTCCGGTTATATGAAAGAATATCCTGTCGAGAAGATGATGCGCGACGCCAAGATCCTTCAGATTTATGAGGGGACGAACCAGATCCAGAGGAATGTCATCGGTCAGGCGATCATCAAGGAAGCTGCGAGAAACAATAAATAACCGTAAGTGCTTTTGATTGTTTGCTGCTGAATAATCCGTTGTATGCAGCTTTTTCATGCCGAGTACCGTCTATAAACCATGGAGGATAAGAGCACGTGAAGATTGTCATATGCGTCAAACAGGTGCCTGATACCGCTGAAGTCAGGATTAACCCCGAGACGAATACACTTATACGGGACGGGGTGCCGAGTATCATCAATCCCTTCGATATGCATGCGATCGAGGCAGGTCTCCAGATCAGAGAGGCTGCCGGCGGCGAGGTTACGGCGATAACGATGGGACCGCCCCAGGCCGAGCAGGTGCTTCGTGAGTCGCTCTCGATGGGTGTGGACAAGGCTGTTCTTGTTTCCGACCGGCTCTTTGCAGGATCCGACACCTGGGCGACTGCCTATACACTGTACAAGGCGATTGAACATATCGGTGCGGACATCATTCTCTGCGGGAAGCAGGCGATCGACGGCGATACCGCCCAGGTAGGCCCGGAGATCGCGGAGTTTTTCGACATGCCTCATATTTCCTATATCCGAAAGATCGTAGATGTCAGCAGGGAAAGGATCGTGGTGCAGAGGCTGATGGACGACGGTTTTGATGTGGTCGAGTCGAAGCTGCCCGTTCTTCTTACGGTCGTCAGGGAACTGAACGTTCCGCGTCTTCCCTCGCTCAAGGGGAAGATGGCGGCGAAGAAGGCGGAGATCGTGAAGATCAGTGCAGCCGATCTGAAGGTCGATGAGCAGGATCTCGGGCTGAAAGGCTCTCCGACCCAGGTGCTGAATATTTTTGCGCCCGACCCGAAGGGCAACAGGAAGATGCTGCAGGGCGGGCCTGAAGAGATGGTGAGTCAGCTCGTATCGGAGCTTCTGGAGTCAAAATGTATATAAGGGTACGAACCGAAAAATGCACAGGCTGCGGGACCTGTGTGGCTTCCTGCCCGTATGATGCGATTGTGATGCATGAGGACGCCGCGAGAATTACGGAGCTCTGCCAGCTCTGCCGTGCCTGTCTCGGTGTCTGTCCGGAAGGGGCGATCACCGAGGTGGCCGAGGAATCGGACAGGAAGGAGAAGGGGCAGGGCAGAGGGGTCTGGATTTTCGCGGAGCAGCGAGATGGCAAGATAGCGGGGGTATCGTATGAACTGCTCGGCGCCGGGAGGAGGCTCGCCGGTGATCTCGGGACCGAACTCTGCGCGGTCCTCTTCGGTGCTGCCGACGGGGGGCCGGAAGATCTGATACGCTGGGGGGCGGACAAAGTCTATTACTGCGACGACGAAATGCTGTGCACCTTTAACGACGAGCCATATGCGCGACTACTGACAAACCTTATTTCCGTACACAGGCCGGAGATCGTTCTTGCCGGTGCGACACCCATTGGAAGGTCCTTCTTTCCGCGTGTCGCCGCCAGGCTTCATACGGGGCTGACCGCCGACTGTACGTCCCTTGAGATCGATCCGGAGACGAAGAACCTCCTGCAGGTGAGGCCCGCGTTTGGCGGAAATATCATGGCGACGATCCTCTGTCCTCACACCAGGCCGCAGATGGCGACCGTCAGGCCGCGTGTTATGCAGAAGGGCGAATATGATGCGGACAGAAAGGGTGAGATCATCAGGGTCACCGCGGCCGGAATTTCCTCGGGCACGCGGGTGATCGAGACGGTCAAAGAGGTTTCGGAGGTTGCGCTCAATCTTCACGAGGCGAATATTATTGTGGCCGGCGGCCGGGGTGTCGGAGGAGATAAGGGCTTCAAGGCACTCTTCGAACTCGCTGAGGCGCTGAACGGCAGCATCGCCGCTTCACGCGCCGCTGTTGATGAAGGATGGATTCCTTACCGCCATCAGGTCGGACAGACGGGCAAGACCGTCGGCCCGACCCTGTACATCGCCTGCGGTATCTCCGGTGCGGTGCAGCACATTGTCGGCATGCAGTCATCCGATATTATTGTGGCGATCAACAAGAACCCGGAGGCGCCGATATTCAATATCGCGACATACGGGATCGTCGGGGATCTCTTCGAGATCGTGCCCCTGCTGACCAAAAGGATCAGGGAGGCGAAAGGACTATGAAGGTAGCGTTTGTTTTTCCTGGCCAGGGTTCCCAGCAGGTGGGGATGGGAAAGGACCTCTGCGATAATTATGCAGAGGCTAGGATGGCCTTTGAAGAGGCCTCGTCTGCCCTGAACTACGACGTGGCGGCACTCAGTTTCCAGGGGCCGAAGGAAGAGTTGAACAAAACGTTCAGGACGCAGCCCTGCCTGCTGACGGCGAGTATGGCGGCTTATAGAGTGCTTGTTGCAAAAAATATTCAACCGGACATGGTTGCGGGACACAGCCTCGGTGAATATTCGGCCATTGTTGCCGCGGGGGTGATTTCCCTGAAAGAGGCGGTTGTCCTGACCGAAAAAAGAGGGATGTTTATGCAGGAGGCGGTACCCGAAGGAAAGGGACTGATGGCTGCGGTCATAGGGCTTCCGAGGAACACGATGGATGAGATCTGCGTTTCGGTCGAGTCGGGATATGTGTCTCCCGCAAATTATAACTGTCCGGGCCAGATAGTCATTGCTGGTGAGAAAGAGGCGGTCTCGGTCGCCATGGAAAAGGCGAAAGAGGCGGGGGCCAGAAAGGTTGTCGCCCTTGCGGTCAGTGCTCCTTCTCACTGCGCCCTGATGGTCGAGGCCTCGAACAGATTGGCTGCCCTGCTGGAGCCGATGCGGTTCGAAACACCCGATGTGCCGCTGGTGAATAACGCTGATGCGATGTTCCTGACGGGAGGCGACAGGATAAAGACGTCCCTCATCAAACAGCTGAACAGTCCTCTTCTCTGGGAGGATTCGATCAGGAATATGACCGGATGCGGTATCGATACGTTCATTGAAGTCGGCCCGGGCAGGGTGCTTGCGGGACTGATCAAACGCATAGAGCCGGGCGTCAGGATACTGAATGTAGAGGATACCGAAAGCCTGAATAAAACGGTCGAAGCCCTTTCTGCCGCCTCTTAGTCATTCTACACTCAGCTCTCTTCTGAGGCCCGCGACGTCTCCGGGTTTCCCGAGTTTTTCCCCGATAATGTATTGCCACGTCCGCCTTATTGTAATAAACTGGTGCTTATGGTGATTACGGCATGATGATAACAGAGAACTTATCTACAAGAAGCGGTGTTGTTATATCGGCAAAAAAAACGTTGCATGACAATAGGCTGGAGGTGTCCGTCAGTGCGGATACCCTGCGAAAATGCGTATTGCACTGGTCATTACTTGCAGATATCCGTGCGGAATGGAAGACGCCGCCCGGGACGGTTTGGCCGGAGGGGTCTGTTTCATTCGGGCAGTCCGCGGTCCAGACTCCCTTTGTCGAACACCAAGGGGTGGGGAGGATTTCGCTGGCGGTTGATCTCTCGGCGGGGTACCGGTTTCTCGTATTTGTACTGTTTTTTCCGGAGGACGGTCATTGGGATAACAACAACGGTGGGAACTATTACATCGAGCTCTCGGACAGGAAAAGAGAAGAGCTTACGGGCGCTGGAATCAGCACCGACATTGCCGGCGTCGCAAAGACGATCATCGAGAGGGAGACGGGCCGGAATTCCTGGACGCTCATGCACAGGTTCAATCTTTGCTTCGACCTTCTCGATGAGGTGAGGGGCGACCGAAGGGAAGGGTTCGCCCTGATCTTCGTCTGGCTCCGTTTTTCTGCGATACGCCAGCTTGACTGGCAGAGGAACTACAATACAAAGCCGAGGGAACTTTCACATGCCCTCGATCGACTGACCCTGAAGCTTGCAAACCTGTATGCCCAGGCTGCGGGGGAACGGCAGTTGATCAGATTGATGATGACCACTCTCGGACGCGGAGGAGAAGGCCAGCGCGTGCGGGACGAGGTGCTGGAGATCATGCACAGGCATCACATCAAGGAGGTTACCGGACATTTCATGGAGGAGTGGCATCAGAAGCTTCACAATAACACCACTCCGGACGACGTTGTGATCTGCGAGGCCTTTCTGGAGTTCCAGCGAAGCAATGGCAATCTCGACCGGTTTTACAAAAGGCTCGAAGAGGGTGGTGTCAGCAAAAAGAGGCTCGAAGGCTATGAGCGGCCGATACGATCCCATCCTGATTTTATACCCTACCTGAAGGACGCCCTGATCCATGACTTCGAGAAGTTCCTCGGCGTCCTGAAATCCGTGCATGCCGGGACTGACCTCGGCATCGCCATCCACGAAGCCAGGCGTCTATTTGATCCCGAGATGCACGGCCTTATGGACTTCGTCTGGTTCCACAGGGATGACAGGACCGTGCCGGTTTCCAGCCTTGCCGAAAAGATTACCGAGGCGCGCCGCAGGCTCGCAGGCCAGATGCACGGTCACGACGACAGGGTGCGGGACCTGCTCTTTCTTGACCTCGCAATGGAGGATTTCCTCCGCGTCGCCGTCGAGCGTAACCTGGATTCAGGGCTGACAGGAAATCAGGTTGTCGATCTTTTGGATATGGCCCTCGAGAACCTATGTTTCACGTCGACTGACGATGAACTCATCCAGTGTCTTTCTCTCTGGAGGCGGCTCGTAAAAATGCCCCGTTTCGAAAGGGAATGGTCCCTCATGGCGAAGGCATTTGCAGACCGGCTGGAGAGGGCGCTGGCCTCCTGGATAGACCGCTATTACCGGCTTATACAGCCAAAGGCAGAATTTCTCGGGAATGCCTTTCGTGCGGAGAAATGGGCGATAGACCTCTTTGCCGAAGAAGTGGTGCGCGGCCGCATCGCCTTTGCCGTTTCGATGCTCCTGCGCCGGCTCGATCCGCTGCTCAGGAAAAGCGCACAGCTTGGCAACTGGCAGGTGATCAGCAGGGGGGGGGCAGCAGGAAGTGTCGAAGTCGTCCCCTCTCTCAGATCCGTCCAGTCCGGACATTTTGACCGGCCGTCGATTATTATTGCGGACAGTGTGTCCGGGGATGAGGAGATCCCTCCGGGAGTCGTGGCCGTCATCACGCCGGCCGTGATCGATATCCTGGCCCATCTGTCCGTACGTTCCCGAAATGCGGGCGTCGTTTTTGCGACCTGTTACGACCAGGGAATAATCGACCGCATGAAATCACTGCGAGGGAAGTCCATCCGGCTCGGCGTGAACCCGGCGGGAGAAATAGTTCTTGAAGAAGGCGCTGAAGAGCCGCTGTCTGAGACAGCCCCGCATATGAAGGCCGGAAAGCTCCCTTCAATCTCCATCCCGGTTTTCAGGGTGTACGCAGTGACCTCCGGGGATTTTGATGAGAAGATCGTTGGAGGCAAAGCGTTAAATCTGAAGCGTCTCAGGCAGACGCTTCCTGAGTGGGTCCGGATCCCTTCATCCGCTGCCCTCACCTTCGGCGTATTCGAAAAAGTGCTTTCGGACGGGCGTAACAGGGAGACCGCTGATGCCTATCATGCACTGATTGAACAGATAAAAGATTCCGGTGATCCCGGAGACATACTCCGGAAGCTCCGCGAGAGCGTCCTGAACCTCAAATCCACTGAGGGGATCGTCTCTTCACTCCGTCCTGTGATGGAGCAGTCTGGACTTGGCTGGCCTGATTGGGACGCCGCGTGGACATGCATCAAAAGGGTCTGGGCCTCGAAGTGGAACGACAGGGCCTTCCTGAGCCGCAGGGCGAACGGTATCGCCCATGAAGACCTGTTTATGGCGGTGTTGATACAGAGGGTTATTGAGGCGGAGTACAGTTTTGTCATCCATACTGTGAACCCGATGACGGGGAAGAGGGACGATGCCTATGCCGAGGTAGTCCTTGGGCTGGGAGAGGCGCTGGTCGGGAATTATCCCGGGAGGGCGATGAGTTTTTCCTGCAGGAAGGGTGACGGAAAGTCCACGGTGCTCTCGTTTCCAAGCAAAGACAAGGGGCTCTTCGGAGGCGGTCTCATCTTTAGGTCGGATTCGAATGGGGAAGACCTGTCGGGCTTTGCCGGGGCTGGTCTCTATGACAGCTTCATAATGCCGCAGCCCCTGAAGGCGATGACGGACTACACGAATGATAGACTCGTCTGGGACCGGAGGTTCCGCGACGAGTTTATGAGGAAAATCTGTTCCATAGCGGAGGAGGCAGAGAAGGCGATGGGATATCCACAGGATATCGAGGGCGCATATTCGGGCGGCGCATACCATGTCGTCCAGACGAGGCCCCAGGTCGGACTGGAAGGCGGTTAAAGGGTGCGAATCAGAATAGGCAACCAGACAGCCTTTTCTGCATCGCGGATCCTTGAACCTTTTCAATATGCGGTTGCCAACCGTTTTGGAGCCTTCGAATGGTTTCCTGACAAGAAGGAGAATGGGGCAGGATGGGCCGAGGACGATATATCTGATGAAACGCGGCTGCAGATCCGGGATACAGCGCGCAAAAATGATATCAGCATGTCCGTTCATGCCCCGTGGAGGAACTCCCCGCTGAAACAGGAACAGGGAGACGATGTTACGGCGTCTCTCGATTTTGCACGCGATATAGGTGCCTCTCTTTATAATGTCCATCTTGAGAATGATCAGGGCATCGCCTCTTTTGTAGAGGCGATACTCCCTTTGTTAAGACATCTGGCAGACTTCGGCATGAAGCTGTCAATAGAAAACACGCCATTGACGGGCCCCGGGGATTTCAACGACCTCTTCTCCCGACTGCGCGAGATTGCTCCTTCCTTCATGTCCAGTGTCGGTGTCTGTCTTGATGTCGGGCATGCCAACCTCTGCAGCGCGACCCGCAATGATTATCTCAGATTCGTCGACATGCTCGGTCCTCACGTGCCGATCATCCATGTCCATATGCACGAAAACTATGGAGACGCCGATACACATCTGCCCCTTTTTACCGGCCCTTCGGGGAGAGACCCCGCGGGGATTAAGGGTCTTCTGAGGCGCCTGAAGGACCGCGGCTTTTCCGGTTCGATCATCCTGGAACAGTGGCCTGTGCCGGTCACGCTTCTTAATGAGGCCAGAGACAGGTTGATCGAAATCATCAGCCAGCTTTTCGTGCCGGAGGGAACTGTTCCTGAGCATGGATCCGAACATGATATCGTCAGGATGATCACGGAGGCAAATCAGAGGCTCAGGAGCTGGAGACGGAGGCTTGAATGGGTCCACGGGATCATCACTGATGGCGCTTTTGATGACCTCGGGTCCCTCGTGTATATCGCGATCTATCTGCGTTTCATCGGTACAGGCGAGGTGCCCTGCAGCGAAGACGGAGGACATTACCGGCCGTCTCATCATGCCAGGATATCTCACGGTATTTTCGAGCACCTCTCGAAAATAACCTCCGGGGAAAAGGCGCTCGTCATCAGGAAGATCTACCCTTGGCTGCCGTCGTTCGAAGACACGTTCCTGAGGGAAGAGCCGCTTACCCGTATTCGTGACATAGCCCACAGAAATGATATTCCGGGGGAGCTGAAGGAAGAGATCAAGCGCACCCTGCAGAATAAGCTTCACCGTTCGGCAGGGCCGGAAGACCTTGCGACCTCTGCCGCTCTCCTCGAGAGGATTACAGCGTCCGATGCACGCCTTTCGCCGTCTTTTGTGGAGGAGTTCAGGATATTTCACGAGGAACTCAGAAAGTTTTTCAATGCTGAGTCTCTCGAAGAACGGCTCCGATCTCTTGCAGTAAGAAAAATAGGACCTGTCCCACTCATTCGGGATTTCCTGGAGAAGAAGGGCAGGGCCGATACCCCCGGGGAACTCGTACAGTGTCTGGAATTGCTGGTCGCGCTGAGGTCCAGGTTAGGACAGTTGTCGGGAGAAACAAAAGGTCAGGAGAGACAGCGTATCCAGATGGCGGACATAGGACTGGAGGAATACTCCTTCGTGATCCTCAGCCGCCTCATGAATTATTTTGACGCGGAGCAGGGCAGACCGCCATGGCCGACTGCCGTCGTATGTATCATGCTCGGCATCAGAAATCTGAGGCTGAGCGGGTTTGACTCCGGAGAGTGTCTGGCTATCGAGTCTGAACTCGACGCCTGGTCAGGAGGATTTGATCCAAAGGACCGCAGACATCTGCTCAGGCTGAAGGCTACTGTCGACAGGTGCAGGCGGCTGGCAGAGACATACTGCGACATGATCCTCTCGCTATTCCCTGAAAGGGCTGAAAGGCTCGGCCGTGCACTGGGCGCGCCTGATCATGCTATACGCGTCTTCTCCGAGGCCGATATCAGGAGCCATCCCGTGTTCCAGGTGTCGAAGCTTGTTTCGTTTGTTGGGAGAAACATCAGGTCGGGTGCGGACCTTCCGTTATGGGATGTCGTCGTGCCGGGAAGGGTAACTGGCCTGCTGGTCGAGGCGGTTTCTCTCGACAGTCTTCCTGCCGGCCAGGATATCCCTGTTGCTGCG
>JAKAIE010000079.1 GCA_021814475.1 Nitrospirota bacterium
CCGTTTTCGAAGATGGCGCATATGGCCTACAGGGCTACCGCCCTCGTATTTGCCAAGCAGAGCGGCAGGGATGCGGAATAGCAGGACAAAACCAAAGGAGGTATCGCCATGGCTACGGTAAAAGAGGTTATCGGGGATGTTGAGAAGGATATTATCTCGCTGGATATGGGCAAGACCGTGGCGGACGCAGTCAGTATGCTGGTCGAAAACGAGGTGGGAGCGCTGGTGGTGATCGATGCTGACGGCAAGCCTGTCGGCATGTTTACCGAGCGGGATGTACTGAAGTGCTGGACCAGGAAGGGTGATCGTCATTTTAACGAGATCAAGGTTTCCGAGGTGATGACGACCAATCTCATTATCGGCGAATCAGATGACGACCTCTGCTATGTGACCACCATCATGATCAAGAACCGGATCAGGCACCTGCCGATCCTCGAAAAGAACAAGCTCGTCGCCATGCTCTCTATCAGGGACGTGGTGAAGGCCCAGGTGACCGACCTCAGGGCAGAGAACCACTACCTGAAGGATTATATCTCGGACAAATACCCGGGTTGATACGATTCTGAATTCTGTCTGATAGGAAGAAAAAATGAAGGAGGTGAAGTCAGGGGAAACTTTGGTTTCGGCGAGGTCAACAAGCAGTTTAGATAATACATTTTCAGAAAGAGGAGGAGTTTAATGAGTACCACTATTATGTTTGCACTCGGTTGCGGCGTGCTCGGCGTTCTGTACGCTTTCATGACCGCAATGTGGGTATCGAAGCAGGATGCCGGCACCGCACGTATGCAGCAGATCTCAAATGCAGTCAAGGAAGGTGCGTATGCCTTCCTCGCCCGTGAGTATAAGACAGTCGCGATGGTCGCTGTCGTGCTGGTCATCGCTATTGCAGCGATCCCGAGCCTCGGCATATGGCCGGCTATCGGCTTTATCATCGGCACGTGCGGCTCTGCATTTGCCGGCTTTGTCGGCATGTGGGTTACGGTCCGCGCGAACGTCCGTACCACGCAGGCCGCTTCCAAGGGCCTTCAGAATGCCCTCACCCTTTCTTTTAAGGGCGGCTCCGTCACTGGTATCATGGTCGTCGGTCTCGGCATCATTGGACTGGCAGGATATTTCTTTGTCGCCAAAAGCATGGCTGGTGAGGCTGCATTCCATGCCCTAGTCGGTCTCGGCTTCGGCTGCTCGCTCATGTCTGTTTTCGCCCGAATCGCGGGTGGTATCTATACAAAGGCTGCTGACGTAGGCGCCGACCTCGTCGGAAAGGTCGAGGCAGGAATCCCCGAGGACGACCCGAGAAACCCTGCGGTTATCGCTGACAACGTCGGTGACAACGTCGGTGACTGCGCAGGTATGGCGGCCGACCTTTATGAGACCTATACCGTTACCCTCGTCGCGGCCATGCTGCTGGCCAAGTCGGTCTTCGGTCCCGAGAGCCCCTGGGTAGAGTTCCCGCTGATGCTTGGCGGCGTCTCTATCATCGCATCCATTGTCGGCACCTATTTCGTTAAGCTCGGCGCAAACAACTATATTATGGGCGCCCTTTACAAGGGTCTTGCCGTTGCAGGCGTCATCGCGGCGGGCGCGTTCTACGTCGTCTCTGACCGTTTCATCGCCGGCCTTCAGGGCACTGACGCAGGCGTGTTCACCCCGATGACCGTCTTCCTGACCTCACTTATCGGTCTGGCCCTTACCGGGCTGATCGTCTGGATCACTGAATACTACACTGCTAAGGAATACAGGCCGGTTCAGACGATAGCTAAGGCCAGCCTGACCGGCCATGGCACGAACGTTATCGCGGGTCTCGCCATGTCCATGGAGGCGACCGCACTTCCCGCGATCGTCATCGTGGCCTCTATCCTCGGCGCATACTACCTCGGCGGCGGCTTCAGCGGCAATTCGGGCGGCGGCCTCTTTGCCATCGCACTCTCCGCGGTTTCGATGCTCTCGATGACCGGTATCGTTGTCGCTATCGACTCCTATGGTCCTATCACGGACAACGCGGGCGGTATCGCCGAAATGGCGGAACTTCCCTCTGCAGTCAGGGATATCACCGACCCTCTCGATGCGGTCGGCAATACCACAAAGGCAGTTACCAAGGGTTATGCAATCGGCTCCGCCGGGCTTGCGGCCCTGGTTCTGTTCGCAGAGTACTCTCGTGAGCTGGCCCAAAAGGCAGCCGGTGCGGTAGCGTTCGATCTGTCTGATCCTCTTGTCATCGCCGGTCTGTTCCTCGGCGGTCTCATCCCTTACTACTTCGGCGGCAGGCTTATGCTTGCGGTCGGCAGGGCAGCTGGCGGCGTCGTCCAGGAAGTTCGCAGACAGTTCCGCGAGATCAAGGGCATCATGGAAGGAACGGGCAAGCCGGAATACGGCAAGTGCGTTGACATCGTCACCCAGTCTGCCATCAAGGAGATGATGGTCCCGGCCCTTATCCCTGTTGTGGCCCCTATCCTTGTCGGCTTTACCATGGGCCCCAAGGCTCTCGGCGGTCTGCTGATCGGCAGTATCCTGACCGGTCTCTTCCAGGCGATCGCCATGACTTCAGGCGGCGGCGCATGGGACAACGCGAAGAAGTCCTTTGAAGACGGCGTGACCGACGACAAGGGTGTCATGCACAAGAAGGGCAGCGACGGCCACAAGGCCTCCGTCACCGGTGACACGGTCGGTGATCCTTACAAGGATACCGCAGGCCCGGCTATCAACCCGATGATCAAGGTCATCAACATTGTCGCCCTCCTGATCGTTCCCCTTCTGGGATAAACGAACAGGGCATCAACGGAACCAAAAAGGGCCGGTTCAGGATATACTGAACCGGCCCTTTTCCGCTTCCGCGCCCGTTTTCCGGGGTATGAACTATATACCCAGTTTCTCTTTAAGCCAATCCCTGATCTCTCCGGTAATGGCATACATGCCGCAGGTCGGGGGCAATGCAGGGCTGTCAATAGCCCTCTTTACCATATCGGCAGGAATCTCCGAGATCTTCCCGACCGTATTGGTGATGTCGGATCTGCCGATCTTCAGAAGCATCAGCGAAGGGGTTTCTGATTCGGTCTCGATATAAAACATGTAGCCCGTGATGTCCTTCAGTTTTTCGATGTCCTCCGGCCGGGTCTGAAAGCGGGGTTCCATCATCTTCTGCGGTGTCACCTCAAGCTTGATCTTGCCGAGGATGTCAGGCCTCTTTATGATATCCTCAAGCCCGAGCATCTCGAAAATACTCTTGTCGTCGATTTCAGGTGTATTCATCTGTTTTCCTCTTTTCTTATTCTTCGTTCCGGTACAATCCTTCGTTCAATAGTCTCAGTATTCCAGGCTTCCGAAACATACAGGCCGCAGTAGCAGCTGCCGTATTCCATGACATCGGCATCACGGTATGCACAGGGGCATATAATATCTCCGTCACTCTCCCTCGTCCCCGAGGCCAGCCTGCACGGACATGACCGGTAGCCATAGCGCTCTTCATTCTTCAGCAGCCCGGCCAGGATATCGAGTACGAACGCGCGGTCACTATTCAGCCAAAAGCCCTGTTTGGCGGCATAAGGGGTCAGTATTTCGAATAGTCTCTCAGGGGTCATGCTCACCCTGCTGCCCCGTCACCATCGCCAACGATCTTGTTTCTTAATGACTCGATATCATACCCAACGATCACTTCTTCGACAACGGTGGTCGGATAAGTCCCTTGAGGGTTGTGCCTGGCAACCTCCTTTGTCATTACCCATTGCTCACCACCTTCGAGCCGATCGACTTCAATAAGCGTATAGGGAACTCCGTTTTCGTCCAGGAAGGTCCTGACCTTCCTGCAAACAGGACACGTGCTGAGAGAATAGAGCGTTACCTTCTTCATATCATGGTCCTTGCAAAGATGGATTATATCACAGGCGATGCCGTGCCCAATGGTATCAACATATACCCGTATAGTATAATAACAGCTATCACATGCTCAGTGGAAACAACCGGCATATAGTATCTTCTCCTTTCCAATGATCTGCCAACGGCCGTATGCCATTGACGCAATAACATAACAAAGAGGAGTCCTCCATGGGTGAAAAGAAGAATAAGGCGAAGGCTGAAATAAACGAGATAAAGAAGACTGTAGAGAGCAAGACACAGAAAAGCGTCGTGGTGCCGGAATATCTTACCGCCTCTTCACGGTTCAAATTCAGGTGTTATCCGGGCATCGGTTGTTTTACAAAGTGTTGCAGCGGTATCAGGATAATCCTTTCACCCTATGACATATTCCGCCTTAAGAACAGGCTCGGGAAGTCCTGCCTGGAGTTCCTTAATGACTACACAATACCTATGACCATAGAGGGGTCTTCCCTCCAGACTGTGGGTTTAAAGATGAAGGATGATGAGATCCGCTCCTGCCCCTTTGTGACGGCTGAAGGCTGCACCGTCTATACCGACCGTCCCCTAACCTGCAGGTATTATCCGATCGGCATGGGGATGATGAAGAAGGACACAGGAAAGACAGGAGAGGACTTTTTCATTAAGGTGAAGGAGGACCACTGCCTCGGTCACAATGAAGAGACCGTCTGGACCATAAAGGAATGGCGGCAGGACCAGGAGTCGGACCTCTACGACGAGATGAACAACGACTGGATGGCGATCGTGCTGAAGGCGAAGACCTTGGGCAGGGTCGAGTTCAGCCAGCGCTCTCTCGAACTCTTTTATATAGTCAGCACCAACCTCGACCTCTTCAGGGATATGGCCTTCAGCCCGAGATTCATAGCGGCCTACCAGCTCGACCCCGAGACGCTGAAGACGCTGGCGGAGGACGAGCTCGAACTGCTGAAGTTCTCGCTGAAGTGGCTGCGGTTTGTGACGTTCGACGAAGGGGACTTCAAGGTCGACCAGGAGGCCAGGAAAAAGGCGAAGGAAAAGCTGATCTCCCAGGCAGAGGAAGAGAGAAAGAGACAGAGGGAAGAGGCGATCGACGCGCTGGATGGACAGGACTGAGAAGGTCTTTCAATAATCGGGCATTTCAGAAGGGCCATGCCGGACAACCGCTGTCCCGACAGTGAACGAATAGTGCATGGCACTTGGTGGAATCTGCGATTGCAGATTATGCATTAGGCAGGCCAATCGTGGTATAACAATACGGCGCATATTTATGAAACTTCATTTCACGAGAAATAACGGAATCGTAGACGAGGAGATTGACCGGCTTATCGAGGCGGTCGGTGCGGTGCATGACGCCGAGATTGTCCGCGAGATGATCATCGCCTCTCTGAAGGCCGGCCAGGAAGACAGGGACAGGGCAGATCTCAAGCTGATGAATACGACCCTGAAGGAGATGAGGTTCACCTCCAAGATTTTCGGACCGTACCGCAAGACGAGGAAGGTGACGGTCTTCGGGTCTGCCCGGACGCGTCCGGATGAACCGGTATACCGCATGGCGAGTGATCTGGGGAAGGCCCTTGCACGGGCGGGGTACATGGTCATCACGGGAGCGGGCGGCGGTATCATGCAGGCGGTGAACGAAGGCGCTGGGCCCGAACATTCCTTCGGCGTCAATATCAGGTTGCCGTTCGAACAGATGCCGAACTACGTGCTCCGGGGCAACCCGCGGCTGATCACCTACAAATATTTTTTCAACCGCAAGGTCGCCTTTCTGAGGGAGGCCGATGCGATTGCGCTTTTCCCTGGCGGGTTCGGGACCCTCGACGAGGCTATGGAGACTCTTACCTTACTGCAGACCGGCAAGCATAACCCCCTGCCCCTGGTCCTGGTGGACGAACCAGGCGGTCAGTACTGGTCACGGTGGCTCCACTTTTTCGAGGAGGAGCTGCTGTCGCAGGGCTATATCCTGAAATCGGACTTCGGTCTTTTTAAGAGGGTCGACAGCATCGACTCCGCGGTCAGGTCGATTGACCGTTTCTATACCCGGTATCACAGCCTGCGCTATGTGGACAAGCTGCTCGTCCTGAGGCTTACGTCTCCGGTCAGTGACGAAGATATCGAAAGACTCTCTGGAGAGTTCAGGGACATCCTTGTCCGCGGAGGCAGGATCTACCGCTCGTCAGCCCTGCCCGAGGAGGCCGAAGAAGAGGATATCATCGAACTGCCGCGCCTCGTCGTGCAGTTTAACCGGAAGGATTTCGGAAGACTCAGGACGCTGATCGATGCGATCAACGACCTGTCGGCTTCCGGCGCGCAGCAGACGGATTCATAACCCTTAATAATGCCATTGCCTTTCAATAGAAGCGAGGCAGGTTCAACTTCCGATCAGCTGGCTCCTGCCTTCGGCCTTGCCTTTTTTCGCCTGTCTCTTTTCTTTCAGGGTGTGCTGTGCCTTCTTCTTTGCATTCGGTTTCTGTTTGTTCTTTTCTTTGCTCACGATAAACCTCCTTGATGGTTTTATCCTCATTTTACCTCATCTCGCGCAATAATCAAGCACAGAACGAGTTTCAGCTGCCGTATTAATTATGAGATCTTCTGGAAAGTTGTCGAAGAGCGACCTCCCGAAATAAAAAAGTAGTTGCCAAGAGCATGGATGGAATAACGCACGGGTAGAGACGATGAGGCGGGGCTTGATTTTTCCTGCGATCTAATTTCCTGTCTGCTAATACTTCAGTTTCAGAAAATTCCTGAGCAGATCCTTGCCGACAGTGGTGAGGATCGACTCGGGGTGGAACTGGACGCCTTCGATGATGAATTTCTTGTGCCTGACCGCCATGATCTCGCCGTCGTCGGTCCAGGCAGATATCTCGAGGCAGTCGGGCATCGTCTCTTTCTTGATGACAAGAGAATGATACCTAGTGGCGATGAAGGGGTTCTCGATACCCTCGAAGAGTGTCTTCCCGTCGTGATGGATCATAGAGGTCTTGCCGTGCATCAGCTTGGGTGCGCGGATTATGTCGCCGCCGAAGGCCTGACCGATTGATTGATGTCCCAGACAGACGCCTAAAATAGGGATTTTCCCGGCAAAGTGACGTATGGTCTCGACGGAGATACCCGCCTCGTTCGGAGTGCAGGGTCCCGGCGACACGACGATACTGTCCGGGTTCATCTTCTCTATCTCCTGGATCGTGATCCTGTTGTTCCTGAATACCTCAATATCTTCCCCGATCTCACCCAGATACTGGACGAGATTATAGGTAAAAGAATCGTAGTTGTCTATCATCAGAAGCATCAGCCGAGACCCTCCTCTGCCATATCCACCGCCTTCATCATGCCCTTTGCCTTGTTGACTGTCTCGAAATATTCGCTCTCAGGAAGAGAGTCGGCAACGATGCCAGCCCCTGCCTGCACGTAAACCGTCCCGTCTTTAATGATAAGTGTACGGATCGTGATGCAGGTGTCCATATTTCCTGAATAGCTGAAATACCCGACAGAGCCTGCATACGGTCCGCGATCCACCGGTTCCAGCTCATCGATGATCTCCATCGCCCTTACCTTGGGTGCGCCGGAGACCGTGCCTGCGGGGAAACAGGCTGCGAGGACATCGAAGGCGTTAAGGCCTTCCTTTAGCTCCCCCTCGACATTCGAGACGAGGTGCATGACATGGCTGTACCTTTCGACTGCCATCATCTCGGTAACATGGACCGTGCCTGGATTCGAGACGCGGCCCACATCGTTTCTGCCGAGATCGACGAGCATGATATGCTCGGCAATCTCCTTGGGGTCCGCCTTCAGTTCCTCTTCAAATGCGCGGTCCTCGGACTCGCTCACTCCCCGTTTTCTTGTTCCCGCGATCGGCCGGAGCACGATCCGGCCCCCTTCGAGTCTCACCAGTATCTCGGGTGACGATCCGACAATCTGCGCCCCGCCGATATCGATGTAATACATATACGGAGAAGGGTTGATCACCCGCAGCGCGCGGTAGACATTGAACGGAGAAGCAGAGGAAAGGCGGGAGAAGCGCTGTGACAGCACCACCTGGAATATGTCGCCGGCCTTGATATATTCCTTCGACGACTCGACGGCGGACATGAATTCTTCCTTCGACTGGCTGGAGGCGAACCCTTCAGCCATCGCTCCAACGGACTGATCGCCCAGAGAAAGCGGTGCGCGGAGCTGCGCGATGAGAGAGTTTATCTTGCTCGCCGCCTCTTCATAGGCCTCCCTCGGGGACTGCCCCTCTATATGCGCATTGGAGATCACCTTGATCCTCTGCCTTAGGTTGTCGAAGATCAGGATCGTGTCGGTGACCATAAGAAAAAAATCGGGGAGGTCGAGCCCCTGCTTTTCCCTGAGTTCGATCGTCTCGAAATGCTTCACCATGTTATATCCGATATAGCCGACAAGTCCGCCGAAGAACCTCGGCAGACCGGCGATTTCGACCGGCCGGTATCTCGATATCTCCTCCTGGACAAGCCCCATCGGATCGTCGGAGGAGATCCGCTTCGTCGACCCGTTCTCGATGATCTCGACTGTCCTGCCCTTGCCCCGGAGTATGCGGGAGGGCCGGGAGCCGATAAAGGAGTAGCGGGCCCACTTTTCCCCGCCCTCGACGCTCTCAAGCAGGAAGGACGGCGACCCGCCGACCTTCAGGTATGCTGTCACCGGCGTGTCCGTGTCCGCAAGGATTTCCTTGTAGACCGGGATCAGGTTGCCCTTTTCAGCTAATGTCGTGAATGTATCGAGATCAGGGTACATAAAAAAGTAAAAATCACTTGTCAATTATTTTGCTTTTGAATTATAATTATACCTCATGCGGTAGTAATAAGTTAAGGATTGCACGATGCTGCGCGATCCTCTGAAGTTTAGATGCGGGAATAGCTCAGTGGTAGAGCACAACCTTGCCAAGGTTGGGGTCGCGGGTTCGAATCCCGTTTCCCGCTCCATAAAAAACATTGACCAGACCCCTGTCAGAGTGAGTCCAGGACGAATATACTGATAGTTCCCCTCTGACAGCCGGGGCCTGCTTACTGACAGCTGATCTTATGGCGACGTACCCAAGTGGCTAAGGGGGAGGTCTGCAAAACCTTTATGCAGCGGTTCAAATCCGCTCGTCGCCTCCAGTTTTTGACGGCTCCTTCTCTTCCCGCAATGATTCGAGGATAGACGAGGCGAGCCCCTTCTCTTCAAAATATTCCTTCTCGAGGGATTCTAAATAAAACCTGTCGAGGCCGCTGTTTTCGAGAAAATCCTCCCTCAGGGCAGAGTCTCTCTTCTGGATGACCGACGGAAGTATCTGATTCAGGTAGACCGATTCCTTCCTGAGGTCGATGAAGACCTTTTCGAAGAGCTTCTCGGGCAGTCTGCCGGTGATCCCGCGCTCGCTCAGTTCCGCAGTGATGTCGTCCCTGATCTTCTCCCTCACTTCCTTCAATTCGAGGCCCGGGAAGAAGCTCCTCATCCGCTCCTTGAGTGCGGCGTGGGTCTCGTGGTAAAGACGCTCCTCGTCGTTGAGTGCCCTGAGCCCCGCAGTCACGTCCTTCAGTGACGCCTCGCCCTGCTGGACATTGTCGATGCCTTTGAGGAGGAGCCTGATCTTCTGCCTGCCGTAACTGGTGATATACCTGTTGCCGAGGAGGTCCCTGACAAAGACAGAGCTGAACAGGCTAGGGTCCAGCTCATCGAACGCCTTTTTGTTGCCGATCAGGCTCCTCAGGGATTCCTCCCTGAAGTCTATATTTTTCATGAAGGCCAGCTGGCTCAGGAGTGCGTGGACGTTGTCATACCGGTCAAAGTAGGTGATGATCGAACTGAGTTCCTCAAAGATGCTGAAGTCATCCGTCTCCCGGGAGATGTCGTCGCAGGCCTTGCCGATATCGAGGAGGACCTGCTCGAAGCCCCGCTCATTCTGTGCATACGCCATATGCTTGGCCCTGACCAGCCTTACGATATCTTCAGTGATGATATGACGCTTCAGAGAGGGGTCCTTGAAGAAGAGGTTTTCCAGGATGGCGCGGACATCCTTGAGATAGTCCTGTTCCTCGATCTCCTGGATGATCTTGCCCTTCAGCAGGAGCTCATCGAGCGTGTCGAAGAGGACGACAGGTATGTTGTTCCTGATGCTCAAGGTCCTGAGCCGGTTGAGGCGGGCATACTCGGAGGCATGCAGGGTATCCCGCGTCAGACCCTTCAGGAGGATGTCGCGGTATTCGTCGACCACAACCCTGTTGTCAGGGTGGCGGTACATGATGTCGATCTTCATCCGCTCCTGCTGGTAACGGTCGATATTGTGTTTGAGCACGATCTTTTCGAGAGTCGCCTCGTCCTGGACGCTGAGCTCCCGCTGCGTTGCGTACATCTCGCTGTAGGTCTCGTAATATTCCTGGTTCGCCCTGTTGACGAGCTTGAAGATAAAGATGATAGACTTTTCCTCGTTCAGTGAGGAGCAGAAGTTGCTCAGGAGTTCGGTATCGCGGTCATCGGCAAGCAGGTTTGTCCTCTTGAGAAATTTCCCGACAGCCTTCAGGACCTGGCGCTGCCGCCTGCGGTAATCCCCCCCGAATTCCGAAGAGATGATGAAGTAATAGTTCGTGACTGCATGGCCCTGGAGAAAGAGGCGTGCAAAGGTCTCGACGCCCTCGGTATTGTTCGTGAAGACGACCTGTTCCCTTTCATCGAGAAATGCGCCGAACATGATCAGTCTGTTGAGGAGGTCGGTCTTCGCCATATCCTTGACAGGTTTTTCCACGCCGAACATATACTCACAGAAGCTCCCGCCAGTTCCACGGTACATGAGGTGTGTCTCCGTGATCGAAAACTCGTTACCCCTTGAGAAAAATCGTGTCCGGGAGGGCTCTTCTTCGTAAAAATATGAATTATAGGTGCATGGACCCGCAACAAAGGTAAAATAATCGACGCCGCCGATGCTGCCGTGGATCCGGAGGTCTCTGATCATATACCTAGAAATATACCACAGTATTGCGGAAACATTCTATTTCGGCTGTTTGCAGGCAGTATTCCCTTTTGGCTTCGTATCCGATTACAATAAACGATTCTGGATGCGGAGGAGTGCATGGACAAGCTTGTCATAAACGGGAGAAAGAGGCTGTCAGGGGTGGTCGAGATCAGCGGGGCGAAGAATGCGGCGCTGCCGATCATGGCCGCGTCGCTCCTTGCGGCAGGGGAACATAATATCGCCAATATCCCTAAATTGAGGGATGTCATGACGATGGGCCGGCTTATCGCGAACCTCGGCGCCGGCTTTCATCTTGAGGACAGCCGGGCCATCCTCGACTGCACGGCGATCGGCAACTATGAGGCCCCTTACGATCTGGTCAGCACGATGCGGGCGTCTGTCCTGATCCTCGGCCCTCTCCTTGCCAGGCTCGGAAAGGCGAAGGTCTCGCTCCCCGGCGGCTGCGCCATCGGCGCCAGGCCGATAAACCTGCATCTCATGGGTCTCGAAAAGATGGGGGCGAAGATAAAGCTCGAATCCGGCTATGTGCTCGCGAAGGCAAAGCGCCTCAAGGGTGCTCAGATATATTTCGATACCCCGACCGTGACCGGTACCGAGAATATCATGATGGCTGCCGCGCTTGCCGAAGGCAAAACGGTCATAGAAAACGCTGCCAGGGAGCCGGAGGTCGTTGACCTGGCAAATGCCCTGATATCCATGGGCGCGAAGATCAGAGGTGTCGGCGATAGCGTCGTCGAGGTCGAGGGGGTCAACAGGCTCTCGCCTCTCGATTATAACATCATCCCCGACCGGATCGAGGCAGGGACGTTTATGACGATCGCCGGTATTACCGGAAGCGACATAACCATAAAGAAATGCCGGCCGGACCACCTCGATGCGCTGATCAACAAACTGCAGGACAGCGGCATCAGGTTCCACAAAGTCCGCAACGGCCTGAGGGTGGTCGGTCCGGAGCGTCCGGCTGCGGTCAGCACGAAGACCATGCCCTATCCGGGATTCCCCACCGATATGCAGGCGCAGTTCATGGCGATGATGTGCATCGCCGAGGGCAGCAGTGTCATTTCCGAAAAGATATTCGAGAACCGGTTTATGCATGTCGCGGAACTCAGGAGGATGGGGGCCGATATCATGATCGAGGGAGGGACCGCTACAATCAGGGGTATCGACCTGCTCAAGGGTGCGCCGCTCATGGCAACGGACCTTCGCGCCAGCGCGTCGCTTATCGTTGCGGCTCTGGCTGCCGAGGGCACGACCACAGTCCACAGGATCTACCATCTCGACCGTGGATATGAGAAGATCGAGGAAAAGCTCCAGCGTCTTGGCGCCGAGGTCAGGAGGGAAAAGGAATGACCGAATTTTGCGGAGATGAATGAGCGATGATCCTGCCGAGCAGACCGGGTACCCGGGTAGCCCTTTACCGGAAGGCAGCCTTTTCTGTCTGGGGAGCAGCCCTTGCCATTATCTGCGTCCTCGTGTATCTCGACCCTCTGAAACGCACGGTCACCCCGATCTATGCAGGGGCCGTGAAACAGTGGATTTCGCGGACACCTCTCTATAGCGAATATCTTTTCCACTATCCCCCGCAGTTCATCTTTCTGTTCATGCCATTTCATGCAATGCCCTCTCCGCTCGGAGACATAATGTGGCGCATCCTCTCGGCCGTCCTCCTTGTGTGGGGGTTGTGGAGAATCATGAGCCTGGCTCCCTCCCTGCGGGATGGCCGGCTGTTTCTCTGCGCGGCCCTCGTCATGCTCCTGCCCAGTCTTGCCGCTATAAGAAACGGCCAGGCGAATCTCATATTCTCCGCACTCACTATCCATGCGGCGGCCTGCATCGCATTGTCCCAGTGGTGGCTGGCAACGCTCTGCCTGGTGTTGTCACTTGCCGCGAAAGGGGCCATAGGTTTTGTGATGATATTCCTGGCGGCTTTGATATACAGGACACTGATATGGAGGATCGGCCTCGGACTGCTGGTATTTCTGGCCATCCCCTTCCTTTTTTCCGATACGTCCTATGTCCTGTCACAGTATCGCCAATATCTTGAACACCTTGCCGCCCTGTCTGTCAATCAGAGACAGTTTGCAAGCCTGAACGGGCTGCTGAGAAGGCTGGGCAATGGGCTACCGGAAGGCATTTTCCCGTTATTGAGCGCCGGCGCCGGCCTCGCGACCATGGTCGTATGGCTAATCGGCGCCGGAAAACGGCACGAGCCGGCACGGGCATGGTTGCTGCTTGGCCTCACCACGACCTACCTCATGCTTTTTAACCCTATGACCGAAATCAACAGCAGCGTAATCGTCGGCCCTGCTCTGGCCCTCTACACGGTTCGTTTTGCTGTAATCGGGGGATTATCAAGTCTCGGGTACGCTGTGGCCTTGCTTGGTCTGTCCCTCGGTATCTTCCCGGAGATATTCAGGCCGGTCGACAGAAATTTCGGCATGTGGTGGACTCCTCTGACTATGCTGATTTTTGCTGCGATACTGATATGGACGGTTTTTTCAGACAGGCTGCCGATAAGAAACAGCGTCGAAGATCAGGGCAGTTATTCGGGGTGACAGGAGTGCTGTCATCATCTCCGGCAGCACGTTTTGCTCCCTGAGGATAATCTCGAAGATACGGATGAGAGATAACACGGGGCCAGTATCAGGATGAACGGCAGGCATATTCTGATGATGTCGACCACTGGCTTAATGTATCACATGGGGAAATGACGGCCATTGGATACCTATATAATTCAGAAGGTATTTCTCAGAATGCAGGCGCAGAGGGATACCGACAAAACCGGATAGTATACATATTTTCCCGGAAAAAAGAACCTGTCAGAACTGACAGGTGACAGAGTGGAAAGGGAACTGTAAGATGGGGCGGTGAGAAGATTAGATGACAGTCTGTGGGGAAGAGGGAGAGTGAGGAAGAGGGAGAGTACCACAAGGGGATACGGGAGACTTTTCCGGGTTGCGCTGGCCGG